>DATKNW010000038.1:0-12373 GCA_035541135.1 Verrucomicrobiia bacterium
GGATGATGTTCTCCACGTCCTCGCCGACGTACCCCGCCTCCGTCAACGTCGTCGCATCCGCTATGCAAAACGGCACGTCCAACACCCGCGCCAGCGTCCGCGCCAACAGCGTCTTGCCCGACCCCGTCGGCCCGATCATCAAAATGTTGCTCTTCTCGATCTCGACATCGCGATGCTCGTCCAGCTTGACCGATTTCTCCGAAGTCGCGCCGTCCTGCTGGATCCGTTTGTAATGATTGTGGACGGCCACCGCGATCGTCTTCTTCGCCCGTTCCTGGCCGACGACATACTGGTCCAACTCGCGCCGGATCTCCGCCGGCTTGGGCACGGTCAGTTTGAACCCCGACCCGGTCTTCGACTTCGATTGGCCGAGTTCTTTGTCGAGGATGCTCTTGCAGACGGTGATGCAGTTGTCGCAGATGTATACGCCCGGGCCGGCAATCAGCTTGCGCACCTCGCCGTGGGTCTTCCCACAGAAGCTGCACATCGTCAGATTGGTCGGTCGGGCCATGATTTCCTAGGCGGCTTTGTCCTTGTCCTTATCCTTGTCCGTCTTCTTCTCGGTATCGCGACGGGACTTCACCACGTCATCCACGAGCCCGTAGTCGCGCGACTCCGCCGCGGACATGAAAAAGTCGCGGTCCGTATCCTTGGCAATCGTCTCAATCGGTTTGCCGGTATGCAGCGCGAGAATCTCGTTCAGCCGATCCCGCATCCGCAAAATCTCCTTCGCCTGGATGCTGATGTCCGACGCCTGCCCCTGCACCCCGCCCCATGGTTGATGAATCATGATCCGCGCGTTCGGCAGCGCAAAGCGTTTGCCCTTTGTGCCGGCCGCCAGTAACACCGCCCCCATGCTCGCCGCCTGGCCAACGCAATAGGTCGTCACATCGCATTTGACGAATTGGATGGTGTCGTAAATCGCCAGTCCCGCCGTGACCGAGCCGCCGGGCGAGTTGATGTACAAATTGATGTCCTTGCCGGGGTCTTCGGACTGCAGGTACAGCATCTGCGCGATGATGAGATTGGCCACGTTGTCGTCCACCGGCGTCCCGATGAACACGATGCGGTCTTTCAGCAGACGCGAATAAATGTCGTAGCCGCGCTCTCCGCGGCCCGTTTGTTCCACCACCATCGGCACTAGAATCTGGGCTTTTTCCATGTCCCTTCCTTGTTAAGAATCCTTCCTATACTAGCATTTCTCTTGCCGTCTGCAACCGGCTTCCCGTCCCGGTCGCGTTACGATGCGGTGACGGACTCGACGTTGGCGTTGTCCACCAGGAAATCCAAGGTTTTGCCGACGAGGATTTGCTCCTCGACTTCGCCCAGGCCCCCCTTTTCGGCCAGTTGCGCCTTCAGCCGCGCCGGCGTCGTCTGCGACCGCACCGCCATCCGCCGAATCCGCTCGTTAATCTCGTCCTCTTCCACCTTGATCTTCTCCGCCGCCGCAACCGCGTCGAGGATGAACGACGTGCGCAGACGGTCCTGGGCACTCTTGGCGGCGAACCCGAAGATCTCGTTCTTCTTTTCTTCGAGTTGCTCCTTCGTGGCTCCGCGCAGGCTGTTTTCGCGGACAACGTCGTACACAATGCTGCGCGTCTCCTGCTGGACCAGCGATTCGGGCAGCTCAAACTGAACCCGCGCCAGCAGATGCTCGATCACCTGGCGCCGCATGTCGGAGTCCTGTCGTTCCGCCACGTCGCCTTCGAGGTTCTTGCGGACGGTCTCTCGCAGCTTGGCGAGGCTCTCCGCGCCCACCTTCGTGGCGAACTCCTCGCTCAGCTCCGGCAGCTTCTTTTCCTTCAGGGCGGTCACATCCACAAAGAACGTCGCCTTCTTCCCCGCCAAGGGCTTTTGCGGAAAATCCTGAGCGAAATCAACCAGCACCTGCCGCTTCTCGCCCGCAGTGGCGCCGACGAGCTGTTCGCAAAAGCCCGGCAGAAACGAATCCGGGGAAATCAGCAGCCAGAAATCCTTGTTCTCGCCCAGCCCTTTGGCGTCGGGGGCGAGCTCGCTGATGGGTTTGCCCTCCACAACGCCCGTGTAATTCACCACCGCGAAGTCGCCGGTCCGCACCGCCCGGCCTTCCACCGCGACAAAATCCGCCTGCTGGTCGCGCATCGCCTCCAGCATCTTGTCCACGTCCTCCTCCTTCACGGCGATCGTCGCCTTCTTCACCGGAATGCCCTTGTAGTCCGGCAACGCAAACTCCGGCGCCGTGTCGACCGTGGCCGTGTAAATCAGCGGACGACCGGGCTGATACTCGACCCCTTCGATCTGTGGGTAGCCCACGACTTTCAAGTTCTGTTCCTGCAGCGCCTCGCGATAACTCTCCGGAATAAGCCGCTCGCGCAGTTCCTGATCGATCTGGCCCGCGTACCGCTTTTCCACCATCGGTTCGGGCGCCTTGCCGGGACGAAAGCCCGGCAGCGACGCCACCTTGCGGATTTCCTGCAAAATCTCGGCGCGAGTGCCCGCCACCCGCTCCGCGGCCACCTCCACCCGGAGCTTCTTGCGGCACGGCGCCACGTTTTCTATGGTAACAGCCATTGGTCGTTAATCCCCCGTTGTTAAGCCACCCACCGTATAAACACTCCCCAAGCCCGTCAAGCGCGCAACTCGCATACTTGCGGGACCGCTGAGCGCGAATTTGTCCGCAGATTTGCGAATTCCAGAGGAACCGACGCGGCGCATTCGCCCCTTTTGCCGCTTTTTCACGTCAGAAAGCCCCGGAATTGGCTCCTTGGCATGGTTGGCACCGCCGCTGCTAATGTAGCACTCACCCTATACCACACCATACCTCGTCGAAGGCGCTTCTCCACGCCGAAGACAAATGAGGCCGAGGCCCCAAACCTCGGCCTCTCCTCTTTTTAGGGATTCCCTTGTGGCCGCGAAGCCGAGTTCGACGAGACGCGACTTCCTTGCCCCAGTGTCGCAACTCGTTCGCGGGTCTACACCCAGCCTTTGCGGACCAGCCACATCTTGATGACCTGGGTCAGCCCCACGTAGCAGAGCAACGTCGCCAACAGCAGCGGCCAGAACAACGGCGGCAGCGGCACGAAACCCAGGCTACCCGCCAGCGGCGAAAATGGCAGGTACGCCCCAATCGCCATGATCAGCAGCGACGTCATCGTCAGTTGCCAGCTCGCCCGCGATTGAACGAACGGCAGCAGGCTCGTCCGAATGACATGGATGATCAGCGTCTGCGTCATCAGCGATTCGACGAACCAACCCGTGTGGAACAGCGACGCTGCGTACGTCTCATCGGGCACGGTCACGTGCGCGAACCGCGCCGCCAGTTCCGGCGGCGGCAATAGATTCGCCTGATTGCACTTAAACAAGAACCACATCATCGCATAGGTCGTGTAGTCGAAGATCGAGCTGATCGGCCCGATGAAAATGATGAATCGCGCAATCTCCCCCATTTGCCACGGGCGCGGTTTGGCGATTTGCGTCGGCCCGACGTTGTCGGTGGGGATCGGCACCTGCGAAAAGTCGTACAGCAAGTTGTTGGTCAGGACCTGGATCGGCGCCATCGGCACGAACGGGAACCAGGCGCTCGCGCCAATCACGCTGAACATGTTCCCGAAGTTCGAGCTCGCGCCCATGCGGATGTACTTCAAAATGTTCACGAACACCTTGCGGCCTTCGAGCACCCCTTCCTCCAGCACCATCAAGCTCTTCTCCAGCAGGATCACATCCGCCGATTCCTTGGCGATATCCACCGCGTTATCCACGGAAATCCCCACATCCGCCGCCCGCAACGCCGGCGCATCATTGATCCCATCGCCCATGAACCCGACCACGTGGCCCTTGCCCTGCAGGGCCTTCACGATCCGCTGCTTGTGCGCCGGCGACAGCCGCGCGAAGACGTCCGTGGTCTCCACCGCCTCGGCCAGTTGCGGATCGGTCATCGTTTCGACGTCGCGGCCGAGGATGATCTTCTCCGCGTTGATGCCGACTTCGCGGCAGACCTTGCGCGTCACCAGATCGTTGTCGCCGGTCAGGACCTTGACCGCAATGCCATGTTGCCGCAGCGCCTTGATGGCCTCGGTCGCCGTGTCCTTCGGCGGATCCAGAAACGCCAGGTACCCCGTCAACACCAGGTCGCATTCGTCCGCTTTCGAGTACGCGTCCCGCTTGTCCAGCTTCTTGGTCGCCACCGCCAGCACGCGAAACCCGTCGCCATTCAGGTCATTGACCTCCGCCATCAGATCGTCGGCCAAGATCGATTCCATCGGGAAGATCTCGCCCTCGTACTCGAAGTGCGTGCACTTCACGAATACCGCTTCGGGCGCCCCTTTGGTCAGCAACTGCCGCGTCCCGCCCGGCCCCTCGACGACGACCGACATCATCCGCCGCGAGAAATCGAATGGGAGTTCGTCGATCTTGGTGTAGGCATCCAGCGACAACTCGTGGTGGAGGTCCTTGTGCTGCAATACGGCGCGGTCGAGCACGTTCTTCAAGCCCGTCTGAAAATGGCTGATCAGGTACGCATCGCGCAGCACGTCCTCGTTCTCCTTCTTGAAGACGTCGCAATAGACTTCGAGAATGACGCGATCGATCGTCAGCGTGCCCGTCTTGTCCGTGCACAGCACGTCCATCGCCCCGAAGTTCTGGATCGAATTGAGCCGCTTGACGATGACCTTCTTCTTCGACATCGACACGCCGCCCTTGGACAGGCACACCGACACGATCATCGGCAACATCTCGGGCGTCAATCCCACCGCCACGGCCATCGCAAAGAAAAATGCCTCCTTCCAGTCGTGTTTGGTCAGCCCGTTGATCAAGAACACCAGCGGCACCATCACGGCCATGAACCGGATCATCAGCCAGGTGAACTTCTTGACGCCCTTGTCGAACGCCGTTTCCACCGGCTGGCCGACCAGGCTCCGCGCCATCTTCCCGAAATAGGTTTGCGCTCCCGTGGCCACGATCACCGCCGTGGCCGAGCCGCTCTCAACGCTGGTGCCGAGGAAACACAGGTTCGTGCGCTCGATGGGCGAAACCTTCTCGCGCGTGTCCTTGGCGTCCGTTTTCTCCACCGGTAGCGACTCGCCGGTGAGCGTCGCCTGGATCAGAAACAGGTCTTTGGCGGACACGAGCCGCACGTCCCCGGGGATCATGTCGCCGGCGGACAACTTCACCACATCGCCCGGCACGATCTCACGCAGCGGAATTTCCTTCGGCTGGCCATCGCGCAGGACCGTGGCGGTGACCTTGATCATCGCCTTGAGTTTCGCGGCGGCGTTGTCCGCCTTCGTTTCCTGGATGAACCGCAGTGACAACCCGAGCAACACCATCGCCACCATCACGGCCCCACCGATGAAATCGCTGGAGGATTCCGCCGTCGCAAACGTTACGATGGCGAGGACGGTGAGCAGAATCACCAGCGGATTGATCGCCGCGATCCACAGACGGTCCAGCCAGCCATGCCGCTTCTCTTGCGCGACTTCATTGGCGCCGTATTGCTCCAGCCGCACGGCGGCGTCTTCCTCGGTCAGCCCGGTCGACGTGGCGCCAAGCTCCCGCAAGACGTCGGCGGCATCCTTCGTCGCCGCGTCGCGGACCGCATCCGCGACCTTGTCGGAAACGCCGTTTTTCGCGCCGCCACGCGCGAACAGCTTCGCGCCCGCCCGCTTGACGAGGTCCTCCGTATCGACCACGCCCGGCAACTTGAAATTGAGTCGGAACCAACTCATGACGGAATGCCTCGCCTACATACACGCGCCCCACACGCTTTGCACGACAAAATTTCGGCAGGCCGCCGGATTTTTCGTCCGGCCGAGCCAGTGTCTTTGGTTGTCCCCTGCGGCTGCCGACTCTTTCCGTCGTTCCTACCCTTGCGCTTTGTACCACGCCACGGCTTTCTCGATCCCTTCACGGAAATTCACGCGCGGTTTCCAGCCGAGGAGTTTTTCCGCCTTCGCAATGTCAGCCTGGCTGTGCAGGATGTCGCCGGGGCGCGGCGGATCGAGCTTCGGCGCGATGTTTTTGCCGAGAATCTTGTTCACGGTATCGACCAGTTCCAACAACGACACTCGCCCGCCGCAGGCGATGTTGAATGACTGGCCCAGCGCTTCCTTTGGCGCCTCGCAGGCGATCAGGTTGGCATCGATGACATTCTCGACGTGTGAAAAATCGCGCGTCTGTTTCCCGTCGCCGTAAATCGTCGGCGGCCGGTCGTTCAGGATGGCGGTGATGAATCGCGGAATGACCGCCGCGTACTGCGATTGCGGGTCCTGCCGTGGCCCAAACACATTGAAATACCGCAAGGAAACCGTCTCCAATCCGTACAATTGCCAGAAGATACGGCAGTAATACTCGCCCGTGATCTTGTGGACCGCATAGGGCGACAACGGCGACGGCGGCATGTCCTCGCGCTTGGGCAATGTCGGCGTGTCGCCGTACACGCTGGACGACGAACTGAATACCACCCGCTTCACGCCCGCATCCCGCGCCGCGATCAGCAGGTTCACCGTGCCCAGGATGTTGGCCTCGCTGGTCGTTCGCGGGTCCTCGACCGACCGGGTCACGCTGGGCATCGCGCCCAGATGCAGGACGAACCGCGCGCCCTGGCACGCCTGCGCCACCGCCTTCGGATCGCGCAAATCGCCTTCCACAATCTCGGCCTGGTTCGCCAGCGCGCTCACGTTCGACCGCTTGCCGCTGGAGAAGTTGTCGAAGATGCGGACGCTTCTCCCCTGCCCCGCCAGGTGCTCGGCGACGTTCGACCCGATAAACCCCGCTCCGCCTGTGATCAAGTAGTCCATGTCATTTTCCAATAGTGGTCGGCCGTTTGTGAACCGGCGTGCCAGCTTCCGCGCCGCTGGGCGACGGGCGCATTGTATGCAGGATTTCCGGCCCGTTGGACAGCGAAAACAGATGCCACGCCGTGTCGTCCGCCGCGACCTCGCCGAGACTGGCGCGCGTCGCGGTGAACAGGTAGTCCGGTCGCCGCTCCCCCAACAGCCACAGGGGCAGTCGCACGATCAGGTGATTGCTGACACTGGTGACCGTCACGTCGCTGGTTTTGATCCGCCGTCTGCCGTCATACACATGGACGGTGCCGACGGGCGTGATATTGATCTGGATCTTCGGCATGGCGGCAAAATCTTCTCCCTGTCGGTACCCGTACAACAGCAAGTGCACGTTGGCGCGTTTGCCGAGCCGGTTACGGAGCGTGACCTGCGCAATCAGGTCGTCTCCCTGGCGCACGTACGCCGTCTCCTCCAGCTCCATCGCCGCGTATTCCGCGCTGAACAATCGTTCCACGTCGGGGCGATATGCCGAATCGGCCGCGCCGAAGCCGATGACCCTGGAGCGGACCGCCTTCTTCCAGTTGACGATGGTGCCCGCCGGCACCACCGGCACCGGCAGGGTGTCGATTGTCGCGAAGATCTCGTTGGCCCGCGCAAACGACACGAGGTAGTACTCGCGCGTGGTCAATTCCGTGCGGTTCTTGATAATCGCTTCGTATTTCCGTTCGGTTTGCTCCGGCGTCAGCGGGATCGAATACCAATCGCCGTCGTCCAGCAACTGCCGCGGGGGTTTCAGTTCCATGTCGGGATGATAGTGATACGGCACCGGCCAGCGCCCGAAATGGATCACGTAATAGCAGATCACGGGCGGGGCCTGCTCCGCACTGATTTCCAGTGTGGCCAACCGCACAAAATTCGCGGCGGCTCGATGATCCGGATTGGTGTCCGCCGGGTGCGTGACAAACACCCGCGTCGGCCGCCAGCGGCGAAACAGCTCGACGAAATCCGCCGTCGCGTTTTCGGGAGTGTACCGCTGGCCGAACTCATAGGCACCCACGTATGGCACGGCGTTGCTGAGCGTCGCGTCGCTGCGGAAGGGCGTCCGCTCGCGCCAGTAATCCTGCCAGATCGCCAGCGCGCCGTAGTCGGGGAATCCGAGGAAGGTCAGTTGGTCCGGGGACAACCCGAGGATGCCCGTGGCGGCGATGGCTTCGCGCTGCCGGAGGTTGCCAAAAAACAAATACTGAATCGGGCCGAGGTGCAGCCGCAATCGATAAAGCTTGAAGGCAAACTGATTGTGGTCGCCGTTGGTCAGATAGACGACATGCACCTCCGCCCCGGCGGCGCAGGCCTGCTGGATGATCCCGCCCGCCCCGAGCACTTCATCGTCCGGATGCGGCGCGACCACCACGATGCGATCCTCCGCGGTGATGGCCGGGGAATCCTCCTGCCCGAGCGCGGCGGTCACCGCCGCCAGCAGCAGCACGATGACGGCGCCGAAGCGCATATTATCTGCCGATGCTCTTGTAGACAAAACCCAGTTGGGCCATTTTCTGCGGGTCGAACAGATTGCGGCCATCCAGCACAATCGGTTGTCCCATTACGGCCCGCAGTTTCTCCAGATCCAGTCGACGGAATTCGTCCCATTCGGTGCAGATGATCAGGCCATCGGCACCCGCGGCGACGGCGTACGGACCATCGCAAAACTCCACGCCGGGCAGTACGTCGCGGGCCTTGTCCATCGCTTTCGGGTCGTAGGCGCGGATGCGGGCGCCCTCCTTCTGCAGCGGACGGATCACTTCCAGTGACGGCGCCAGCCGCATGTCGTCCGTGTTCGGTTTGAACGCCAACCCGAGCACCCCGATGGTCTTGTCCTTCACGATCCACAAGGTGTCGTGGATCTTCTTGAGGAAGCGCTCAATCTGGTCCGCATTGATCTGTTGGACCGCCTTGAGGAGACGGAAGTCATACCCGAGTTCGTCGGCAATGTGGACGAATGCACTCAGATCCTTGGGGAAACACGAGCCGCCGTAGCCGAGACCCGCGTTGAGGAACTCGCGCCCGATCCGTTTGTCCAACCCCATGCCATGAACCACGTCGGAAATGTTGGCGCCGCTGGCCTCGCAGATCACCGAGAGCGCGTTGGCGTAGGAAATCTTCAGCGCCAGGAATGAATTGCAGGCGTGTTTGATCAGTTCCGCGCTGTTGATGTCCGTGATGATGATCGGCGCGTTGAACGGCGAGTAGATCTCCGTCATCTTGCCCACGGGACGCGGACTGCTCGCGCCGATCACGACGCGATCCGGTTGCATCAGGTCTCGCACGGCGCAACCCTCCCGCAGAAACTCGGGATTGCTGACCACGTCGAAGTCGACCTTGCGCTTGTTGTAGCGTTTGATCGTCTCGGCAACCCTCTCGCCCGTCTTGACCGGCACCGTCGACTTGTCCACCACGATCCTGTATTCCGTCATCGTCGCCGCGATTTCCCGCGCCACGCGCTCGACGAAACTCATGTCCACCGAGCCGTCGGGGTTCGGCGGCGTGGGCACGGCGATGAACACCACCTCGGAATGCTTCACGCCGTCGGCGATCTTGTCGGTAAACCGCAACCGTCCGGAGGCCACCGTGCGTGCGACGATTTCTTCCAGGCCCGGCTCGTAGATGGGAATGCCGCCGGCCTGCAGCACCTCGACCTTTTTCCGGTCGTTATCGACGCAGACAACGTTGTGGCCGACTTCGGCGAAACAGGCGCCGGTCACCAGTCCCACATACCCTGTGCCCACAATGCTGATGTTGACCATGCTGTCGCTACTCCCCTTCCGCTCAGTTCACCGCCAGGACCGCTCCCGGATACGCCTTCAATGACACGCTGACGAAGATCGTCATCTCGTTGGGCGTTCGTTGCTGCCCGGCCACGTTTTCGTTTTCCAGATAACGGAATCCGTACGTAATGTACCAATCATGCGTTTCCTGGCGCAAGGTGTACTCCTGTTCCTGCCACAAGCCGTCTTGCAGGTCCACCCGCTCGTACAGATGCGCTGTCCAGTGCCGCGACAACTTGTACGCCCAGTCCACGCTGACCAGGTTGCTGTCCCCCTTGAGGTATCGCGTGCCCAGCCCCAGCGTCCAGCGGTCGGCATCGATCACGCGGAACGCCGAGTTGAACTCGCGCAGGACCCCGCCATTGAGTTGGTAGCGCCCGAACGTGTCCAGCGACAGCCACCGGTACGGGCGAATCTCCGCCGTGCCGAAGAAATCCGAAAAGTCGCTCTGGCCCGATGCCCGTTCCACCTCGTAATCTGTCCAGCCCGTCAAATCGACTAGGTTCCATGCCTGATTGTCGCGCCGGGTCTGCAGCGTCTGGCGCAGCCCGAACCGCAGCGTGTCCTCGCCCGTGATGGAATCGATCTGATCGTTGGCCGCGAAATCCAGGGGCGAAAACCGCGTCACCGACAAGGAATCGCCCCCCAGCAAGGTCGTGTTCCGCACCGCATCGAATTGAAACAGGTCGTTCGTCGACCGGTCGGGACGCGGCACCCATTGGTATTCGGCGAATGGCTGCAGAATGTGCCGCAGCCCGTCGATCTGCAGCCAGTCGTTGTGCACGTCATCCCACTCCCGCGAGATCTTGAACGACGTGTCCGCGCCCAGATCGTACACGACCCGCGTCACGTTCTGCGTCTCCGGCGCGTCAGCGGGCGCGCGCGAATAGTAATCCCCGCGGATGCCCGCGTGGGGAACCACCGACAACCAGCCGCCCGGCATCGACGGGACGACGATCTGGTGAAACGTATCCGCGCGCACGGCGTTGCCCGTGAAGTCCGGACTCTCTCCGATCCCCACGATGTTGGTGTCGCCAGGAACGTTGTGGTATTGCCCGACGCTGCTTTCCCCCTCGTAAAAGAGCGGCGTGCCGCCGAGGCGCGTCCGGTTCACGGCCAGCTTCGCTTCCGGCAACCGCTCCACCTCGGTAAAGAACTTGTTGAACTCCGGACGAGCCAGAAACGACAGCGTGTAATTCGGCCCGGCCTTGGTGACGTCCGCCACGGAATCCGGCTCACGATTCTGGTCGAACTCGCGGCGAAAATAATCGTGCATCGTCTCGGCGTCGCTCATCTTGTTGAGATCGACGGTGAGGGTCACGTTATTGGTCAGGTACTGCTTGTGTTGCCACTCGGCACGATAACGGTAGACGGAGTTGGTGACGTAACCGAAGGCGGGGGCGTTGGTCCCGATGCCGCCGCCGGGTTCGGACTTGTCCGGCTGCGAGTCGTCGATGAAATATCCGGTCAACAACCCATGCCCGCCGTTCCCCAGCCGGTACTGCGCGTCCGCGCCGGTGCCGAAGCCGCGGGAGAGCCGTTCATCGGCGTGAACGGTCAGGTCCACCGTCCTGTTCACCTTCCAGGTGAAACTAGACAACAGGAACGCTCCCCAAAGCGTGTTGTCGCCCACGGTCACCATGAGCGGCGGCATGTCGCCTTTGAGCGACCAGATCACCAGCGGCGACCACAACACCGGTACCGCGCCCTGGTGGACCGTGACATCGTGCAGCGCGAGGCGGTCGCCCGTCCACGCTTCGCCGTGCTTCGCTTGCAGAGAATACCCGGGATGCTCCAGGTCGCTGGTGGTGACGGTGGCGCGGCCAAATACATAATCATTGGTGCCGACCTGTTCGAGGTTCCACACGTGCGCGTAGAGCGGGTCGATAAACCCGCGGGCCTCGTCCGCCTTGAGCCGCCGCGTGTCGAAATTGTAGTACAAGGATGGCCCCACCCATTCCTGGGCGCCCTGGTTGATGCGGGCGTGCCCCTCCGCCCAGGCTTCACCCGTCTGCTTGTTGAACCGAATTCGGTCGGCCACCAGGGTCGCGTCCTTGTCCCGCGCGACAGCGTGGCCTTCGGCGACAAACATCTTGGCGAGGTTGTCGAACGTCATCCTGTCCGCATTGATCGTCGGCAATGACGTGATGCCGCGCTCGCTCACAGCCGGCTCGGCAATTACGGCGTTCGTCTCCGCCACCGCCGTCGCGCCCGGCACCACCTCGGTCACCCCGTTCGTTGCCGATGCCGCTGCGGACGACGTTTGGCCGGGTGGGTTGGTGGTTGAGATGGTCGCATTCGTGGCCATTTCGGTTGGCGCATTGGTTGGAGGCTCGACCACCGCATTGGTGGGCGGCTGGGCCACAACGTTGGTTG
Organism: Verrucomicrobiia bacterium; assembly: GCA_035541135.1. GTDB lineage: Bacteria > Verrucomicrobiota > Verrucomicrobiia > Palsa-1439 > Palsa-1439 > Palsa-1439. The sequence goes on from DATKNW010000038.1 coordinate 11,960, forward strand.
CCGGCTCGGTCGTCACGTTTGTGGGCGATTCGGCCGTCGCGTTGGTCGACGCCGTGGGAACCTGCTCCGGGACGATGTTGGTGGCGGACCCAAGAACCAGATTCGTCGCCGGCTCGACGGTCGTGTTTGTTACGGCCGGCTCGTCAGCATATACGCCAGCCGCCCAAGCCGTCAGCGCCGCCGCCAACCACAGGGATCGCCCCACTCTCCTCATAAAAGCGGGCGAAAGCTAACATGGCTCGCCCGACCGCAGCAAGGCGAAAGCCCCCGCCGTCTGGGAACCGGTGGGTACATCATGACCCCCCTGCGGTGAAGTTGAAGGTGGTGAGCACTACTAGGTTGAATGAGCTGCGGGGATACCTCCGGAGGTATCCCCGCAGTGGATTGAGGAGTACAACGCTGGGTTTGTGCACT
>DATKNW010000039.1:0-2384 GCA_035541135.1 Verrucomicrobiia bacterium
GAAGATCGGGAGTTCCGGATGCTGCACCAGGTAGTTGATTCCTTGCAGGTTCGTGCCCCCTGCGAGCAGCACCAGGGCGTTCACCTGCGGATGGCGTTCGGCCAATTTGACCGCGTTGTCGACACCGCAACTTCCGCCGCCGAGAGCGATCCGGCTCTTATCCACGCCAGGTTGCGCCGCCAGGTAGTCGTAGGCGGCGTCAAAATCACCGGGCCACTTTTCGTTCAGTTGCTTGATAACATCGGGTGATTTGAGGTCGAATCGCGGTCCGCCGCTCTCGCCGAATCCGCGATTGTCAATCGTCAGCGCGTTGATTCCCTTCTCGCTCAGTTCCTTCGCCACGGGCTCCCATGACTTTCGCGTCGTATTGCACATGTGCAGCAGCAGGACGCCCGGCCCGGGCTTGGGCGCGGCGAAGAAGGTTGCACGCAGCTTGGTGCCGTCTGGAGCGATGACATCGACGCCTTTCGGCGGAGCCGCTTGCGAGTACGCGACGGCAGCCACAAACAGAACGATAAGAACTTGGAGAAACCGATGCACGATATGCCTCCATGACAGGCACTGCCAAACCAGGCAGAGCATAACGCGAAGATAGACGTATGCGTTAGGCCTGTGTCACCCTGAGTCTCTTGCAGCGCGCGGGACCCATGCAACACCGGAGTGCGCAGGTCGTTTACTTGTAAATCAGATATCTCTCCCGCACTTTTCCGAACTTCTGCAAATCGTCCATCCAGTCCTGTGCGATGCGGCGCGGGTCCTGGCCCGCCATTAGTGCGTCGTACACAGTCTGATTCACGAGCAATCCCTGCATCTTTTCGATTTTGAACTCGGCCGGGTAGAGTTTGCGAAGCGCGGCGGCCAGTTCAATGCCTAGCTCCGGCGCGTCCAAGGCGTTGCGGTCGGTCAGAATGATATTGACTCCCTGACATGCCTGCCCGCTGTAGTTGCTCGAGTTCGGGGTGAACGTGATCGGGACGAACCGAACGCCGGAAATTCCGCGAGCATTCAGGTACGATGCCAGTTCTTTACTCTTCATCCACGGCGCACCTAGCAGTTCGAAAGGCGAGTCGGTGCCGCGACCGACCGAAACGTTCGTCCCCTCGATCAACGCCACGCCAGGATATAACGCTGCTTCCGTAACGCTGCGCAGATTCGGCGACGGATTCACCCACTCGAGGCCGGTAGAATCGAACCAGTCACCGCGCTGCCAACCCTCCAAAGGAACCACGGTCAGCTTCGCATTAATCCCGCGCTCGGCGTTGAACATCTTCGCCAGTTCGCCCATGGTCATGCCGTGACGCACCGGCACCGTCCAGTAATTCGTGAAGCTCTCATGACCGGGATCGCTCGGCGGTCCCTGTACGAATGCTCCCGTAATCGGATTAGGGCGGTCGAGCACGATCATTTCGATCCCAGCCTTGGCCGCTGCCTCGAGGAAGTATCCCAGCGTCGTCTCGTAGGTATAGAACCGGACGCCCGCGTCCTGAATGTCGAAGACGATTGCGTCGAGGGTGCGCAGCACTTCGGGCGGCGGCCGCCGGGCGGCATCGCTTCCGCCATACACGCTGTATACCGAAATTCCGGTGGCGGCATCTTTCGAATTGTTGATGTCGGTGGTATCGAGCGTGCCCGTGACGCCATGCTCCGGACTGAAGATCGCATCCAGCGAAACTCCGGGCGCCTGTGCCAGGACATCGATGGTACGTTTACCCGAGCCATCTACACCGGTCTGGTTCGTCACTACACCAATGTGGCGCCTGGCGTCGGGAACCGGACCAGCCGGCAGCTTCAGCACATCGAAGCCGTGCTCGGCGAGCACGTCGATTCCAGACTTCACGTTGCCATTGCGCGTGCTCAGGTGCCGAGCGGCGGTCAAGGCCTCGTTATAGCCGGTGATGCTCTCCCAGCGCAGGGCTTCTTTCTCGTCTGTCGTCAAGTTCAGGGCGGCGGCCACTTCGGTCGCGACTTTTCCGCGCACCCCGATTGCATTTCCCTTACCCCGCGGATGTACCGCATTGGTCAGCAGGACGATATAGGTCTGCGTGGTGGGATCGATCCACAGCGACGTTCCGGTAAATCCAGTGTGGCCGTAGGAGCCGACGGGCAGCAACTCACCGCGGTTGGTAGAAAACGGGGAATCGATATCCCAGCCAAAGCCGCGCAAAACGTGCGCCGTTGGCGGCGTTTCGGGCGTGGTCATCTTCTCGACGGTTTCACGAGATAGAATGCCATCGCCCCCATCCAGCAGAGTTTGCGCGAATTTCGCGAGATCGTCGGCACTGCCAAATAATCCCGCGTGCCCGGCGACCCCGCCCATCCGGCGAGATGTGGGATCGTGTACCACGCCGTGCAGCATCTTCTCGCTCTCGTCATACTGGGTCGGC
>DATKNW010000040.1:0-44714 GCA_035541135.1 Verrucomicrobiia bacterium
CTTCGTATTGGCGGTGGGAGATGAGCGCGTCGGACGCCTCGCGGAAGGCGCTGAGGGCGGTTTGCTGGTAAAGAACCTTGGTTTCTTCCCAGGCAGCTTTGGTTTGCCGGTAATGGCCGGTTAATCGGCCGCCCGTAAACACCGGACCCGCGGCAGTCGCGGCCGCCGACCAGATGTTCGCGCCGCTAGTACACAATTTGTTAAGCTCAGTGCTCGTACCGCCGTAAAAGGTCGTCAGGCCGATGCGCGGGAAGAAGTCTCCGATAGCCGCGCCAATTTCCGCATTGGCCGCGCGGACCTGCTGCTCGGCCTGCCGAACGTCGGGCCGACGCTCTAGCAGGCTCGAAGGCAGTCCGACCGGGATTTCCACCGGCATCTCTTGCGCGAGTAGCGTAGAGGTACGAGGCACCGGGCCAGGGTTGCGACCGAGGAGCGTGTTGATTTCGTTTTCCTTGAGGGCAATTTGCCGCTCGATCTCCGGGATGGTCGCCGTGACCGTCCGCAGTGCGAGTTCGGCGCGCGAAACTTCGAGCTTCGAGGCCAAGCCACCGGCATGTTGGTCGGAGAATAGTTTGAGCGTGCGCTCGTAGGAATCCCGGGTGCGCTGCGCGATGGCAAGTTGGTCGTCGAGTTCCAGCAACTCAAAGTAGGCCCCCGCGACGCCGCTGACGACGGAGATCATCACCGCGCGCCGGCCTTCCTGCGAGGCCATGAAGTTGGCGCGCGCGGCTTCGTTCATCCGGCGGACACGACCCCAGAGGTCGATTTCCCAAACGGCATCGAAGCCGGCAAGGTAGCTGTCGGTCGTGACTGGCTTCGGATTCGGTGCCACCGTGCCTAAGTACTCGTTGCGGCCGCGGGCAGCTTCGCCGTCATATCCAATTTGGGGCAGGAATTGGGAGCGCGCCTGCGCTTCAAGCGCGTGTGCCTGATCGATCCGGGTCAGCGTGATGCGAAGGTCATAGTTGTTCGTGAGCGCGGCGCGGACCAAGTCCTGAAGCGCCGGATCTTTGAACACGCCCCACCACGGCAGATCGGCGAACGAGTTCGTCGAGGAGACGTCCGGCCCGCCGCGGAAGGTGGCCGGCGTATCGACAACGGGACGATGGTAGTTCGGGCCAACGGCGCACCCGGTCAGTGTCAGCGTGACGACCAGCCACACCGGCAGTTTGGAATAAAATGAAGTCATGGCGTGATCCTTACTTGATGAGTTTCAGTTTGGCGCAGAAGACGTAGTAGAGTGTCGGCAACATGAGGAGTGTCAGCACCGTCGCCATCAGCAGGCCGACAATGTGCACCGCGGTCAACGGATGCCAAAGTGCGCCGCCCGTGAGAAACAGCGGAATCAATCCGCCGACCGTGGCGAGCACTGTCACCAGCACCGGCCGCAGACGCGCGAGGCCGGCCTTGACGAGCGCCTGCTCCAACGGCAGGCCCTCGGCCCGGGCGTGCTCGATGTAGTCGCTGAGCACGATGATGTGACTGACCATGACGCCGGCCAGGCTGACCATCGCCAGCATCGCCATGAATCCCATTGGCGAGCCGGTAATTGTGAGTCCGAGCAACGCGCCGATGAGTCCGAGCGGCACGGTCAGCATAACCACCACGGATTTGATGACGGAGCGGAATTGGAGGACCATCGTGAAAGCAATCAGCGCCAGCGATACCTCCATTATCAGTCCCATTTCTGCTTTGCTCTTGCGCAACTCCTCATCCTCGCCGGCAAACCGCATTTCATAGCCCGGGTCCAATTTGATTGTGGCCAGGCCCGGCCGAGCGCGGTCCAGAATCCGTGAAGGCATCTCGCCGAAAGGCGCGTAGGCTTTGACCGTCACCGTGCGAAGCTGGTTATAGTGAGGGATGGTGACAAACTCCGGCTGGATTTTCAGCTTCGCGAAACTCTCGAACGGAACACCCTTCCCGTCCGGAGTTGGGGCATAAAGGCTGCGAATCTTCTCCACCTCGCTGCAGTCCTCAACGCGGTCACGAACCAGGACTGGGATTAGCCGGTCGCCCTCTCGCAGCTCCGTCACCTTCAATCCCGTAAAGGCGGCCTGGGCGACCTGGCCGATTTGCTCATTGTTCAAGCCCAGCGAATTGGCGCGGTCTTGATCGATATCAATCTCAACGTTGGGCATGCGCAGCCCCAGATCATCAAAGACATGATAGCCACCCGCCGCGCGCAGGACGGCGGCCGTCTGGTCAGCCAATTGCCGCAGTTTATCCAGGTTCTCGCCGCTGAGCCGGATTTGAATCGGTTCGTTGACCGGCGGACCTTGTTCGAGCCGTTTGACGACGCAGCGGGCACCCGGAACTGATTGATCCAATTCGTGGCGCAACTTGACCAGCAGGCCTGTGACATCGTCCTCGCTTCGTGTGTTGATGAGAATCTGCGCGAGATAGTTGGCCGGCGCTTTCGGTTCGACGTTGTAGTAAAAGCGCGGCGCAGTGCCGCCGGTAAAGATCGCGGCGCTGGTGACTTCCTCGTGGGTTTTGATGATGTTCACGGCTTGGTCCACCGTGGCCCGCAGGCTGGTCAGCGAATCGGTTGAAGGCGACTCGATATCCACCAACAACTGGTTGCGCTCTGCCGGCGGGAAGAACTGACTACCGAGGAATGGAACGAGCAGCAGACTCGCAGCCAGCAGCGCGTAGCCAATTCCCAGCACCAGGAACGGACGTTTGAGAGAGCCTTCCAACGCGGCCTTGTAGCGCGGCAAGACAGCCGCGAGCGCTTGGTCCACGTACCGGAACAGGAAGAAGGACCGAACCTCGCCGCCTTCATCGAAACCCTTTTGGCCGCGCAGCACGTAGTAGCTGACCAGGGGCGTGAAGGTGATCGAAACCAGGAACGCGGCCATCAGCGAAATGCTGACCACAGCCGGCATGCTCTTCATGAATTCGCCCTTGTCGCCGCTGAGCATCAGCAGCGGCAGGAACGCGAAGATGTTGATCAACGTGCCGAATACCATTGGATGCCGGAGATGCAGCGGCCCAAGCCACGTCGCCCGGATCCGTGGCTCGCCCAGATGCAGTTCGCGGTTGATGCCGTCGGCGGCCACGACCGGCACGTCCACAAGCATTCCCAGCGCGATGATGAGCGCGGCGATGGAGATTTGTTGCAACGGAATATGTAGCATCTGCATGCCGACCAGGGTGATGGCGACGGTGAGTGGAATCGCCGTGGCCAGCACCAGCGCCGAACGCCAATCCATCAGGAACAATCCCACGATGATCACGATCACCACCGCTTCGATAAAGCAGCGCACGAAGTGATGGATGCGATGCGCGACGGCGGTCGGCTGATCGGAGAGCAACTTAAACTCAATGCCTTCCGGGCTTCGGGCTTGCATCGCGTTCGCCACCTTCCAGACATCGCGGTTGAAGTCCCGGATGATTTTGCCGTCGCGCATCTCGACCGCGACCATGGCCGACCGGCGCGTGTCGAGCGGGCCTTGCTCGCCGTTGCGCGCGAGCACGTCCACCTTGTACGAGATCGGCGACTCGTACATCCGGCGGACGTCAAACACGTCGCGCAAATACACCGGCGCGCCTTGCCGGCTCAGGCCGACGATTGTGCCGAGCATGTCGTTCTCGGTCTTATATTCGCCGGAGAGTTGTACCGGGAAGTTGCGTCCCTCTGTGCGCAGCGTGCCGCCGGGAATCACCGCGTTGCGGGCGGAAATCGAGCTCATTACCATCCCGGGAGTGAGTCCGTAGCCGGCCAGATTGGCTTCCGAAAACAGCAGATACACGGTCTCCGGCACGATGCCGATCTTGGTGACCTTGCCGACGCTGTCCACTTGCTTGAGTTCATCCTCAAAATCGCGCGCTAGCAATTCGAGTGTGCGATAGCTGTAGCGCGAAGGAGCCGACGCGCGTATTTGCGGGAGCGGGTCCTCGTCGCCCATCAGCACAATCGGCTGAGTGAAATCGGGGTGCCACAATTCATGGTCAGTGCCGAAGACCGTTCTGGTGAAATCGGCGATAAAGCGTTCCAGATCGGCCCGGGAGGCTGGCGTTTCCAGGTCAGCCAGAAAGAAGGAATGTCCCTGAACCGTTCGCACCTCTTTGGCCAGACCGGCCGCGCGGATCGCTGTTTCGAACCGGCCGCGAAGCACCTCGATGTCATTCTCATCCATTGATGGCAAGAATGCCGCCGCGGCGGCATGGTTCGTCGCGGACTCTCCCTGCCGCAATTCTGCCAGACGCGCGCGCAGCAAATCGGCTCGTGCGACGCACTCCGCGTCGGTAATCTGCGGGCTAACCAGGGCGAACAACATCGTGATTGTGTTGCCGAAGTCCGTGTTCAGCCACGGCATGCGCGCGCCTTCCGGCAACTGCACCTCCAGGAGCTTGGCCCGCAACTTATCCCACTCTTCGTCAATCGTGGCCGTGGAGGCGGGAAGCTGCTTGATGGTCAGCGTGGAGATGCCGGGGCGCGATTGGGTTTTGATCTCCTCGATGGATTTCAACTCGCTGATTTTTCGTTCGAGCGGCTTGGAAACCAGTTCTTCCACTTTCGCTGCCGTCGCGCCTGGGAACACCGTGACCAGCATCGCCGTGCGTTGCGGAATGGTCGGGTCTTCCTGTTGGCCGAGCCGGGTGTAGGCAATGCCACCCCACACCAACACGCCAATCAGCGCCAGCCAACTCACTTCCCGGTGCTCGACACAGAATTGGGCCAAGCCGCCGGAGTTGTTTTCGTTTTGATTGGGATGGGCCATCGAAATGTCTCCTTAGTTGCTGGCGACGATGATTGGCGCGCCGTCGTAGAGAAAGCTCGCGCCCGAGGTCACAACCTGTTCGCCGGTGCACAAGCCTTCGGTGATGAGAATCGAACTGTTCAGAATGTCGCCGGTCTTGACGAGGCGCTTGACGGCTTTGCCGTCTTGCACGACGAACACGCCCACCCGCGTGCCCGGCGCAAACGTCACCAACGCCGAGAGCGGAACGACCACTTTGCTCGGCTTCACACCGGCGACATCGTTCACGTGAATGCGCGCCGTCATGCCAGAGCGAAGTAATCCGTCCGGGTTGGGCACTTTGATCACGACGCGGAACAACCGGCCTTCGCCGCTTGCCGCCACGCCGACTTCCGATACCCGTCCTTTGAACGGTGGCATTCCTTCCAGCGCCGAAATCTCGACATCAATTTCCTGGCCGGGAGTCAGCTTTCCGATCAACCGATCCGGCAATCCCAATTCGACGGACATCAGGCTGGTGTCCGCAAAGCGCAGCACGCGCTGGCCGGGAGCCACCGTGACGCCCGAATTGATGTAGCGCGCAAGAATTACTCCACTCTTGTCCGCCACCAATCGCGAGTCGCGAAGATTCTGCTCCGCCTCGTCCAACGCCGCTTGGGCGGTGCGCGAATCCGCTTCAGCGACATCGAGTTCCTGCTGCGAAATCGCGTCCTCAGCGCGCAGTTTCCGGAAACGCTCTAGAGTCTTGCCCGCCAGATCCGCTTTCGCACGCGCTGAGTCCAACGCGTTTTTGAAATCCGACTGCTTCAACTCGGCCAGCACCGTCCCGGCCTCGACCGGCGTTCCTTCGTCCCAATCAGTGTTCGCCGCCGGGCCGATGGCGACCACGATCCCGCCCACTTTGAAGTTGAGGTCGGTCTCGTGGTCGAACTTGACGATCGCCAGGTACGACGCCTCGCCGTCGGACCGGACATTGCCCAGCGATTCGACGACCGCGGTGCGCACCAGACTTTTCTCCGGCGCTTTGGCCGACTGTTTCCCGCAGCCGCTCAGCACGAGCGCCAAGCAGACGAACGTGGTGATCTTTTCAATTCGTGAGGTTGTATTCATGTTAAATTAATCTCCTTTGGAGCGCTGGGCGTGGGTGAGGCTTAGGAGAATTTAGGTGGGGTTTGAGGCGGGACCGCAACGAAAGGAGATACGCTGCGATTAGGAGAAGCGCGCCCAGCGCCCCGGGATTTATGCTTCAGTTCAACGACAGTTGAGAAAACCGGTATCTTTGCATCCGCGGCGATTCGTTTCAGACATTGGTAAGATGGAGAGGATTCCTGTTGCGCTTTGGAAATTCCATAAAGCTGCACAACCAGCGCAGCTCCAGCGCGCTGCATGGCAGCGGCACATCGCCGAATGAAGGCTTCCACTTCCGGCGTCACAACCTTCTCGCCGTTGATCGTCACAAGAAAAAACGGGGACCACATCGCCTCGCGGGCGACGATGTCGGTCAGTACTGGGAATCGCGTCACCGACAAATTCCACGGAAGCAGGTGCACGGCGTAGCGCGGGCCGAGCTGGGCGAGGACTCGACGGCAGAGGTTCTCGCCGGCTCCGCGAGCGTTATCGTCGTCGAACAGCATCGGGATTTCCAAAACGCTCGGCGCAAACCTGCGCGCAATCGTCGGCGATTTGTTGTCCGACTCGACCATCTGTGCCAGCGGCGAGTCGGTTTGTGAGGTTCGTGTCTTCATATTGCCTTTCGGGTTGACTCCAATTTGGAGAGAATCGCTTCTTTGGTGGCCGTGCCGACGATTTTGGCGCGGACGTTGCCGGTCACGAAATAGAGGAGCGTCGGAATGGATTGCACGTCGTACCACAAACTGAGATCCAGGTTTGTGTCCGCGTTGACTCGCACGACCTTCAACTTGCCGGCGCACTCGGACGCTATTTCATCCAACACCGGCAAGATAACCGCGCAAGGGCGACTCCAGGAGGTCAGAAACGCGACCAAGACCGGCTGCTTGGAATTGAGCACTTCCGAATCGAAATTCCCATTGTCTATCTGCACTGGCTCTGTGTTGTTATCGCTTGCGTTCATATTCTCGACTGTGTCGTAACTTGACTGCCCCTATTTGCAGTGGCTGTGCCAGCCATCCGCAAAAGTTTGAACACGCTAATAATCAGGGGGTTACACAAAACGCATCCGCTAAGCACCCGGCTCAACAAATTGCACGTCCAAAAACTTGCCCGGATTGCGGTGGACGTTTCGTCCTCGATTTGCGAGTATTGTTGCGGCGTGGAATCTCTCAGTGACAGCCGGGTCGATGCGAATCTCGCCGTACGAATGTTGGTTGGGATCGGCGAAGCTCAGTCGCTTGACGAGGTATTCAAGCTACTCGTCTCGGATGGTGGGGAACGTCCGAACATTGTTTGCGCCCAAGCCTGGCTGATTGAAAAAGGCGATCTCTGCGCCACGTGCCCATGCCGGCCTGTCTGCCCAGACCAATCCCGCTGTCTGCATTTGGTTGATGCCAAAGGACGCTCGATTTCCGGCAAGAAGCCGCCCGGTTTTGAAAACCGCGACGCGCGCATCCCGCTGGACGTCGGCCCAGTTGGAAAAACTGTCATGGCCGGCCAGGAAAAGGTTTTCTTGGATACCGAAAATCATCCCGGCATGGACTGGCTGCGAGATGAAGAGATCCGAGGCTACCGGGTCGTGCCGATTTGGTTCAAAGGCGAACCGCTGGGCGGAACCGTCGCCTACACGCGCCAGGAACGGCCCGAGGAGATTGGCCCGTGGGGACGCATCTTTGCCAACCAATTGGGCGCGGCCATCGCCCACGCGCGAGCCTTCGATGAGGTCAAGAATCTCAAAGCCCAACTCGAATTGCAGAATGCGTACTTGCAGGAAGCCGTCGTCGAAGCGAAAGCGTTCGGCGATCTCGTCGGGCAAAGCGCCGTACTGCGGCACATCGTTAGCCAGGTTGACATGGTCGCGCCCACCGACGCGTCCGTGCTGATCCTCGGCGAGACCGGCACCGGCAAGGAACTGGTCGCGCACGAAATTCACCGGCGCAGCAAACGCAAAGACGGGCCGCTGGTGCGCGTCAATTGCGCTTCGATTCCGCGCGAACTTTTCGAGAGCGAATTCTTCGGCCACATGCGCGGCTCGTTTACCGGCGCCGTCAGAGATCGCGCGGGCCGATTCGAAACCGCCGAGGGCGGGACAATCTTTTTGGACGAAGTCGGCGAAATCCCGATGGACATTCAAAACAAGCTCCTGCGCGTGCTCCAGGAAAAACGTTACGAACGCGTGGGCGACGACCGCACCCGGCGCGCCGATGTGCGAATCATCGCGGCCACCAATCGTGATTTGAAGAAGGCGGTCGCCGCGGGCAAGTTCCGCGAAGACCTGTATTACCGGCTGAATGTTTTCCCGATCAACGTCCCGCCGCTCCGGGAACGTCTCGACGACATCCCGTCGCTGACGAAACATTTTGTTGACCTTTCCGTGCGCGAGTTGAAATGCCCGAAACCTCGTCTGACCCATGCGGAAATCACGACGCTACAAAACTACGATTGGCCCGGCAATGTTCGCGAATTGCGCAACGTGATCGAGCGCGCCGTCATTCTGGCTCGTGGAGGGGCGTTGGATTTTGATCTGCCGGGCGCAAACCAACCCAAGGCCCCAATTTCATCAGTAGTTCGAATCGAATCGTCTTCGGGTGACACTGCCCCATCGCAGTTCCTTACTGAAGCCGAGATGCAACGCCGTGAGCGTGAGAACCTCTTGCTCGTTCTTCAGCGAGCCAATTGGAAGATCAAAGGCCCCGATGGTGCGGCCGAGTTGATGGGTGTGAAACCAACAACTTTGCTTGCCCGAATGAAGAAATGGGGACTTAAGAAACCTGCGGATGAGACTTCTTAATTCCCATCGAAGTTCCGGTATTTGAGCACGTCCAGACGTTGACGCGAGATCTGCTTCTCCTCACATCGACCCCGGCCCACCGGTCTTGTGCGTAGCAAGACCAAGTTTTTGCACGTTCAAGTTTTGGTCCACCCGGCGCTTGCATCGCTTTCTCTATTACCTGCTTGTCCTCAATAGATTCCGACAGCCTCGGCTAGCTGGCACGCGGGCTGAGTATGTAGTTGTTGAAATTGAAATGAAGTCAAGAAAGTGAACGAAACAGAAAGCAATGAGCGCAACGAAACAAATGAAACTGGCGAGCACGGCGAGGGGCAGAGTGTTGCTGCATCTGTTCGCGCTGGCGCAGGATCACCGGGTGCGCTGGCATTTGGCGGGCGTCGTGCGCGAATTGCACCTTGGAGGTTGGTCGTGATTACTCTGATTACATTCCTTGTGGCTTATGCGGTGGTAGTGGTGTTGTCGGCGAGTGGTGACTGGAGGTGAGCGATGGCGATTGCCTTACAAATTGCGCTTTTTCTGGCGTCTGTGTCGGTTGTCGTCTTGGTGGCAGTGCTGACCCCGGCATTACTTGGACTGCGCAAACAGTTCGCGAATGCAGCGTACGCATTGGCCGAATTAAACACGGTCGTGAAGCTGCTCGCGCAGGATTCGCGCACGATGGTGCAGAACGTCAACAGGCTCACCACGCGAGCCCAGCAGCAGATCGATGAGGTGGATCAAATGCTACAAGTCCTCCGTGTTTGGCTGGGTCGAGCGGACCGGCTGGTGCATCAGGCCGGCGACCTCATCGAAGGCCCGATTTTTACCGGTGCACGGATTCTGAATGGACTTGGAACGCTGTTACAAGCGTGGCTCACAAAAGACGGTGGGACCTCCCACAACTCGTCGTTAACCTCCAAGACAAGGAACTGATTCGATGAGAACCTATGGAACAATGTTGGTGAGCCTTGCGGGGCTGCTGGCGCTGCCGGCGCTCGCGGACGTTGAAGTCACCAATTCAGTCCCACAGCAATGGGTCGTGTCGGGACGCTTCGAAAACGACTGCTTTGGCGGGAGTGATCGGTGGTACACGGACGGTGAGTCGTTATCGCTGGCACATACCGGTCCCAGTTGGCTTGATCCGCTGGCAGATCAGCTGCCGTGGGGACAGGGACGCCGTACCGTCGGTTATGACGTTGCGCAACTCATGTTCACCCCGTCAAATGTGACCCTGCACAACCCCGATCCGAAGGACCGGCCGTATGCCGGGATTCTCGCATTGGGGCTATCCCTCCAGGTGGAGCAGACGAATTCCTATTATGGTTTGAAGTTCGTCACCGGCGTCGTCGGCCCGTGGTCACTTGCCGGCTGGACGCAGCGCGAGGTGCATAGTCTGATCGGCTGCACCAAGCCGCAAGGCTGGAGCCACCAGTTGCATAATGAGCCGATTGCGGACCTCTTGTATGAGTATCGCCACAAGTTCCGGCTTGCCGGCGAACGTCAGGACTGGTCGGCGGAGGGGTCACCGATTGCGGGTGCGTGGTTGGGCAACATGCTGACTCAGGCGCAATTCGGCGGTCTGGTGCGTGCAGGCTACAACATCCCCGACGACTCCGGCCCAACGCTGTTGCGCGGCATGGATCAGATGCCGCCGCCTCGTCCGAGTGCGAAGCCCGCATCGAACGCCGACTGGGGGTTTTACATTTACGGCGGAGCTATGGGCAATCTGGTCGCGCGGGACATCACGCTCGACGGGAACACTTTCCAGGACAGTCGCAGCGTGGACAAGAAGTGGTTTGTCCCGGCGGAGGCGGCCGGCATCTGCGTCGGCAACCGGCGTTTCCAAACTTCATTCACCTACGTCATTTGGGGCAAGGAGTTCGACGGCCAGACAGAGATCTCCAAGTATGGTGTGATCACCGCGAGTTATTTCTTTTAAGCTATGACCGGCTCTCGCCAATTTTGGTCCCATGCACTTGCCTGTGGTTTGCTCTTCCTCGTCGGTTGTGCACATTACCAGGTGAATGCGCGGTTGACTCAGTACAACCCCGACACCGGCTATCGTCTCAAAACAGTGTCAAAAGTGGAGAACTCCGACGGTTTGGTCGTCGTGCTGGCATTCTCCGGCGGCGGCCATCGAGCCGCGGCGCTGTCCTATGGCGTGCTGGAGGAATTGGCGCGGACCGAGATTGTCTGGGAAGGCCAGCACAAACGCTTGCTGGATGAGGTGCAGTTGATTTCCGCTGTCTCCGGCGGCAGCTTCACGGCGGCGTACTACGCTCTGTTCGGAGACGAAATCTTCCGCGACTACGAAAAGGTGTTTCTGAAACAAAACATTCAGCACCGGCTCATGTGGCGGGTGTTGTCGCCATTGAATTGGGTGCGTTTCGCCTCACCGTATTTCAGCCGCAGCGACATGGCGGCGGAGTTTTATGATCGGCATGTGTTTCGCGGCAAGACATTTGGAGATCTGGCGCAGGTCCACCAGTCGCCGTTTCTGCTCTTAAACGCGACCGATATGTCATCGGCTTCGCAATTTGGGTTTACGCAGGATCAATTCGATTTGATGTGCTCGGATCTTTCCACGTTCCCGGTCGGCCGCGCGGTGGCAGCCTCGTCGGCATTCCCGGTTCTCTTGACTCCGATCACGGTCAACAACTACGCCGGCAGTTGTGGGTACATCGAACCGCCGCAGGTGGAAACGGCGTTGGCGCAACGAGAGCGGTTGTCACGCGGCTACCTCAAAGCGGAGGAAATGCGCACCTATCAGGACGCAGCGAACCACCCGTATTTTCATTTAATCGACGGTGGCCTGTCCGACAACTTGGGCTTGCGCGGACCGTTAGAGCCTGTCTTGGCGCTCGGCGGAGCACGCCCGGCGATGCAGTATTTCGGGGTAAAACGCCCCCGCAAAATCGTCGTCATTGCCGTCAACGCGGCCACGCACCGCGATCTAGGTTGGGACAAACGCGCGCGGGCTCCCGGTCTCGTGGAAGTCGGCTTCGCTTTCGGCGATGTCATTAACCGGTATTCCTTCGAAACCCGGCAACTTTTCCACGAAAGTGTCAAGCAATGGGAAAGCGAATTGAATGATGGGCAAACCGGCGTCGAGCCGGTCACAGTCTATGGGATTGAGGTCAGTTTCGAGCAGTTGGCTGATCCCAAGGAGCGCGAATACTTCGACAATTTGCCGACGAAATTCTATCTCCCGCCCGGCGCGGTCGACCGGTTACGCGAGGTCGCTGGCCGGCTGCTACGCGAATCGGAAGGCTACCGGACATTGCTGTGCGACCTGTCTTCCGAGGAGCAACCCGAACGCTCACCACAGAAACATTCCCGATAAGAAAGGAACCAAGCATATGAAACCAAAATCTCCCACACAGATGATCGTCCGACTCATCGACGGCAGCGTCCACCGCCTTCGGTTCACCCCAGCAGACGACGACGACGTGCAGTTGGCCGGGCGGATCGAGAAGGCATTCCAGGCCCAAGACCTGGTGCTGGAATTAAGCGGTCGGCTTCTGGTCATTCCTCAGCACAGCATCTTGAGTATCGAATTGACGCCTACTCCGCCGAAGCTACCGGCCGTCGCCATCCGAAATGCCCAACTCATCGAATGAGGAAAACGAAATCATGACCGATATCAAACGAATCGCCATTAGCACCGGCGGCGGCGACGCGCCTGGATTGAACGCCGTCATTCACGCAGCCGTCTATGCCGCGCGCAACCGCGGTTGGGAAATCTTTGGTATTCGCGACGGACTCGAAGGACTGCTCGAACCCCAGAACTATCCCGACGGCGGATTGATGAAACTCACGCGGCGGGTCGTCCGCGACATCGCGCACCTCGGCGGCACGATTCTCGGCACGACCAATCGCGGCAACCCGTTCACGCGCCAGAACGGCTCGGATCGCGCGGCGGAGCTGATTCAGCGTTTCCGCGAACATCACCTCGATGCGCTCATCTCCGTTGGCGGCGACGGCACGCTCGCGATCGCAAGGGAGTTGAACGAAAAAGGTCTGCGCGTTATCGGCGTGCCGAAGACCATAGACAATGACCTCGACTCCACGGCAGTGACGTTCGGTTTCGACAGTGCGGTGTCGTTCGCAACAGAATGTATTGACCGCCTGCATTTCACCGCCGAGTCACACCGGCGCGTGATGATTGTCGAAGTGATGGGCCGGGCTGCTGGGTGGATTGCGCTCTATTCCGGCATCGCCGGACGGGCGGATGCCATTCTGATACCGGAAATCCCCTACGAAATCACCAAGGTCGCAGCGCACGTCAAACGCAAGACGGCGAATCGTAGCCGGCAGTATTCCATCGTTATCGTGGCGGAGGGCGCGAAGCCGGTCGGCGGCGGCGTGACGTTAAGGGAAGCTGCAACGGCCGGCCATGTCGAGCGGCTCGGAGGCGTCGGCGAAATCGTGGCCGCTCAGTTGCGGGAACGCACCGGCAAGGAAACGCGCGCCGTGGTGCTTGGTCATCTGCTGCGCGGCGGGCAACCGACTTCGATTGACCGCTCACTCGGATTGACCTTCGGCGCGACCGCAGTGCGCGCACTGGCAGAAGGTCAAGACGGCGTGATGGTCGCCATCAACCCACCGAAGATCGACTACGTTCCGCTGAAGGTGGCGACCGCAAAGCTCAAGCTCGTTGCCGGGGACGGCTACGGCGTGATGACCGCGCGCACACTGGACATTTCCTTCGGAGATTAACATAGGCGGTGATTCGTCACCTTTCAATGCGGTCTCATGACAAAACTGGGAAGGCACTTACAATATGAAAAGCGTAATCGAATCTGTTCCCCAGCCCGGCCGATCGGGCGTCTCGTCGGAAGCGGTTTCTGGGATGGCGGTTCAGTCCGTGAACGTGCGGGTCTTCACCAAAAAACATGTCAAACGAATTCTGGCCTAACAGTAACCGAACAGTGGCACAACACTGACAGAATTCTGGGAGAATAGTGGTGGCTAGGGTCAGAATCGAACTGACGACACCTGCATTTTCAGTGCAGTGCTCTACCAACTGAGCTACCTAGCCACCGTTTTAAGTCGCAACAGGATACGGTATGTTCGCAACGCTGACAAGCCCGTCGTCATGAAGAACTCAGGCAAGCGTGCTCGCCGAAAAACTGCACCGCGTCGCGGACAACCTGTATCGCGCCAACGGAACCAACATCTTGTACGGCATTGTCAAATGCCGTGGCAAGCAAATCAAGCAGAGCCTGAAAACCATCGACCGCACGCGGGCCTGCTGACGGGTCGACCGTGCCCATCCCGGCCGAACCGCCTTCCTGTCGACCCGATCCGGTGTCATTCGCCGAAAGCCGAGCCGAAAAGTCGAAAACGATTGACATGCCTAATACTTATCAAGAAAATGACTTCAACCACGGGTACTTTGTCCATATGATTGCATTCTTCTGCGTTCGACGGTGGCCGCGCTTGGGTGTGATGCTGGTCGCGGGCTTCCCGGCCGGCTTGCCCGCCATCGCCCAGTCGACCAATGTCGCCGCCCCTGTTCCGCCCCGGCCGCCGCGCACGATGGTCATCGAAGGGCGTCGGGACGATTTTCGCGCTTACTGCACGACGGGTGCCGGCGCGAAAGCATTCGTCAAAATCAAGGTGGATTTCGACCGAGATTATCTCTCTTACCCGTTTCCAGCCGAACCGTTGACGTACGGCGACCCCGACCCCAAGAACCGCGATTCCGACAAGGCCGACAAGTGGCGTGATGACCAGGATGTCTGCGGTCGTGTGTCGGGCATCGCCGAGGCGGCCACGTTGATTTGGATGGTCACCGGCGATGGAAAATATCTCGCCAAAGCCAGGGAATTCCTCCTCAAGTCGTGCGCATGGCATTTTGCGCCTGATTGGGCAAATGGTCCCGTTGTGGGGGCGACCGACATTTACTACAACGACGAGGCCAATTTCCGTCTGTGGCGCAAACTGCCGCTGGTCTACGATCAGATTCGCGCGACGCTCACACCGGGCGAAAACAAGACCGTCCTCGCCCATTTCAAGGAGCGTGGTGATCGCACGGTGGCGTGGATCAAACGGGCCAAGGTCGAACAGATTGAGCGCAATTCACTCGACGTGGACGCCGAAAGTCATCCCGTGCGGTTCATGGCGATGGTCGGCACCAGCGCGCTGGCATTGTGGGACGATCTGCCCGAATCCCGCGAGTGGTGGCAGTTCGCCTACGTGTTTTACCGGGACCAGTTCAGCCCGTGGGGCGGCGACGATGGCGGCTGGGCCGAAGGCAACGCGTACTGGCGCGGCACATTCGAGCACGCGGCGTTTCAGGATACGCTCCTGAGCATTGGCGATCCCCTCGCCTATTCGTCGCCATTCTGGAAGAACTCGCCGTACTTCGCCCTCTACAACGTGCAGCCCTACCTTCACACCATCTTCGGCGACACCTCCAACGCCGGCCATTTCAATCTCGACCCCGTTGTCGCCGACTACATGGAGCATGTCGCGCGGGTCGAGCAGAATGGGTATTTCCTCACGTATTCCCGGCTGTGCACCGACAAACGGCCCCGCCCCATCGACAAGGGACTTGCAGGTCTGGATCGCACGTACCCGACAGCCTGTGAATTCCTGATTCGCGATTTTATCGCCAGCGCGAGGCCGTTGCCGGCCGCCAGACCGCTGAGCGAGTTGCCACCGTATCGCTTCTTTCGGGACGTGGGTTGGGTCTCCCTCCACAACGCCCTGGGACGTCCCGACGATGACATCCAAATCACGTTCAAGTCCTCGCCATACGGATCATTCAGCCACAGTCATGCCGACCAGAACGCGTTCATCCTGAATGCCTACGGCGAAGGCCTGGCCATCAACTCGGCCTATCGTGAATATCATCGCTCGCCCCTCCACAAGCAATGGACCTGGCAGACGAAATCCAAGAACGATCTGCTCATCGACGGACTCGGTCAGAAACCCCAGGACAAGCGCGCCACGGGAAAGATCACGCGATTTGAAGCGAAGGAGCGCTATGTGTGGACGACGGGCGACGCCACCGTCGCTTACCAATCCCTGCACCCGAAGGGCCGGGTCCAACGCGTCACGCGCGATCTGGTGTTTATCGACCAGCGCTACGTCGTGCTGCGGGATCGCGTGGCTCTGGCAACGCCGGGGACATTGTCCTGGCTGCTGCACGCCGAGAAGAATCTCTCGTGGAACGCGACCAACGACACCGCGTTCATCCGTGGAGACAAAGCCGCGCTGACCGCGCAGTTGGTGGCGCCGGGCGTCACGTGGCACGGTAGCATTACGGACAAGTTCCCCGTCCCGATCGACCCCAAATACGTCAGCGGCGAGGTCGGAAGCAGTTACGTAACTGCGAAATGGTCGAATCAAAGCCATCTCACGGTCGAGAGCAGCGCCCCCGCTTCGACCTTCACAGTTTACGCCGTGCTCTGGCCGGAACGCGCCGGTCCCGCGCCGGCCGCGCTGAGCGCTGTCCTCGATAACGGCACGCTTCGGGTCAGCCGGACGGACGGAAAGACCGACCGGATCACCCTGACAGACACTTCGCTGGAACTGAAATGATTACCGTCAACACCCCAGCGTTGTTGCGTCGATTGATCCTGGTTGCCGGCTTTCTGGCGCTGCCCGGCTGTTGCCGGGGCGCCTCCGACTCGTTGCCGCCATTCCTGCTCGACCTCAAGAAGCTCGACGCCAAAGCCGTTGCCAAGAATGCCGTCGAAGCCATGCATGTCCCCATCGCCACGGTGGTCGACAAGGAGCAACCCTCGCCCACCGGCGATCCACATGACTTTGTCAGCTATGGCCGCTACTGGTGGCCCAACCCCGCCAGCTCAAATGGTCTGCCATACATTCGCCGCGACGGTTACGCCAATCGCAAGCAGATGGCCCTCGGCGATTGGGACCGATTGGATCGCATGATCCGGACGGTGGATGCGCTCGCCGAGGCGTGGCAGGTCGAGCACTGCGAGGACTGCGCCCGGCGCGCCGGCGATTGGATTCGCGCGTGGTTCGTCTCGCCAGCCACGCGCGTCAACCCGTCTTTCGAGTATGCCCAGATCCGCCTGGGCCGCGAGGGCAATCACGGGTCCAACTCCGGCCTGATCGACACGCGGGGCCTGGTCCATCTGATCGATGCGTTGCGCCTGCTGCACGGTTCACCGGCATTCGCGGGGGACGATGAGGCGCGAGTTCACCAATGGTTTTCCGATTATCTTCAGTGGCTGACGACCAGCAAGAACGGGCAACTGGAGCACAAAGAGCCCAACAATCACGGCACGTGGTTGCTCACCCAGCTCATTGCCATCACCCGCTATCTCGGTCGCGAGCCGGACGCGCGGCACTTTGCCGAGGAGGACTTCGCGCGCATCGCCCATCAGTTCGCGCCCGATGGCAGCCAGCCGTTCGAGTATGTCCGCGAAGATGGGCTTTCCTATTGCGCGTTCAACCTCGAAGCGCAGTTTTGCGTCGCCACGCTGGCGGCTCCGCTTGGCGTGGACCTCTGGCATTACACGGCCACCAACGGGGCGAGCCTGCATCAGGGCCTTCAGTTTCTGATTCCCTACAACGCGGCTCCCGACACCTGGCCGCGCAGTCAGTTGAAGAAGCTCGAACCCGGTTTTCTCAAACCGTTGCTCGAACAAGCCGCGCAGATCTGGCCCGAAAACAAGGCCGGCGCTTCCTCCAGGGCGGCCGCGGCCACACCCATCAGCCTTCCGGGTGCCGAGACCTACATCTACCGCGACGGCAAACCCGAGCCGATGCGATTGCACGTGTTCAAACCCAAGGACTGGAAGTCGAGCGACCATCGTCCCGCACTTGTTTTCTTTTTCGGAGGCGGATGGACGCATGGCACCCCCGAAAACTCGGCGAGCTATGCGAAGTGGGCGGCCACGCTGGGGTTGGTGGGCATCGCGCCCGATTATCGCACGAGAGACCGATTCGGCACGTCGCCCTTGGAATCGGTGGCGGACGGACGCGCGGCGCTGCGCTGGATTGAAGACCACGCGGACAAATTGGGAGTGGATCCCGCGCGCATTGTGGTCGGCGGATCTTCGGCGGGCGGACACGTCGCGCTGTGGACAGCGATTGCGCACACGCCGCCGGGGTCGGACACCAACGAAGCGCCGCGCATCAAGCCACTGGCGCTGATTCTGGTGAGCCCGGTTTCTGACACCGCGCCGCCGATCGGGTACACGCCCAAACGCTTTGGCGAGAATGCCGAGGCGCTCTCGCCGATCCGCCAGCTCGACCCGAAGATGCCGCCGGTCCTGGTGTTCCACGGCGATGCGGACACGACCGTGACGAATGCCCAATCCATCGCTCTCCACGACAAACTCGTCGCGACGAGTAACGTTTGCGAATTCGTGTCCGTGCCCGGAGGCCATCACGGCTTCCAAAGCCAGTTGCCCGAGTGGAAGGACAAGGCCCGTGTCATCATCAAAGAGTTTCTGACGACCCAGAAGATCCTGCCGCCGGGCAGTTGATCGCCTTGCCATCTTCACCGTCTCTCACTAGCATCCGTTGCCGCAGCCGCATTGTGTATGAGTACCACCGAATTCGCCATTCACGAGCCCGATGAGCCTTACGCCATCCTTCGGGATGGTGATTTCGCTCTGTTCCTCGTCGGGCGGCTCATCTCGAATTTCGGCCTGCAGATGCTGACGGTCGCGGTGGGCTGGGAATTGTATGAGCGCACTCATTCCGCGCTGGCCTTGGGATTTGTGGGGCTGACGGAGGCGATCACGATCTTCCTGTTCACGTTGCCGGCCGGTCATCTGGCCGACAATTACGCTCGCGAGCGCATCATCAAGGCGGCGGCACTGGTTGGCGCGGCGGCCAGCCTGGGGCTGGCGCTGGTTTCGTGGCGGCAAGCGCCGGTGATCTGGTTCTACGGCTGCGTGTTTGTGGGAGCGACCGCGACCACGTTCCTGCGGCCCGCCGCCGCCGCGTTCCTGACGGGGTTGGTCTCGCGCCCGATGTTATCGCGCGCCGTGGCGTGGAACAGCGGCACGTTTCAATTGGCGTCGGTGCTGGGCCCCGCGGCGGGCGGTGTGCTCATCGCCCTCACGCACCACGCCACCACGGTCTTCGTGGTGAACGCGGCAGCCGACCTGGCCTGGTTTGGGCTGCTGTGCTTTGTGCGCAAGCAACACATCGTCGAGAACCCGGAGAAGATGACGCTCGCGAGCCTGGCCACCGGGTTTAAATTCGTCTTCGCCAGCCGCCTGATTACCGGCATGATCGCGCTCGACGTGTTTGCCGTGTTGCTCGGCGGCGCCACGGCGTTGTTGCCGGCGTACGCCAAGGACATTCTGCACGTCGGCGCCACCGGGCTGGGATTGCTCCAGGCGGCGATGCCCCTCGGTTCGGTCTGTTGTGCGCTTGTGCTGGCGCATCGGCCACCTCTGCAACGGGCCGGGAGGACGCTGCTCTGCTCCGTCGCGGCGTTCGGAATCGCCACGGTGGGGTTCGGACTTTCCCGATGGTTCTGGCTCTCATTGGTGATGCTGGTTATCTGCGGGGCCACGGATGGCGTCAGCATCGTGGTCCGACACACGTCCGTGCAATTGCTGGCGCCCGATGAGAAACGCGGCCGCGTATCAGCCGTGAATTCGCTGTTCGTGGTCGGCGCGTCCGACGCGCTGGGGGGATTCGAATCCGGCCTGGCGGCGTACTGGCTCGGGCTGGTGCTGTCCGTCGTTTCCGGCGGCCTGGCGACGGTCCTCGTCGTGATTGCCGTGGCGACAATCTGGCCGGAGATCCGAAGATACGATCGGCTGGAATGACTGCGGAGCGCTCAGGGCGCGGTTGGGCTCAACATCTTCGCGAGCGCGCGCACATGATTCTCGTGCCAGGAGTTTGTGGCGCCATTGATGGCGAAATTCTCCCACACATGGCCGTAACGGCGCATCTCCGCAATGGCTTCGTCCGCGGTCCAATGTTGGTATTTCAGCCGCAGATAGGCGGCCATGATTCCCGTGCGATCCTTGCCTGATTTGCAGTGAAAGGCCACACCACCCGTCTCGGCGAACTTGAAAATGTCGTCGCTGATGGGATCCAACAGCTTGAACACCGCATCGTCGGACATATCTTCAAAGGAGTGCGGCCCCCTGTTCGACATCGGAAAGGCGACATAGGTCATCCCGACATCGCGAGCGGCGGCTCGCTCCAGCGCAACGGCCCTGTGTTCCACATTGCCGTCATCTTCTCCATCCCGATCCTGATGCTGGAAGGAAACGACCGTGCGAATGCCCAGATCGCGGAGATGCCCCATCCGATCCCGAGCCAGCTTTAAATCTTCCTCCGTCGGCTCGGTGGATTTCATCCCCTCGGCGATATCCATCATCGGACACGCGCAACGCAGAATGTTGGTCCGGCCGTTGATCAGCCCCATCCAATGCAGGTTCTTAATGAGTGGGTCTTCGGAAGAAGGTTTGGAAGAAGGACTTTTTTGCGAACTCGCGGTACTGACGGACAGGTTCGAGTTGTCGGCGTTGGCAGCCGCCACGATGAACGTGACAATCAACCACGGGACGATCACGAGCGGGGCCAGCCGGGGTTTCCAACGCATGGCCCCATCCTGTCGGGTCGGCGACGTGGCTGAATCAAGCCGCATACACGCCGCCGTTGATGTCGAGCGTGGCGCCGGTGATGAACCCGTCGTACTCAGAGGCCAGATAGACCACCGCGCGCGCAACATCGTCCGGAGCGCCGGCTCGGCCCAGCGGGATGCCCTCGATCGTTTTCTTGGCGCTTTCCTCGGTGGTGTGCGTGCTGTGGAATCGCGTGCCGAGGATCAATCCGGGGGCGACGCAGTTCACGCGGATCCCGTGGGGCGCGAGTTCGTTGGCCAGCCCGCGTGTCCACGTCAGCACGGCGCCCTTGGCCGTCGCGTACACGAGTGAGCCGGGATGCCCGCCCTTGCGTCCAGCCAGCGACGAAAGATTCACGATGCTGGCCTGCTTCGCCTGAATGAGCCACGGCACCGCAGCGCGGGTGACCCACACCATCGAGTTCACGTTCACAGCCATCACGCGCTCCCAAAATGCCGCATCAACATCCCGGATGTAGCGCCGTTCCACGAGATCGCCGGCGTTGTTCACCAGCACGTCAAGCCCGCCGAGGAATTTGGCCGCCGCGTCCACCATGGCAACCGGTTCGGCTTCCCTCGTGAGGTCGGCGCGAAACATCTCGGCGCGACGGCCCTTTCGCTCCGCGAGTGCCTTCAATTCGCGCGCCCCGGTTTCGCTGGAGAAATAGTGAATGGCGACGTCCGCGCCCGCCTCGAGCAGACGTTCGACGACGGCGTATCCGAGTCCCTGACCGCCTCCGGTGACGAGAGCGCGTTTTCCGTTGAGATTGCCCATAATGTCTCTATTGAGGTGATTTTTTCGTGGCGTTGTCGAGTGAATTCCTGGCCTGAAGACGCCGGGAGTTGGCGCCGAGCAGTCCGCCGACCCCGAGCATGGTGCCGGCGCAGGTAAGCATGCCCAGACGGCCGCCGGGCGAGTTGGGAATCAGCACGAGCAACGAAATGAAGGCGCCGTACACCAAGCTCAACAGCCCCAGGGTGCGATACTGCTGCGCATCGTTGCCCTCGCCTTCCTCTTTCCGAAAATCAACGGGCGTTCGCATCTGGGTGAAAAACCTCTCGACTCGCTCCTGCTCCTCCGTCGAGCGCGCGCGCGCAAACAGGCACGCGCCCAGGAACCAGGTGGTGCAGACGATCGCGTCCAGCAACACGCCGAGCAGGAGCACCCAGTCATCCGCTTCGCGACCGCTCAAGGGTCGGCTCCCCCAGCCCATGACCCCCTGGATCCATTCGGCGGTCAGAAACTTCTTCCCCGCATAGGAGGTCGCGAATCCGACAACGACCGTCGTCCATCCGGCCCACGACGGCGCGCGTTTGATGAGTGTGCCCCAGATCAAGGGGATGCAGTACGGCAGGGCGATCAGCCCGCCGAATTGCAGCATGAGATTGAACAGGCCGGTGGTGCCGGTGCTGAAGACCAGCGCTGCCGCGATCACGAGCATCCCCAGCAGGAACGTGACGATCTTGCTGACGAGCAGCATTTCCTGTTCGGGCGCGCGCGGACGGAGGACGACCTGGTAGAAGTTCTTCGCGAAGTATCCGGCGTTTTTGTTGAGGCCGACGTCCATGTTCGACATTGTTGCGCCGAAGATGCCGCTGATCAGCAGACCGAGCATCCCAACGGGCATGGTGTCCAGACCCGCCACCACGAACGCGCCTTCCGCGGGGTTCTTGAGCCCGGGAAACACGGCGCGCAAATCGGGGTGAACCACCCGCGCCACCATCGGCGGGATGAACCAGAAAATCGGCCCGATGATGAAGAGCATCGATGCGAGCAGGGCGGCATTGCGGGCCTGGCGGCTGTCCTTGGCATTGAGGTAGCGGGAGGCCTCGAGCATGTTATTGGTGGAAATGAACTGCTTGATGATGATGGCGATGATCCAGAGATAGAGAATCTCCGGGCGCTCGGCGTCCGTCCAATGGATGTAATGCCGCGGCATCTTCTCCAGAAGGCGGTTCCACCCGCCGACCTGGGCCACCGCCAGGAACGCCGTCACCAGGGTGATGGGCATCAGCACGAGCGTTTGGATGAAATCCCCGGCAGCCACCGCCCACGAACCGCCGATGACCGACATCAGGACCACCACGGAGCCCGTGACGATGATCGTCATGACCAGGTCCATGTTGAACGCTGCTGAAATGAACACGGCCAGACCGCTGAGCCAGATGCCGGCGTAGAGCACGCCAACGGGCAGTTGCACCCAGGTAAAGAACTGCTCGCTGCCATTGCCGAACCGCGCGCGGACGGCCTGGATGGATGTGATGACTCGCATCTGCCGGAAGCGCGGAGCGAAGAAGAGGTAGTTGCAGAAAAAGCCGAGAGCGTTGCCGAGATAGATCACCATGATGACCGGCCCGTCCTGGTAGGCTTTTCCGGCCGCGCCCGTGAACGTCCACGCGCTGAACTGGGCGACAAACGCTGAGCAACCCGCCATCCACCACAACATCTTGCCGCCGCCGCGGAAATAGTCGCTCGTATTGCCGATGAACTTGCGGCACACCCAGCCGATCACCGCCATGAAGGCAAAGTAGAATCCAATGACCAGATAATCGTAGTTCGAGAGCATCGAAGGCCTGCCACCTTTATACGGTGTTCCGCTGGCGTCTCGTCAAGCTCGCATCCGCCGTGTCCCGGTTCCTGCCCGCATGTCGATCAATTCGCCCCCCCATTATGAACTCGGGCTGACGCCCGGGGCCGGCGGCTGGGCCAGGAGCACTTCCCAGTCGCCGGTTCGCGCTTCCCATCGCCATTCGGGCACGCATCCCGGCAGCAGCCAGGTCTGCCCGCACCGGACAGTCTGTTCGCCCGCTTCCGAGACGAGCGCCCCATCACCCTTGCTGACGATCATCACCATGATCTCATCCCCCCGCCAACGAGCCGAACCACTTCCGCGTGCCCGTCGCAATCGGAAGAATTCTCCAAACAAGGGACTGATGATCTCTTCCTCTGTGAAGGCGGCTGTCTGCGTCGTCATGCGCGGCTGTTGTTGGAAATGCTCGCGAACCGCTTTGGGCGGGTAGGCCGTGTAATCGAAGACCTCCAGGCATGCATCCAACCCCAACCCCATGTATCGCTGCGCGTCCGGCAATACGAGGTCTCCGTTCCGCGCTTCGCAGCGGACCACCCAATCGCTCGGCTCCTGCAATTCAATCATGAAGATCCCGGCTCCAATCGCGTGCGGCACACCCGCGGGCACCACCAGGCAATCCCCCGGCTGGACTGGAATCGGGTCGAAGCATGCCAGCATGGCGTCCACGTCCTGTTCGTGCAGCAATCGCTTCCACTCCGTCCGATCAGGGGGCCGTTGGAAGCCCAGATAGACCTGTGCCGCGCCCCGGGCGGACAGAATGTACCAACACTCGGTCTTCCCGGAATTGCCTGATAAATATCGGCGGACAAATCGCCTGTCGGGGTGGGCCTGCACCTGCAAACGTGTGCACGAGTCCAGTAATTTAATGAGAACGCCCAAGGTCGGGGCGCTTGTTCCAAGGCGTGATTGACCACCCCACATCTTCTCCGGTTCCGACTGCAGAAGCTGCCCGACGGTCACTCTCCGACCATTCCACGGGAGCCAACTGATTCCCTCATCCTCACCGTTGGAATAGGGGCCATTGCGGGCGATCACGGTTGAGGCCAGCCAGTCCTCGGGGAAATGGTCGTCCGCGGTGCCCTGCTGGCCACGAAAGGCCCGCAGTTGGCGTCCTCCCAAGTAGCTCCTCCACACGGGGTTTGGAGCCAGCGGGAGGGCCGGTAGCAGGCTGTGGTTCACGGGATTAATAATTATCAAAAAAGTTGTTGACTGCAAGACTAAAATCCGTTTAAATGGCCGCACACAAGAGATCGCAGCTTCGATAAAGGGCAATACCGTGACAGGTTCAGAAAGCGACAACACAGCGAGTCAATGCCATCCCCGTCCGCCAGCCCATTGCACCAGCCGCCGTGCCAGCGCCTTTACGCTGATTGAGCTGCTGGTGGTAATTGCCATTATTGGGATTCTGGCCGCCATGCTGCTGCCAGCCCTCAACAAGGCGCGGGAAAAGGGGCGTACGGCCGTCTGCGTCTCCAATTTGCACCAAATCATGGTGGCCATCCGTCTCTATTCCGACGACAACGCCCAGCAAATGCCACCGGCATCCTACGGAAGCACGGGAGTGGGTCCTTGGCCAAAACTCTTGGGTCCGTACATGCCGCGCCGGGGCGGCCTTACCTCATCGATGGCCAACCGGACCTTTATCTGTCCCAGCGCCCAGTATCTGGGCTTCCTCAACCAAAACCTCGGCTTTACGTACGCATGTACGGGTGCCATGCTGGGGCATGCACTTGCAGGCACCGGCTTGACGGTCAGCCAACCGCGCAAGGATATCGAAATCGAAACCAATCCCTCGGAAACGCCGCTGATTGTCGAGGGGATGCAGGACCAGACCAAGATCGGCACGGGCGCTGATTGCCTGTCCAACTGTTCCTGGTCGTCCGGGTCGTACAACGCGTCAAAAGACTTGAGCTGTGGGGGCCCGAGTTGCTGCAAGAACCTGGACTTTCGCCACACCGGCGGGATGAACATCCTCTACTACGATGGCAGCGTCCGCATGGCGACCTACATCAAAGCGCAACTGATTTCCGAGTGCCTCTGGGACGGAGAGAAGTTGAGCTCCTGCAAGACAGCCACTGGCGGCGTCGGTGCGTTCTAGTACGAGCCGTCGGGTCAATTCCGAAGAACCAGTACGAGCCACCTGTCGCGCCTGGCCTCGCCATCTAGTAACCCCCGGCCCCTTGGTTTCCTCGATACCGGGACCCTCGACGCCATCGATGCGGTACCATGGTAGCGGGATCGAATCTGCAGCAAAACGAGGGGAGCGCAGCCGGGGATCGTTCACCGAGTCGTGAACCGCGGCATTGGTGTTACTGTTTTCCTGCCGTTCAGTCCTCTCGGCTGCGCTCTCAAGCACTTGTTCACGGTACCAGGACGCGGACCCGGTAATAGCGGGACGGCATATTGGTTGCTCCGCCCGGATCGACCATACTGGTCACGAGGCCGGTTCCTGTCCCGCTGCTCAAGATGTTGGTCACATTGGCGCTGACGAAATTGTTCGAGTAATCACCGCTGGGTGTCCCGGCCGTAAACTCGAGCACGTTCGTGCGCGAGACGACGCCCGGCGACCACGTGTTGTCTCCGTTGGCTCCGAGGTAGGTCACGTTGACATCGATGGCGTTCGTGATCGCGATACTGATAATGTGCAAATAGGCGGCGGGATTGGTGGGGTTAAAGCCCGCGAGGAACTTGTTGGTATTGCTCATGCCCGTCCCGGTGTAATCTCCGGAGGGCGACATGGCAACCGTGCCATTTGTGAGGCCGAAGTAGCTCAATTGCCACCACGCGAACGGGTCGTAGGCGTTGACCAGATTCACCACCGTATCCGTGCTGCTTCCGCCCGGACCGCTCACGATTTCCTGGACGGTATAGACGCCCGGATTCACGTATACATCCGTCGGGTTTTGAGTCGTGGATGTATTGCCGTCACCAAACACCCAAGCCCAGCCCGTGATCGAGCCAGAGGACGAGTCCGTGAAGCTCACCCCCAGCGGCGCCGCGCCGCTGGTTGGAGTCAGCGTGAAGCTGGCCACGGGCGGCGGAGCAAGTGCGGTGATCAGGTTGACTCTTGTGTTGGTGCTGGATCCGCCGGTATTGCTCGCGATCAACATCACGGTGTACGTCCCCGGCGTCGCGTAGGTATGGCCCGGGTTCTGTGACGTCGATGTGCCGGTATCCCCAAACGCCCAGGACCAACTTGTCGGGCTTCCGGAGGAGGTGTCTGTGAACGTCACCCCCAACGGCACCACGCCATTCGTCGGGTTGGCCGTGAAGCTCGCCACAGGAGGCGTCGCGAGAACTGTCAGCGTGGCATTGGTGCTGGTGACACTGCCGGTGATGTCACTGACGATGACCGAGTACATCCCGGCGTTGGTCAACTGGGCGTTGGGGATGCTGAGCGTGGCGTTGGTGGCGCCATTGAGCGGGTTGCTGTTGAATTGCCAGACGTATGTGAATGGCGGATTGCCCAGGGCGCCCACGGTAAACGTGACGTTGCTGCCCACCGAAGCGGTCTGGCTGGCGGGCTGGTTGGTAAGGCTGGGGGCGTGATACCGGCTCAACATATAAAACGCCACCCGTGCGCCATCATTGGTGCCCGGATTCGAGCAGGAGTCGGCCTGGCAATAGTCCCCGGCTTTGAAGTACCCCGTCTCATTTGTATAGCTCGGGTCGCTCTGGAAAATGTTGTACGAATTCGTTTTGTTGTTGATTGCGACTGAGACGAGCCCGTTCACGATTTGAACGGTGTAATTGATGGTGTTACTCAGCCCGACGGTCACCGTGGGAAAATCATAGTCGCTGCCATCATCGGTGGAATTGGTCTTGACCGTTGCATATACCTTGCCGTTGCTATACTCGACCTTGACTGTCGGCAGGGCCGCACCACTGTACCCATGGACCTGACCGATGATCACTTTCAACGTGCTGGTGGGCACCTGCAGCACTTTGCATTGCGCGTTGAGAATGTGCGCTCCGTACGGCGTCCAGTCAACGCCATCGTTGCCGGGACTGATCTCTTCACGCAATTCGGAGCGCGGATAGCTCGAGCCGCCCGTGGTCGCGCCGTTGATCGGCGCCCAGAATGTCATCGCCCCGTCCGATCCGGTGTAAAAATACCTGTTGGTAAAACCTGCCGCCACTTGAGACGGCGATTCTTCGTCGACGCTTCCGGCGGAGCACGTCAGCACGCTGTTGGAGGTGGGTAATTGAAGCTTCCAATTACTCACCACGAAGTTGCTTCCCGGCGGGAGATTGGGGTTCAGCGCCCAAGCGGTTGCGCTGACCCCACAAAGCATCATCGAGAGGATCCATCGAGCGAGTGAGCTGTTGTGCCGGAGCGAATACACAATGGCAATCTTGGCCGCTACATCCCTAATTTACCACGATCGCGTTACGGCAGCAACACACGCACGCGGTAATACCGTGACGGCTTGTTGGTTGCGCCGCCGCTGTCCACCATGTTCGTGACCGTTCCGAGGCCGTTGGCGGCGCTCAGGATGTTGGTCTGGCCGGGGACCTGCGTGAAGTTGTTACTATAGCTTCCGTTGGCCGTGCCGGTGGTGAATTCCAGCACGTTGGTACGGATGCTCGGCCCACCCGAATAGCTGCTGTCGCCGTTGGCACCAAGGTAGATCACATTCATGTCGATCGAGTTCGTCTTCGCGACGCTGATGACGTGCAAGTAGGCGGCCGAATTGGTCGGGTTGAAGCCCGCCAGGAATTGGTTGGTGTTGCTCATACCCTTGCCGAGCGGATCGGCGCTCGGTCCGCTGAAGCTCAGATTGGCCAGTTCCGCGGGCGTGAAATAATGATTCTGCCAGGTGGTGAACGGATCCGACCCTGTGACGATCAAATTCACCTGCCCCACGGTGCTGGTGCTGACGGCGTAGGTCGGCCCGATCGGAGCGGAGCCGATGGTCAGACCGCTGTAGGTCAGGCTGCCCGCGTACGTGAACAGCGTATAGGTGCCTGGCCCGAAACCGCCGGCGTTGTTGATGTTCAGCGTCCCGTTCAGGCTCAGGTTGCCGCCAACCGATACCGAGTCGCTCATGGTCCCCAAGTCGTAATTCAACACGGCAGCATTTCCGAACGAAAGGCTGTTGCTGAAGAACATCGAGCCGACTGCATTCGCAAAACCTGGCACCAAGGTGCCCAGGATGGTTGTGGTGCCGTTCAGAGTGCCGCTGCCGCGCAGGGAAGCGCCGTTGGTCACCACGAGGCCGGGCGAGCCGAACTGGTGGTAGCCGGTGCCGCCGGGGGCCATGTCGTAATAAGCAGCGTCCGTCCCGTCGCCGACGACGAACTCGTTGCTGCCGTTGGCGCCGGGACTAATATTCAGTCCCTGGGCACTCAACGTACCGGCACTGAACACCACTGTGTTCGTCGCCTGGACCCTGACAAAACCGGTGGAGATGCTGGCATTCGAAATCGTCAGGGTGTTGCCGGTCGATGCACTGTTCCCGCCAATCGTGATGCTTCCCACGTTGACGATCGTCGCCACAGCTCCGGGACCGCCGAGAACCAGCGAATTGAGCGTGGAGCCCGCGCTGTCGCCGACGAGCAAATCGCCGTTATTGACGAGAACCGCGCCATTCTGAATTGCCAGATAATTGTACGAGCCGGGCGCGGTGCTGCCGACACCGACATCAATCTCGTTGGAGCCGGCATAGCTGACACCGGCGGTGTAATTTGACCACACGGTGCCGACTCCGGTCACGATGCCGGTCTGGGACGAACTATTGGCGCCGATCTCAGCCTGTTCCGTGAGCAGTCGACCGCCGTTGGTAACGATCATGATGTTGGGCCCGGTCTCTCCGCTGGAGCCCAGAACAACCTGCATGGCATTGCTGCCGCTGACGGCATTGATGGTGCCGCCATTGAGGTTAATAGTGTTTGGACCGTTGATGCTTTCGGATACCAGGACGTTCGTGGTCGTGGCGGTAACGGCGTATTGATTGCTCAAGATCAGCGTTCCGTTGGCCAAGACGGACAAACTGTTGCTCGGGCCGCCCTGGAGCTCCATCAGACTGCACGTCAGGATCGCGTTCGTGACGATGATTGAACCCAGTGTCGAACCGGTATTCTGTCGAACCTGGACCAGCAAACCCGTGCTCATGGCACCCGTGCCGCCCATCTGGAGTGAATTGTTGGGGCAGGGATTACCATCGGGAACATAGAAAATGCCGCCGGATTGGACGTAGCCACCGTTATAGACGACCAGCACGTTGTTGGAGCCCCCGGTAATGCCAATGACAAACCCGCCGGTGGCATCCGAGACCAGTTTGGAGCCCGCCCCGCAGACATACCCGGTGTTGCCGGAACTGCCTCGACCGAACGAAATAGTACCCTCCGACCACAGCGTCGCCCCATTGCTCACGACCAACTTGCTGCCGGGAGCTCCAAAGTTGCCTTCGCCGATCGTGATGACGCTGGTGCCGACATTGACGGAGTTGGACAAAAGGCTTCCCGGATCGGACACGAGCACAAACGCGTTCGATTTCGTTCCCACCGCGCCGTTCACGAACAACTTGCCGCCATTGGTGATGATCAGTTGGCTGGTCATGGTCGCGCTGCCACGTATGGATATCGAACTGTTGTTGGGCGTCAAACTATTCGTGACGACCCCCGGACCACTGACGACCAGCTTGCCCGCCGAAACAACTCCACCCACCGTAAGCCCGAGGTGGGTCGAACTCGAGGGAATGTTCTGATCGAAGATCACCGTCCCGTTGGTGACATACAGCTGGCCCACGGAATTGCTGTCGGTCCCAATGGAGAAGTTCGCCCCTCCGCCGTTCGTCACCGCGAGCGTTCCCCCCGCCCAGTATACCGTCGATGTGACCGGTCCCGGAAAGCATGCCTGACCAATATGAACCGTGCCCGTAACGT
This sequence comes from Verrucomicrobiia bacterium, assembly GCA_035541135.1. GTDB lineage: Bacteria > Verrucomicrobiota > Verrucomicrobiia > Palsa-1439 > Palsa-1439 > Palsa-1439. The sequence goes on from DATKNW010000040.1 coordinate 29,668, forward strand.
TCAACAGGGTCGATACGCCCGGGTTGAACGTGACCGCTGCGTTTGAGACCGAAAGGATGCCGACGTTCGTTGAGATATTCAGCGTGACCGCTAGCAGGCCGTTCGTGAAATCCGCTTCGTCACCCGTTCCAGGAAACGCGCCCGCGCCGCCGACGCAAGTGGCCGTGACGTTGGTAACAGGGTTCGGGGAGCACGTCACATTGGTTTGCCCGGCCACGTCGAAGCCGGTGGCCTGATTTGTTGTCCACGCGGTCGGGCTGGTCCAAACGTCGTTACCGTTGGTCCACGTCATCGAGACCGCCCACGTCCGACACGCACTGGCGAAGAACCCGATGACCATGACAGCCGCAAGGACGGGCGCGGTTGATTTACGAAAGATCGTGGTGAGCGAACTCGACTGAAGCGTCTTGACCCCGGAGAGTATTCTCATCGTTCTACCCATTGCCTTCCCGTTGACTGATAATTATTATTAGTAACCCAAATGTGCCTTCGCTGCAAGTGTTTTTCGGTCATTCGCGCCGTTGCCCGACCCGATCTCGTCCTTGGTCCGTATTACATGCGATCTGCTACCCATCGTCCATGTCTCGATCCGTCACCATCCTGCAACAAGCTCCGTGCCAAGCCACCCCGGTTACATAGACCCCGGTCGCGCCACCGCAACGTCCTTCACAATCAGGACAAATCCGACCCCCTCTTCGACCAAAACGAACCAGATCAACATCTCGGCACCACAACTCCGCCGGGCGCCGAAGCAAATGCTTCGCGCGCCCGTGGGGCCAACGAACGCGACGATTAGCGAGAGATTCGGCGTCGAAACATCCCGCGTCCAAACACGAACAACAACCCGCCAATGGCGACCATCGCCGCCGTGGCCGGCTCGGGAATCATCAGGGCCTCATACTGGCTGTCAATCTGGGCCACCGTCAGCTGATTGCTCCACGTGGCCACTTCATCCACCACCCCGGGCACTCCGGCAATCTGAAATCCACCACTACCAGCCGGTTGGCCGCTGACCTCGAACGTGCCTCCGTTGCCCAGGATGGCGGTCGAGCTGATGTTTCCGGAGCCGCCCCTCTGTTTGAAGCCTGAGGTGAGCGACGTGACGTTTGATCCCGCCGCGCCCAAGTACCAATTGATCCCGTACGCGCTGCTGTTCGCTCCCGAGAAATTCCAGGTCGCCGCCCAATAGTACCAGTCCCCGGGAATCAACGTGGTCGAATTGGTGATGGTCGAGAGGTTTCCGCACGCCAGAAGCAGGACGCTATTGGACATCTTCAGATAAAAATCATTGGGAGAAACGTCCCCGTTGTCAAAGATGTACCGTGCCGACGTATTGCTCAGGGCATTGGTGGGCACGTAGAACATAAAGGACATCGAACCGATGGAGCTCGCGTTGGCGAGGCCGCTATTGTAAATCTCGTGCGTTCCGGTAGGATCCGTAGCCCGCGCGGTGGTGTCCGTAAACGAGAGGGCATCGTTGGCGTTGCCAAAATAATCACTCGTGAAAAAGACATCGCCGGCGCTGGGCACAAGTGTCCCTGTGCCAACCGCTGGCACATACGAGTTATCCAAATGATTGTAGTAATACGGGCTTTGTCCCGAAATCACCCCTTGATATGTTGGCAGGTCTTGACCGGAAGCGGCGGCAACTGCGAACGCCAGACTCACTGCGATAGTCAGGCACGTTTTCATAAACTCTCTCCCTCTTGTCCTTTCTCGCATCGAAGCTGCTATTGTACGTCTCACCAAAACGCATTAAATCGGATTTACTCTTTACTGTCAATCACTTTCTTGATAATAATTAACTGCGGAACCAAACCATGGGAACCACGGATTGTCCGGTCGGAACAATGCAAAAGCCGCCTTCAATGCGGAGGCCCTGGCCCACGATGGGCATGATATTCATAAGTTGCGTTACCAGAAGATGTAGGAAAGCAACTGTCTCGTGTGCCGTCGGCTCATCCCGGCGCGTTGGCGGCTGGATTCTATTGGCCACCTGGATGCTCGCACTTCAAGGTCCCCGGATCGCGACGGCCGAGCGCGTCACTCTCAATTTTGATCCCGATTGGAAATTTATCCGAGCGGATGTGCCTCAGGCGCACGCGGTGGATTTTGACGACCAGGCGTGGACAGTCGTTTCCGCGCCCCATACGTACAACGACGTCGATACATTTGATGATTATTCCCTCGGAGGCATGCGCGGCGAGATCAATCAGTGGTCCGGCCGCACTTGGTATCGCAAGACGTTCGCGCTGCCGGAATCATTCCGTGGCAAGCGCGTGTACATCGAGTTTGAAGCGGTTCGCCAGGTGGCCGAAGTCTATTTCAACGGTCACGACCTTGGCGCGTGCAAAAACGGCTTTGTGCCCTTCGGCTTTGACCTGACGCCCTATTGCGAATTCGGCAGGCCGAACGTGCTCGCCGTCATGTGCGACAACCGCTTTATGGTCAGCGACATTGCTGGCGCGGACACCGCCAGGCGTGGCAGCGCATCCGCCACGAATTCCGTCGCCCCCAAAACACTGGCAGATTATGAGCGGGTAGTGAATGCCACCCTTCCCCAAGACGCGAAGGAGTTACAAGCCAACCGGATCCCGTGGAACAATCCCCAATGGCATCCCGCCATGGGGGGCATGTACCGCAACGTGCGCCTGTACGTCACCGACCCGCTGCACGTCACACTGCCACTTTATGACTATCTTCAAACGGTCGGGCCGTACGCTTACGCCACGAAACTCTCGCCCGAGTCGGCGGACGTCTCCATCGAGGTTCCCCTGGAGAACGGACGCCACATGGACGAACCAGTCACCGTGCAGGCAGAAATCCGCGGGCGCGACGGAAGGCCTGTGTTGACACGGAGTGAGACGGGGACGCTTGCGGCCGGCGCGCACCACACCACGACATTGTCCTTCACCATCCCGAATCCGCAACTCTGGGAGCCGGATTATCCGTATCTCTACCACGTCGTCTGCTCCTTGCGCGTGGGCAACGAGACGGCTGACTCGTGCGAAATACCGCTGGGCATTCGCGCGGTGCATTGGGATGTGAAGACCGGCTTCTGGATCAATGGCCACCATCTGAAACTCCACGGCTGGGGTCAGCGCCCGACGGACGAATGGCCCGGCCTGGGCACGGCACAGCCGGATTGGCTGCACTTCTACACGCTTCAACTCATGAAGGACGCGGGGGCGAACTTCATCCGCTGGGGTCACTGCGCCGGTGGGGTCGGCATGATCCGGGCCGGCGACGAGCTCGGATTGATTACCGACCAGCCGGGCGTAGACGGCGAAGCCGACACCGTCGGCGCGGCGTGGAAGGTTCGCACCGATGCATTTCGCGATGTCATCGTGTATTTCCGCAACGACCCGTCCATCCTGATCTGGGAGGGCGGGAACCAGAAGGTGAGCCGCGCGCACGCGGAGGAACTGCGCGGGATCAAGGATCGATACGATCCGCATGGCGGCCGCGCCTACGCGCATCGCCGCGCCGACGAGACCACCGGCGAGTTCATGGATATCAGCATCGGCACCGAGGGCAGCCACGAAGTTTCACGATTGCCGGTGGTCGAGGGCGAATATGACCGCGAAGAATCGCCGCGCCGCGTGTGGGATGATTTCTCGCCGCCGGAATTCGGCTATCCGGAAGCCAAGGGTCAGACCTACGATCTGACCTCCGAGCAATTTGCTGTGAACGAAGTCGGACAGTACGTTCGCAAGATCGGCGCGCCGTCCCATTGCGGCGGCGGGAACTGGCTGTTCTCCGATACCACCAGTGGGTGCCGGAACACCGCCGAGGTGGATCGCGCCAGCGGCGAGGTGGACGGCGTGCGTCTGCCGAAGGAAGCCTACTACGTCTGCCAGACCATCTTCCGCAGCGACCCGCAAATCCACATCATCGGCCATTGGACGTATCCTGCAGGCACGAAGAAAACCGTGTATGTGGCTTCCAATTGCCAGGACGTGGAATTGCGCGTGAACGGCAAATCGCTCGGACACGGGACCTCATCCGACCGGTATCTGTTCCATTTCCCCGATGTAGCCTGGGAGCCGGGCGAAATCGAGGCGGTGGGTTACAATGATGGCTTGCCGGTGGCGACGAATGTCATCCGCGCGGCCGGTCCGCCCGTGGCGTTGCGGCTGACATCCATTGTTGGACCCGGCGGTTTGCGGGCGGACGGTTCCGACATTGCGCTGATTGATGTCGAAGCCGTCGACGCGAACGGCGATCGCTGTCCGACGTTTCAGGGGCGCGTGGATTTCACCTGCGACGGCCCGGCGATCTGGCGCGGTGGATACAACAGCGGGAAGACCAACACCATCAACTCGAACCATCTCGACCTGGAGTGCGGCATCAATCGTGTCGCCGTGCGCTCGACGCTTCAGCCCGGAGAAATCACGATTACCGCTCGCAGTGCGGAATTGAAGACCGGACGTGTGACGATTGCGTCGCATCCGTTTGCGGTCGCGGACGGTTGGACAAGCGTCATACCCGGGATGCCGGAGGTTGCGCTACCGGCAGCTCATCCGGACTGGACCCGGCTGCCCGAGGGCAGTCCACCGATGATGGTGACAGCGGCTTCCGCCGGCGCGCGCGCCGCCGGACATTTCACGGCCGGGTTCGCTTACACGGGCTCGACGGAATTGGTTCACATCGAAGCGAACTGCGCCAATGGGAAGAATGTGTATTGCGACCGCGATTATGCGTTCACCGGCCTGCCGGAACAACTCGCCGGCGCCGACTGGGTGCAAGCGGCGAACGCGGACTGGTCGTATAGCGCGGCCGACGTCATGCAAATCGCGGTGAAGGCGGGCGCGGTCGTTTACGTCGCGCACGACCATCGATTGACTCCACCGGCGTGGCTGATGAATCAATCCCAGCCGACGGAGTTACATTTTACAATCAACGGCCAGCCAATGGATGTCTTCGCACATCCGGCGAAGAGCGACGAGAGTCTGACGTTGGGCTCGAACACCGCGAGTCCCGATGCGAAATCAGCCAACATGTACGTTGTATTTGTGAAAGGCGGCCAGTGATATGAATCGACGACGCTTCGTTTCCCGGACGATTCTCCCGGCCATGCTGGCTCTGTGCCTGTGTCCGGCTGTCATTCTGGCCGTGCCGTCGGTCGACGTTTCATTCGACCTGAAATCCCCCGGCGCGACGAATTCACCCGATTTCATCGGCCTGAGCTACGAGATGTCCGTGGTGGACGCAGCCGCAAATGGAGAGCATTACTTCAGCGTGGCGAACAAGCCCCTGGTACAGATCTTTCAGACACTAGGTGTCCGGAGTCTGCGGGTCGGCGGCAACACGGCCGAACGATCCACCGTGAAAGTTCCGGACAAGGACGACATCGACAGCCTGTTTGGGTTTGCCCGGGCCGCGGGCGTGAAAGTCATTTACACCCTCCGCCTGAGCGACAGCAACATGGTCGCCGCCGCGCAGACGGCCAAATACATCATGGACAGGTATCGGCCCGAGCTGACGTGTTTCGCGCTCGGTAACGAGCCGGACAAGCTGGTGGGCGACTCCGCGGCCTACGATCAGATGGTCAAAGAGTACATGGCCACGATCACCGCTGTCTCCAACGCGCCCGACGCGATATTTTGCGGCCCCGGCACGATGCACAAGGACGTCCAGTGGGCCAACGATTTTGCGAAAGATTTCACCCGCGACAAACGCGTCCTCATGGTCACACAGCACGAATACCCGGCCGCCAGTGGCCGCGCGGCGACGAATGCGTCCGTGGCCTGCGCCAAATTGCTCTCCACGAATCTCACGGGCGTATACCAAAAGCTGTACGACACCTTTGCGCCATCGGCTCAGGCGGCGGGGCTGCGATATCGTCTGGAGGAAGTCAACAGCTACTCCAACGGCGGCGCGGCCGGCGCCAGCGATGCCTACGCGTCGGCGCTGTGGGGTCTCGATTACATGTATTGGTGGGCGACGCACGGCGCCGCCGGGATCAATTTCCACACGGCGGGCTACGCTCCCGGCCTGACTCGCCCGCCTTCGCCCGCGCAATATGTCGTGTTTTGGAATTCCACGGGAGGTTTCCGGGCGCGGCCGCTGGCGTATGCGATCAAAGCGTTCGATCTCGGCTCGCATGGTCAGCTCCTTTCCGTGCACATCAATTCCAATCCCGACCAGGTCAACCTGACGGCGTATGGCGTGCTATCGAGCAACGGCACCCTCTATGTCACGCTCGTCAACAAAGACACCGCCCGCGCGTGCGATGCGACGATCACGCTCACCAACGGTGGTTCCTACACGCACGCGGACGCGATGTTCCTGGCGGGTGCGAATGGCGACATCACGGCAACCGCCGGTACCACGTTGGGTGGCGCGGCCATCAAGGATGACGGGAACTGGTCGGGCGCATGGACGCGGTTGTCCGGGAAATCTGACAACGGGCGCTTTTCCGTAAGCTTGACGCCGGCGTCAGCCGCGATTGTTCGATTGACGCGATAAGCGACGCGCGCTCCCGCCGCAACCGAGCGGAGCCAATCTACAGTGCGCGATGGCCGTTGGTGGGCAATTTGGGCAAATCGGGCTGCGCCAACTGCCAGTCCCCGAGCGACGGATGCCGCAGCGTCAACTTGCCCTCCGAACTGGACTTGACCTTCCAGGCGCCGCGCTCCTGTTCGATCCGACCGACCCAGACCAAGGCGATCAGGTTCTGTTCGCCAAGGATCCTGTCCGTTTCCGCCGCCAGAAGAAGGGAGTGCCAACTGAGAATGTGTGCGCGGTGCTGCGGATCAGATTCGTAAGCCTTGATTTGCTGGAACCCGAGCAACGGTTGGATGGCGATGCCGCACTCGGCGCTCTCCGCATGAGCGAAATCCGCAGAGACTTCCATGTCCTGTGCGGAGGCATCCTTCAGCGGCAGGCTGTACGTCCCCATCCGAAACACGGCCGTCTGATAGGCGATGATGCGATGCCAATGAAGCTGCCAACCCGCGTTCCACCAAATGTGCGTTTCGATGCTCGCCTGGTTCTGGCTGTATCGGTCGCCCAAAGCATACATGGAAGCGCAATGATCCGCCGTGATCTCGACGGGCTGGCATTGATGGCGGCCATAGACAGTGCCATTCGCGAATTCCGCCGTCAGGGATGCATCGAGCGGGTACCGCGTGGCCGAAGGCGCCACCTCGCCGCCGACGCCGGAGCGGAAGCTGAGCTTGCCCCATTTCCATGTGCCGAACGGGATGTTGCCCACGCAAATTCCGTTGGCACTGTTCAACACCTCGACTTCGCCGTCGTGACTGCGAACCACCAATCCGGCCTGCGGCACGGTGACCTGGAAATCGTGTCTTTCCGATGGCAGCCGCTCCTCCCGCGCCTGCCAGAACCGGTGTTTTGGCGAGAGCAGGAGCGGGGCGAATCCTTTGGCAGCCCAATAGACGGAACCCGCACAACTGTATGCCTCGCTGATCGCGGGGAATTCGTCCGTCCACCCGATCGACAGGGCGCCCTGCTCCTGAGAAATGTTGTGCCGCAAAAAGAAGCTCAGATTGCGCGTGCAAACGCGGCGTGCCTGTCCCGGCGGGATCGCGGAGACCCCGGCAAATTCTGCCAGGCCGAAGGGCGCCGACGCGGCAAACCGGTAACACTGTGATCGGCCAAACGGAGGATTCTCGCCACTGGCGGCAAAGAAGTGGATGTAATCCTTGAGAAACTGCCGGGCCCAGTCCTTCCAACGTCGCGCGCGTTCAGGGTCGGTGTGACCGTAGAGCCTGGCCCACCACAGGCCATAATAGTGAAAGCCGTACGCCTGATAATAGTCCACCGTCTCGTTCATCCCGTCGATAAACCACCCGCCGCCGACGGCCATGCTTTCGAGGACATCGAGCAGATGGCGCATCACCGGCTCGTCGCCACGACGGTCAAAACCTTCCTGGGCCAGAAACGCGAGCGGCATCACGCCGAAGAACAGGTGATTGTTGCGGTGCAGTCCGGCGCCGCGAACGCTCGCGAACCATCGCGCCACCTGTTCGCGCTCGGCCTTGGACAACGGTTCCCACAAAGATGAGCGTGCCATCTGGAGGGCCAGTGTTAGTGCCGTCATCTCGACCGTGTGCTGGTGATGATTGGCCGTCGGTCCCCAGTATTCCTTGCTGGCAGGATCGGTGCCGATCACCAGGCCGCGACGGAACCACTCCGCCACCGCGTCGCGGGAGAGCTTTTCGGATGCCGCCGGTTCGCTCGCAAACCAATGGGCGGCCAACAGGCAGGGGCGGGCAAACGATTCGAGGCGGTCGGCCTGCGCCCCATGATTGCTCGCCTGTCCGCGCAGGGGAAGGTCGGCCTTGCCGGGCTGCATCAATCCCGCCAGTGGGACCAGAAGATTCTCGGCCGCGGAACGCCACCAATCGTAATCACCACTCCGGCCCGTACTGCCGAGGGCCTGGGTGGCGGCCAACGACGAATCAACGAGCGATGGCGGGAGATTGGATTTCATCGACGGCTTGGACGGAAGTCACGAACCACGGCTGGGCCTGCAATCGAATCAGGGCCTCCGTCAACGGCGGCAGATACGGATGCCAGAGACGCTCCCATTCCAGCGAGATCGCGCCCGCGAAATGATGCTCGCCCAGGATCTGGACGACCTCTCCCAACGGCGTCTCACCGTCACCCGGCAGCACATAGGTGAACGGATGCCGTGCCGAGGGTTGGCTGATGCTGTCCTTCACGTGAACGTGCCGAACCCATTTGCCGAGTCGCGCCCACGATTCGCGCGGGGATTCGCCGCCCAGCCGCCACGTGTGATGGGAGTCCCAGATAATGCCGATCGGCTCGGTCAATCGCCCCATCAGCTTGTGGCAGGGGTCGGAAGCGGAGAAGGCGTCATGGGTCTCCAGCAACAGTTCCGTCCGCCATCCGTGGCGCTTCTTTTCGCGATACCACCAGGCGACGGTGTGAGCGGCTTGAGTGTAATCCGTATCGGTCAACGGCGTACCCCAAGTGCCGCCGCCAAACGCGCGGACGAAGGTCGCGCCACAAGAATCGGCCCATTTGGAGAACGCGACCATTTCATCGCGCGACTTTTCGTCATTGCCGACCAGTTTGAAGGAAGAGCCCGCCACGCGGAAATGAATCTGGTGTTCGGCCAATAGCGCGGCGACCCGCAGCGGAGGCCAGCCCGCGTCGATGGCCCATCGGGGCAGGTCCAGCCGCCCCTCCAGCGCGCGGATTTCCAGTTCTCGCAGACCGAACTTGTCGAGGAGCTTGCCGACTTGTGGAAGCGACATCTCCGCGCAGCCGAGGGTCGACACGCCCCAGGAGAGGGTCGACGATTTAGCTGGAGCGGTCATAAACCTCCAGGGTTACGAGGGCATCCAGTGGTTCCCCACGCAGAAAGGCGCGGATGTTTCTAAGAGCGAGAGCGCCGGCATCGCGGCGACGGTCGACAGTGGGGCCTCCGAGATGTGGCAAGAGGGTCACATTCGGTAGTCCCCGAAACGGCGAATCGGCCGGCAACGGCTCGCGTTCGAACACATCGAGAGCGATTTGGAGACGTCCTTCGCGGGCCACGCGCAACAGCCCTGCTTCGTCCACGACAGAGCCGCGCCCCACGTTGACAAACACGCCACCTTCGGGAATGAGCCGCAAGTGACGTTCTTTCACAATGCGACAATTCTCCGGGGTCGCCGCGGCCAGCTCGACGACGATGTCCGACCCGACAAACAGGTCTTCAAGCGATGCCACCGGTTTGACTCCAAATTGGGAGAACACGGACGCGGGCACCCTCGGCGAGTACGCCTGGATCTGCGTCGTGAACGGTCGCAGCATGGGCACGAGATGCTGACTGATGGAGCCGAAACCGTGAATTCCCACGCGCCGCCCGAGCAAACTCTCGGTGACGAGCTTTCCATCCTTCCATGCCCCATCGCGATGCATGGCCACACTCCAGTAGGAGGCGCGCCGCAGGGCCATCAGGATCAACATCAGGGTGCATTCGGCGACGGTCCCGCTGATCGAACCGCCCCAATTCGTGACGATCAGGCCCCGCTCGATCAACGTTCGGGGAACAAGCCTGCGGACGCTGCCGGCCAGGTGGCAGACGTAGCAAAGCTGGGTCAAATCCACCGGTTGCAGGGAGGAATTGAGCGACGGCGTCTGCCAGGCCGAGATGAGGATCTGAGCCGGCGTGGTCCGCCACAGGCGCTCCCATTCCTCCGGGCCGGACAACGGCAACCGCATACGACGGTAGCCCGGCAGGAGGCTCACCAGTTCCTCCCACAACGCGCCCGGCAGGAACTGGGAGATCTCGAGGTCACTCAGGGCGACAATGGCATGATATTTATGCACTGCTTAATATTTATTACTAAAACCGCCCTATTTGCAAGACAAAAAAACAAGAACCCGTTGGACACCCCGGCGCACCCCCTGCGCACTTTCTGCTTTTCACCGCGGAATCCCTGGATTACACTGCCTCTGTGAAGAAAAACACGAGCGTTTCCCAACAGCGAATCGCCGATGATCTGGGGGTTTCGCAGGCGTTGGTTTCCATGGTTCTCAATGGGAAACGCGAGAATATCAGCGCGGAATCCTACCAGCGGATTTGGGACCACGCCCTGAAGATCGGTTACCGCCCGAAAGGCATGCAGATTAATGGTAACGGCGGGCTAACCACCAGCGTAGGGTTCATCTTGCGCAGCGGACTGCGGCTGCACACCCAGAGCAATTTCTTCAGCCACGTCCAACACGGCCTTCACGAAGGTTTGCTGGCCCGAGGTTATCATTCGATTTTCCTTGGATCCGAGGACGATCTGGGAGTCCGTACTGTCCAGCAAAAACTCCGTCAGAACCAGGTCTTTGGCCTCGCGGTTCTCGGACAAGTCGATGAGAAGTTTTTGCACGCCATCAAGGCGGTGCAGCCGAATTTGGTGGCCATCTCGGTAAGTTATCCGGGAGTTTGCCATTCGGTCATGCCCAACGAAAAACAGGCGTTGACGTTGCTGGTGGAGCATCTCACGGGGCTGAAACATCGCCAGTTCGCCTGGATCGCCGGCGACAAGGGGCTCCAATACGGCCTCCGCCGCCACTCGGAGTTGGTCGAGGCGCTGGATCAACACGACCTCAAATTGGCCGAGAGATTCAACGTAAATGTGGAACTTGGCGACCGGATTGGCGGCAGACAGGCTGCCGAAATCATGCTTCACCAGATTACCCACAAGAGCTTTCCCACCGCCTGGATTTGCGCCAACGGCTTGATTGCGCGCGGGGTGATCAATTGCCTGATGCAAAACGGATGGCGTGTGCCGGAGCAAATCAGCGTGGTCGCGGTGGATGCCACACGCGTTTGCGACGAGGAGCATCCCCAGATCACCGGAGCGCATGCCGACCCGGAACGGATCGGCGTCACCGCTGCGGAGTTGCTCTTGAGACGGGCGGAGTCAGAAGACGAAACCCTCATGGATGTGGTGGTCCCGTCGCATCTGACGGTCCGAGAGACCTCCGCCAAAGCGGCGGCGTGAGCTGTAGCTGATCGGGTTTACTTCCGCGTATTTGACGCAGCCCCGTCCGTTCGACTCTGAGAGGCCAACCACAGGATCGGCTGCGTAATCGCGATGTTGCGGCGAACCTCGGGACTGGTCGGATCAGGCGGAAGCTTCTTCCACAAATCCAGGTACCATTGATCGTGAAAAGCGAGACCGGCGAAGAGCAGACAAGATTGACGGACGGGCCAGCCTTCCCAGGCTTGCACGTCGGGCTTGAGCGGCCACGTCGATTTGTCAGCCAGGTACGGGTACAGATAGGCCACCGCCTTGCGAATGCCGCGTCCGTCCGGCAGTTCGAACTTCCATAGATCGTCTTCCGTCGTGGAGAGCACCTGGCACAGCGTCGTCATGTTATCGAGCTGAAAGATCGAGTAGGCGTACGGTTTCGTGCGTTTCAGTTCGAGCGGGAAACTGCCGTCCGCCGCCATTTGATCGGGCACAAACACCTCTTTGAATTGTCGGCGGCATTCCGCCAGCTTGGCTTCATCGCCCGTGAACCGCGAGAAGCAGGCAATTTGCAGCCAAAACGCCACGGCATGGTTGTTCTTCGCGGCGGACTCCTCCTGTCCGTTCTTGCTGGTGGTCGTCCAGGTCGCCATTTCGCCGAACCAGCGTCTCAGGCCGGTCAGCACATCCGGCGGAAATGCCGGTGATTTCTGCATCGCTTCGATGGCCAGCGGGACTTCGGCCAGATGCAGCGTGTCGATAATCCCGGTTCCCCGGCCGGTCGACCTGCCAGGAACCGCCTGCGCATATTGCAGGTTCGGATTCATGCGCGTCTTCTCATCGAGGAAGAACACCCGGAGCAGATCCACCGCTTTGCGAGGGTAACGATCATCGCCGGTGATCTTATACGCGGCGCCCAGCGCGGCCACCGCATCCCGAAGGTTGCGCACGGCCAGCCGATGCTGCGAAAAGTTGTTCGGATTCGATTCCCCATCGCGTTGGATATAGGGTAGACCGTCGGGTTTGGTCGGGTCAGGCCACCAATAATCGCCGTTCGAGTAGAAATCGTTGGGCCCGCCGGGGCTGTGTTCGGCATGAAATTTTGTGATGGTGATCGACTCGATCGTCAACGCGGCATTGGCTGCTTTCAGAATGCGATCATGATCAAGCGCCGCCGCGTCGAAGATCAGCGCGGGTGACGCGTTCCCGCGGACGACGTCATTGGAGCGCCACGGCTGGCTTGCGCTCCCGTCGATCGCCAACGACCTCGTGCCCGCCAACCACATCAGCACACCCACCGCGAGAACCCCGTACCGGACTTCGTGGAGGCAGGAACGCTTAATATACATAAACACCCATCGTGCCGGGGCACAATAAAAGCGAATGGCGAGGAGTGTCAAGGCCGCGGGTCAGCTTGGCGCAGACAGGCGGGCGCTGTCACAGTGCAACCTGGTCAGAGTGGCACAAACAGAGGTAACACGACGCGACGCACTTTTCCGAACACCTTGATTCAACGCGGGTTTCGAACACGGCAAACAGACCGGCATACGCGGTGCTAAAGTCACGAGAGCAGATAAAAAAAGAAAAGAAACGGAGGTACTGATCATGGCAATCATTCGATGGAGTCCAAGACGGGAAACGTGGGATCCGTTTGCTGGTCTCGCGGAGATTCACGATGAGATGGATCGGCTGTTTGGCCGGTCGCTGCGTTCTCGGAACGGTCTCGAGGCGGCATTCAGCCCGGCGATCGATGTGGCGGTCGAGAAAGACAATGTCGTCGTCAAGGCGGATCTGCCCGGGCTGACCAAGGACGATGTCTCGGTCACGTTGCAGGAGAACTATCTCACCATCAAGGGCGAGAAGAAGCAGGAGACGGAGAAGAAGGACGCCAACTACTTCGTCAGCGAACGCGTGTACGGCTCGTTCACGCGTGTCGTCGAACTGCCGGTCGCGGTCGATGCGAGCAAGATCGACGCCCGGTTCAAGGACGGCGTCCTGCACGTCACGCTCCCGAAAACCGAGGAAGCCAGACCGAAGCAGATCGAAGTCAAGGTCAGCTAACGGTTCGCGGGCATTACACGCCGGGGCCGGGCTCGTTCGCGGGCTCGGCCTTCGCGCTTTCGGCGGCCGGATGCAGCAGCGCCGCGACCTCTTCCTGCACATGCGCGAGTTGGTCCAGCCGGAGATGAGGATCGGGAATGGTGAACGATTCGCCCGTGCGCGCGTGCTCGTAGACCAGCAGCTCCGAGCCGTCATCCTCGCGCACGGTGTCGCGGTGCTTCAGAATCCGCTTTCGCTCCAGCATGACACCCAGGATGTAGCGGGCTGATGTGTGCGACGGATCTTTCGATTCCACCAGCCTCCGCAGCAGCGTCTCCGCGGTCTCCCTCTGAATCGGCTCGGGCGGAGGCGGGGGCGGCAGCTTGTATTCGCCCTGCCAATACGAAATCACGCCGTCCCGCGCGGCGCCGGCAAAGCACGCCGCGCACAAGTCCCGTCGCGCATAGCCCGACGCGTCCATGCTCAGCAGCGTGTGGTACGCCTCCTTGTCCGCGAACGGGTGCTGGCAGGCCGTGCACGCGTCCGCGCGCGATTGAATATCCCAGTCAGTCATTTTTGTTGCGAAATCTGCAGGTGATTATAAGATGCCCCTGTCTGTTTGTCACGTTTCGGATGGATTTCTTGATGAGGAGGGCATTTCTCTGGTTCGTGTTGCTTGCCGCGCTCGTTGCCGGGTGCGGCCGCAACGTCGCGGGTAAAAAGGAGTTCGCTCGCGGCCTCGCTGAATACAAGGACGGCAAGTACGACCGCGCCGCCGCCGATTTCGAGCGCGCGCTGGCCTCGATGCAGACCAACGCGCTCGCGCTGAACTTTCTCGGCGTCTGCCGCCTGCAACAGGGCGACACCGCGGACGGCCTTCGCGATCTCCAGACCGCCGTGCGCCTCGATCCCAGCTATATCCCTGCCCGCTACAATCTCGCGCTCGCACAGCTCGATCGCGGACAGGGCGCGGACGCCGTCGCCAATCTCCGCCAGGTCGTCCAGAGCAGTTCCGCGCCGCCCGATTCGTACTACCAACTCGGCCTCGCCTACATGCGCGTCTCTGCCTGGGGCCAGGCCGAGGACGCATTCAAGCGCTATCTGCCGGGCAACTCCAACCCCGCCGAGACGCTCAACTGCCTCGGCATCGTCGCCGCCCGCAAACGGGATTTCATCGCGTCCAAGCATTGGTTCGAGCAGTGCATCGCCGCCGAGCCGGGGTTCGCCACCGCCTACCTGAATCTCGCCAACATCGAGAACCAACAACTTGGCCAGAAAAAGGAAGCCCTCGCGCACTACCAAACCTACATCGACCTCTTCGCCAAAACCCGGCCCCGCGAAGATGTTCGCCTCGCCATGCTCCAGGTCCGTCAGGAATTGGCTGCCTCGGGAAAACAGACCACCCGCGCGCCCGAACCACCGCCCGCCCCGGCTCCCGCTCCGCCGCCTCCAAAACCAGTCGCCCCGCAACCGCCGCCCGCTCCCCCGAAACCGGCCCCTGCGCCGGCTCCCGCGCCCGCCGTCGTGACCGCGACCACGGTTGCCGCAGTGGCCCCT
>DATKNW010000041.1:0-148540 GCA_035541135.1 Verrucomicrobiia bacterium
AGGATCGAGAACGGGCCACTGACGCTGGCGGCGCCGTTGCTGACCGTCGTGCCGCCGGAGTTGGTGACCACAAACGTCGTCTGGGCCACAGCGCCGGTGGCCAGCGTGCCGAAACTGTAACTGGCGGGACTGACCCCGATGTTGCCCGGTATCAATCCGGTGCCGCGGACGATGTTGGTCAAAGCGCCGCCGTTGCTGGTGAACACGACATTGGTGCTGACCATACCGCCCGCGACCGGCGCAAAGGCCACGCTCACCGGTTGCGTCTGCCCGGCGGGCACGTTGTACGGGCTGCCGCTGACAATGAGGAAAGGCGGCGCTGTGGCAACCGTACCGCTCAAGGGCAGGTCGCCGGTGTTGATTACAGAGAAACTCAGGGTATTGGTATCGCCAACGGTGACCAAGCCGTAGGTCAGACTCGCCGGATTGACGACCAGGTTCGGCGGATTGAGCACCACGATGTAATTGGCCTGGGTGTTGGTGCTCACCCCCACCGGCCCGCTGACGATCAGCGTTACGGTGTCAGTGCCCACGCTGCCGTAGGTCTGACTCAAACTGGTGGCCGTGGTGTTAGTGGTCGTGCCGTCGCCGAAGCTCCAGTACCGATTGGTGATCGTGCCGGTCGAGTTGTCGGTAAACGTCACAGCCAACGGCACCGCGCCGCTGGTGGGGCTGGCGGTGAAGCTGGCGACCGGCACAATTGCCCCCGTACCGCTGACGGTGCTGGTCGTCGCGCCGCCGTTGGCGCTGGTGAAGACCACGTTGTTGGTGAATGCGCCTGCTGCCACCGGCGCAAACTGCAGGACCACGTTGGTCGAGCCAAAGCCCGGTACGCTGAAGCTGCTCCCGGAGAGAATCGAGAACGGGCCACTGACGCTGGCGATGCCGTTGCTGACCGCCGTGCCGCCGGAGTTGGAAACCACGAACGTGGTCTGGGCCAGGGTGCCGGTGGCCAGCGTGCCGAAATCATACGCGGCGGGCACGGCAGAAATGCTGCCGGGGGTGAGGCCGGAGCCGGCGACGGCGTTGGTGGAATCGCCACCGTTGCTCGTGAAGATGACGGAGCCGCTAAACGACGACGCCGAGTCGGGCGTGAAGGCGACGGTTACGGCGCCCGTTTGTCCGACGCCGACGCTGTTGAATGCGCCCGCGATGACGGCAAACGGTGCGGCGCTGGTGGCGGTCACGGTCAGCGGCAGGTCGCCGGTGTTGATGACGGAGAAGCTCAAATCGTTGGTCTGCCCCACGGTGATCGAGCTGAAGGTCAGACTCGCCGGATTCACCGCCAAATGCGGCGGGTTGATCACGACGATGTAATTCATCTGGGTCAGGCTGCTCGATCCCAGCGGGCCGGAGACCGTGAGGCTGACCGTGTCCGTGCCCGCAGACGCGTAGGTGTGGAGGACGACGGGTGCGGCGGTGTTGGTGGTGGTGCCGTCGCCGAGATTCCAAAACCGGTTGGTCACCGTGCCGGTGGAGGTGTCCGTAAACGCCACCATCAACGGCCATGGGCCGTTGTTGGGAATGGCATCAAAGCTGGCCGCAGGCGGCATTACGCACAGACCCGGGACAAACGTGGGGGCCGGGTTGCCACCAAGGACCAGCCACAAATCGTTGCCGCTGGCATCGGGCACGACCGCGAGGTTATCGCCGCTGCCGTAGGCCTGGGACACGCCGGCAACGGTGCTGGTGACCCAGTTGGTCCCGACAGGCGCGACCCTCAAAACGGTCGCGTCGGCATTGTCCGCCGCATACACGTCGTCGCTGGTGTCCACCCCGACTCCCGCGGGCCAGTTGAATCCTGAGGCAATGGTGCTGGTGACCCAGTTGGTGCCTCTGTGCGCGATCTGGAAAACCGAGATGAGGCCTGCGTCGGCCACGTACACGTCGTCGTCCTTATCCACCGCAACGGATTGAAGGATGCTGAATCCCGAGGCAATGGTACTGGTGACCCAGTTGGTGCCGACCGGCGTGATTTGGCGAACGATGCTGTTCATCGTACCCACATCCGCCACGTACAGGCGGCCACCACCGTCCACCGCGACGCCCACGGGCCCCAGGAACCGCGCGGCGCCGTTGGTGCCGTCCGTAGTGCCCGCGCTGCCCGAGAGCCCGGCGATTGTGCTGACCACCCAATTGGCCCCGACCTGTGTAATTTCGAGGACGATCTTGTGGCTGCTGTCGGTCACAAAGAGGTTGTTGCTGGCGTCCACGGCGATGCCGCCCAGTGAGTTGAGATTGGAAACGATGGTGCTGGTCACCCAATTGGTGCCGACCGGCGAGATCAAGCGAATGGCGTAGTTGCCGGGGTCGGCCACATAGATACGGCCGCTACCATCCAGCGCCAGGCCGGTCGGACCGCTAAACCGCGCGTTGCCGTTGGTGCCATCGGTATTGCCGGGCTTTCCGACCAGCCCGGCGATCGTGGCCGTCACCCAGCTTGTGCCTGACGGACTGATCTCGCGGATCGCGTCGTTATCCGTCACGTAGACGTTGCCGCTGGCGTCCAGTGCGACCCCGGCCGGGCTGTTGAACAGGGATGCGGTGATGGCCGTATCCATCGTGTAATAGGCCAGGGCGTATTGATTCGAGTCAAGGCAGTGTTCGGGGGTGAACGTGGCCGAATACCAGTTGGTGGAACTGATGCGCACCTCATCAATGACGGCCGGGGAGAATTGTTCCGGTCCGTTTGTCGTGGTGACATTCCAGGCGGCGCCGATCGTGATGGTTGACAGGGCGGGGTTGACCTGGTCGCCCCAATTGTCCTGCTGGCCCCCCAGTTGCCCGTCTGTCCAGCCCTTATACGTCCATGTGGATGTGCCTTCACAAGTCACGGCGAGATGATGCCAGTTGCCGTCGTAAAGGTCCTGACCGGCCGTGGACAGAGTAAGGCTATCGCCGCTCTGCCAGTCAAACTCCCATTGCGTGCCGTTATTGACCTTGATGTACCAACCGTTCCCGTCGCCATACCAATCATCCGTCTGTGCCATGATGACGCCGCCCTGCGGCGGTGAATTGGTGAATCGGATCCAACACTCCCAGGTCGCGAGGCCAAACGGATTGAAGTTACCGGCGGGGACTGACCGGGCATAATTCTGGGCGCCATCGAACCCGAGGGCGTAGCCGCCGGCCAGGGCGGCCGTGATGTAGCCGGACCGGGTCTGCGTGTTGGCGCCGAGCGGGCCTGAAGCCGTCAGGCTGACCGTGTATGTGCCGGCGCTGCCGTAGGTGTGGCTCAGGCTGGTGGCCGTCGTGTTGGTGGTCGCACCGTCGCCGAAATCCCAATACCGATTCGTGATCGTGCCGGTCGAGCTGTCGGTGAACGTGACGGTCAAAGGTGCCACATCACTGATTGGATCGGCAGAGAAGCTGGCCGTCGGCACAATTGCCCCGGTGCCGTTGACCGTGCTGGTCGTCATGCCGCCGTTGGCGCTGGTGAAAACAACGTTGTTGGTAAACGCACCCGTTGCCACAGGTGCAAACTGCACGATAACATTGGTCGAGCCATAGCCCGGCACGCTGAAGCTGGCTCCAGAGAGAATCGTAAATGGCCCGCTGACACTGGCCGTGCCGTTGCTGACCGCCGTGCCGCCGGAGTTGGTGACCACGAGCGTGGTCTGGGCCACAGCGCCGGTGGCCAGCGTACCGAAATCATACGCGGCTGGCGTGGCCCCGATGCTGCCCGGTGTCAATCCGGTGCCGCTGACGGTATTGGTCGAGACACCGCCATCGCTGGCGAAAATGGCGTTGGTGGTAAAGCTGCTCGCCGCCATCGGCGTAAAAGTCACGCTCACGGTCTGCGTCTGCCCGCCCGCCACCGTGTACGGGCTGCCGCTGGCGATGGCGAACGGCGATGCCGTTGCGACCGTACCGCTCAACGGCAGGTCGCCGGTGTTGATCACCGAGAAACTCAGGCTGCCGGTCTGGCCGATGGTGACCGAGCCGTAGGTCAAACTGGCCGGATTGACCACCAAGTTTGGCGGATTGAGCGCCACGATGTAATTGGCCTGGGTGTTTGTGCTGGTGCCGCCGTAGGCCCAAATGGTCAGGCTGACGGTATAGGTCCCGCCGTTGCTGTAGGTGTGGCTCAGACTCGTGGCCGTCGTGTTCGTGGTGGCGCTGTCGCCAAAACTCCAGCATCGGTTGGTGATCGCGCCGGCCGAGGTGTCGGTGAACGTTACCGCCAGCGGCGCGGTGCCATTGGTCGGCGTACCCGTGAAACTGGCGACGGGCGGCACGGCGGAGACGATGTAATTGGATTGGGTGTTAGTGGTGCTGCCGCCGTAGCCGGTGGCGATCAGCGTGACGTTGTACGTGCCGGCGGCGTAGGTGTGCGACGGATCGGTCTCGACGGTAAAGTTCGTCGTCGCGCCGTCCCCGAAATCCCAGTACCAGTTGGTAATCGAACCCGTCGAGCCATCGGTGAACGTCACCGCCAACGGCGCCACGCCGATGGTCGGGCTGCCGGTGAACGCCGCCACCGGCGGTGGCGGATTCGTCACGACAATGTAGTTGTTCTGGGCATTTGTGCTGCTGCCGCCGTAGGCCCAGATGGTCAGGCTGACGTTGTAGGTCCCGGCGTTGTAGGTGTGGCTCAGGGTGTTGGTGGTGGCGTTGGTCGTCGTCCCGTCGCCGAGATTCCAGTACCAGTTGGTGATCGTGCCCACCGATGTGTCGGTGAACGTCACCGTGGACGGTGCCGTGCCGTTGGTCGGACTGGCCGTAAAGCTGGCGACCGGTGGGGGCGCCACCACCAGCTTCAGTTGATTACTTGTCGAGGCGACGACGAGCAGCGAGTACGTGAGATCGGCGTTCGGGGTCGTCCCGATCGTCAATCCATTGGTGTTCATCGCACCGGTGGAAGTGAATAGCGTGTACGTTGCGTTGGTGAAACCGCCGCCATCGGCGAGATTGAGCGTCCCGTTCACGAACAAAGCGCCGGTCATCGCCGTCGTGCAAAAGTTGGTGCCCAACTGAAAGGTCGTCGTCGAGCCGGCGCCGAGGCTCAGACTTGTGCCGGAGATCGTCAACGGGCCAAGTGAGTTGGATGGACTCAGAAAACCGCCGGCAGTGATGCTGCCGTTCTTGGTGAGGATGATCTTCCCATAGCCCTGGATTATGCCGCCGCAGGTAAGCGAACCTGCTTGCGCGGTTCCACCAACCAGGTTCAGCGTGTTACTGGCCGTGACTGTGATCGATTTGACGTTGGTCAGGGTGCCGCTGGCGATGACGGTGAGCACGTTACCCGTGGCCGGGCCGGAGCCTGATGTGCCGATATACATGCTCTGGCTTCCATTGTTCCAAATCCCACCGTTTTGAATGACCACGGTATTGTTGTACGATCCGGGGAAATTGGTACTGGATCGGTGCCCAATCGTCACCGTGCCCGAGTTCGGGACATACAAGGCGCCGCCGGAGTCCAACAGCAGCGTGTTGTTGCTGGAGCCGCCGCCTCCGCTGGAGCTTCCGAATCGGAACGAACTCCCGACGCTCAACGAAGCCGAGTTGGAAATCACGACCGAATTGCCGAAATTGTTCCCGGAACCGACGCCGATCTGGCGCTGATCGTTCACGTATGTATTCGTCCCGCTGATCACGAGGGTGCCACACGCATTCGATCCCTCGCCCACGATCAAACCCGGGTCTGAAGCCGCGCCGAGTACAACAAATCCATTGGTGATGGATAGCTTCCCCACTCCATATTCGCCGACGACAACGGAGCCGGTCGCCACCAAGCCCCCCTGCGCCTGTGTCGAAGAGGCGATGTAAACAACTGACGTGCTGGTGGGGATCGCGGCAACGACAAAGGTGTCGGCACCCGTCCTAATGCAGGTCAAGTTGTTGGCGCCCAGGTCGAGCGTGACGGCAGCGATTGTGTTCGAGGCATTGCTGAAGAAATTACCGGCGATGCTCACGTTGTTGGTGAGCGTCACATAGTACGTGGCGGCGTTGGTGAAGTATGTCGCGTCGTTTGTACCGGGGCTCCCGCTCGGGCTCCACGCATTCACGTTCTGCCAGTAGTCGGAGCCACTGGCCCAATAGTAATTGGTTTGGGCCTGACTGCCGACCGCCCCCAGGAGCAACGCGGACACCAGAGTTGACGCCAACACCCCGGTACGTCCCTGCGGTCGATGGAGCGAACGCGGTGGACCATTGCAGATGAATCCAGCGCCATCCGTCGACGGGGCGCCCGACCCCGAATCGGCGAATCGCTGAGCCATGCGTCTTGCTATATGCAAGAAATCCATCTCGGCACAAAATCGTCGCGCCTTCGCGGCCGAGCGGGAAATGCTGGCCCCTTCTCACGCAAAGACGGCTGCAAACAATCCTGTTCCTCCAGGTTCATCTCTTCCATGTCCCCCCGTTTGGATGTGCCGTCGCCTTCGAGAGCTGAACCTGACACACTGCGTCCCAGCGTACGGGGAGCCTCTAAATTGAGGGTATCGGCAGTCCTGTGAAAATCTTTAGTGGGGAATCTCCCGAATCGAGCGAACAGATTGGGAAACGCTGAGGTCGGGGCGGGCGCGAGATCAGGCGACGACGCGAACTCCACCGCCGCGGGCGATCGGAGAGTGGTGGAGAGGAGTGGATTCGAACCACTGAAGGCATTAGCCAGCAGATTTACAGTCTGCCCCGTTTGGCCACTTCGGTACCTCTCCCCACGCCCTCGGAACGGCTACAAACTGCTATAACGGAATGGCAATGGCAAGCGCGAAAACGGTCGGGGATGCCCCCAGCGGGTCCCGGCGGCGCGTTAAAATCCCACTTGCGCGTTGGATGGAGATTTGTAGAATTTTCCGCCGGGTGAGTCACCGTGAGTCAGGATCTACTGATTGTTCAACCGTCCCATTATCGAGGAAAGAATGACCGCCGCGTATTCAAGACCCGGCGGCGAGCGGTGGTGCCGTTGACTTTGCCGTACCTGGCGGCCCTGACGCCGCCGGACTCGCAGGTCACGCTCGTCGACGAGCAACTGGAGGAGATCGATTTCGAATGCCACGCGGACCTCGTCGCGCTGTCGGCGTGGACGGTGCACTCGTTGCGCGCGTACGACATCGCCGCCGAGTTTCGCCGGCGCGGCGTGCCGGTCGTTATCGGCGGCCCACATGCCTATTTCTTCCCGGATGAAGCCGGCAAACACTGCGACACGGTGGCCATCGGCGAGGCCGAGCCGATCTGGAAACAGATCCTGGACGACGCCGCGGCGGGCCGGTTGCAGAAGGTGTATCGCGCGAAACCCATGGCGGACCTCGCCGGGTTGCCGCGACCGCGGTACGATCTGCTGGACCTGCGCAAGTTCGGGCCGTTCCGCACGTTCACCGTCCAATCCTCACGCGGCTGCCCGTTTCGCTGCGATTTCTGCTCGGAACGGCTCTATCTGGGCGGCGAATTCCGCTGGCGGCCGACGGCGGAGGTCGTCGAGGAAATCTAGCACTGCGGCAGCCGCAACGTTTTCTTCGGCGAAAGCAATTTTGGCGCGAAACGGGAGCGGGCGATGGAGCTGATGGAGGCGCTGATCCCGTTGCGCCTGCGGTGGTCGACGTTGTGGTCGGCGCACCTGTGTCTCGACAACGAGTTCCTGGATCTGGCGCAACGCGCCGGGCTGTTGCACGTCAACGTCGGCATCGAGAGCATCGACTCGGCCATGCTCGCGCGGATGAACAAGCGCCAGAACAAGGCTGATCGGTACGCGGAGATGTTCGCCAACCTGCGCCGACGCGGGATCAGCTACTCGTTGAATTTCATTTTTGGGTGGGACCACGAGGGTCCCGACGTGTACGGGACGACGCTGAAGTTTTTGCAGGAGCACAAGGTGCCGGTCGCCTATTTCAACATTCTGACTCCGCAGAAAGGCACAGCGCTGTTCGACCGGCTTCAGAGCGAGGGGCGGATCCTCAATGCTGACGACATCGAGCGCTGGCCCGGCCAGAACTGCCACGTTCGAGTTCCGTATTGCACCCCGACGGAAATGGAGCACAACATCCAGCACATGTACCGCGAGTTCTACAGCACCCGCTCGATGCTGTCGCGTCTGCCCCCGCCGATCACCAGGGCCAACATCGCCTTGTGGTCCGTCAACCTCTCCGAGCGCCGCATGGCCCGCGCCGCGCAAGGCCATAACGACTTCGATCAGTTCTGACCCGGCCGACCGGCGCGACCCTCACCATGCCGATTGCCTTGGCAGATTGCTAATCGTGTTTCTTTTTGTCGCGCGTTTCTTGCCGCTGTTGGAGCTTTTGATCTTGCTGCTGCAGGTGTGCGGCATCCTTTTGTTTTTGTTCCTGGAGACGCGTCGCGTCCTTTTCTTCCAGATGGTTCGCGTGTTCCTGGAGATGTTCGTCATGGATCTCCCGACGAATCATGTGCGCTCGCCAGTCCGGATGGTATCTTTCGTAATCATACCAACGCTCCAGTCGATATGATTCAAGGGGTACCCACGCATTGCCAGGGCCAAGATATACATACTGACCGCCAACAAAGCCCACATATTCATACCCATCCCACACATAGCTCTCCGGAACCACAACAGGAGCGACAACCACCGGGGCGGGAGCCGGAGCAACCACAACGGGAGCCGGCGGAGGAGGGGGTGTCTGACCAACGTTGATCTGGAATAAAGAGCCGAATAAAGATTTGTGAGGCGCCGGGGCCGGAGCCGGAGCGGGAGTTTCGGCGGGTGGTGGAGGAGGAGCCGGAGCAGAAGTCTGGTCAGGTGTCGGCGGAGCAGCCTGGTTATCAGCGATGCAATGTGACGCCAACGCCAGTCCTCCAACTATTAACAGGCTATAGAAAACAGGCCGTTTCGGTTTCATGGATTCTCCTTTTGGGTTGTTGTTCTGCCGTTCAGTTACTGTTGCGTCCCTGAATCATCGAATATCTGCATATCTCACGGCACCAGCGCGCGACGTGGTCGTACCAACACAAGACACATCCCGCAGCCATGCCCCGCATTTCGTTCAACTCCCAACGACCGCATCGCCACCGCCCCGGCGACGATCACCGTCGCGCAGGCCGCCATCGCCAACACAACATCGGAGTCAGCGGAAAATCTCCACCCAGCACGTGCCCCCAGAATGACGACGGCAACCTGATCGCCCACGAACCACTCGCGACGAACCCTGATCTGACAGAACGAAGCGGGGAGGCGATAGGAGCGCTCACCGGCCGACGCACGACGAGTGGGCAAAGCAGCCGCTCTGCGTCTCGATGAACCGCCTGACGGTGCGACCCGCATGTCACGTCGGACCTCACTGCGCCTGTCTTGCAAGAGGGACACGAATGCCGTGGATTCGCGACTTGGCGCCAGCCCCTACTGCCCGCGACCCTCACTATGCCCGTTCTTAGCAGATTGGGCACATCATTGTCTGGCAGGGGTTCCCTCTTTATTATGAGGGGGACGCCCTCTCATCAACGGCACGAGCGGATTAGAGCAGCCCCGCCTTAACCCAGTCGTACGCGGCGCGGGAGAGCTCGGTGGCGGTGGTCAAGTGGAGCTTCGTCTTGATACGCGCCTCATAGCCCTCGAGGGTCTTAATACTGAGATGCATTCGTGCCGCGATTTCCTTCGGGCGACACCCGTTGCCGACATGGCGTAGCACTTCGAGTTCGCGGTCGCTCAGCAATTCCAGCGGATGAGAGGTGGTGTCCGCCCGGTGGCCGGTGATGTGTCGGAGCAGACGCTCGGCGACCGCTTCGCTGACCGCGGTCCGCCCGCCGAGAACCTTGCGAATGGCGGCTTTGATGCCGTGGCCGGCAATGTTCTTGGAGATGTAGCCGTTGGCGCCGAGACGCAGGGCGCGTTCGGCGTATACTGTTTCGTCATACGCGGACAGCACGAGGATCAAGAGGCGCGGGTGAGCCGCATGGAGGGTCTCGATCAATTGCAGACCGCCCTGCGCTCCAAGCGACAAATCCGCAATCACCAAATCGGGCTGGAGCCTGGCGATTTGTTCGCAAGCTTCCGTGGCGGCGCCCGAGTGTCCGCACACCACCAGATCCGGTTCGCGATTCAACAGCATCGCCAGATGTTCGCAAACGATCGGATGATCATCGACGACGTAGATGCGCTTTCGGTGGCCAGCCATTTACTGTGACGGCTCCCGTGGCAGAGAACATTCCACCGTGGTCCCCCGTCCGCGGTTGCCACGGATTTCGACGATGGCACCAATGGCCGCAGCGCGTTGTCGGAGAATAGACAATCCCATACCCGGTTTGTTCTCGAACGCCGCCGGTATCCCGTCGCCATCATCGACGATCGCCAGGGAAATTCGACCGGCAGTTTCCGAGAGGCGGATTGTGATCCGGTCACATCGGCCATGCTTGGCGGCATTGGTAGCGGCTTCCTGGGCAATTCGGTAGAGTTGCGCGGCGAATTGTTTGTTGGACACCGGCACCGGCGCCGGAATCTCGGTCAGGCATGACACTCTGAATTGCCGCTGGACGCGGCTCGCCAGTTCTTCCAGCGCCTGGCAGAGGCTGCCGGTGTCGAGGATGACCGGGTAAAATCCGCGTGCCAGGTCCCGTGTCTGATCAATCGCCTCGCCGAGCGAGCTGACCAACTCGCCGGCGGTACCGGCTTCGGGCAATGATTGTTCGGCAAGTCTTTCTTCCAGTACTTTGCAGGCAAACATCATCGCTGTCAGCTGTTGACACAACCCATCATGCAAATCCCTGCCAATCTCCTGCCGCTGGCGTTCATCCTTCTCCGCCAGTTCCTTTTGCAGTCGCTCGCGCTCATGCAGCGCGGCGGTCAGGGCTGTGGCGCGTTCCTGGACCTGCGCCTCCATATGCTCCTTCAGTTTTCGCAAGGCCGTCACCAACCACACGACAATCAAGTAGAGCGACAGATGGAGTATCGCATCCCAAACCGGAACGTAGGGATTTCTGAGTTCGACCGAAAGAAGGAGATCTGAAATCATCCACCCGGTGGCGCAAAC
The DNA here is from genome assembly GCA_035541135.1 of Verrucomicrobiia bacterium. Classification (GTDB taxonomy): domain Bacteria; phylum Verrucomicrobiota; class Verrucomicrobiia; order Palsa-1439; family Palsa-1439; genus Palsa-1439. The sequence goes on from DATKNW010000041.1 coordinate 10,938, forward strand.
GACCGCCAGGAGCGCGCCGGCGCCGGGTCCGGCCAGCCACGTGCTAAAAACAACCGGCAGGATGCAGTACAGCGAGAGGCTCGTCTCGGGCCCGGTGATGTAATCCACCACGCCCAGCGCGCCGACGCTCACGAGCCCCAGTGCGATCAAGGTCACTTTGGATTGTCGGCGAAGACAAGAAGTCCCTTCTTTCAGCCGCCCAATTCGGGCAGAACGAATTCCTCCGAGAGAAGTCGGTTGTGCTCCTGAGCTTTCCAGCGCCGCAAGTAGACGGACCGGTTGCGTTGCGTCTGGATGAGCCGCTTCAACGTGCGACCCGCATGTCGCGTCGGACCTCACAGTGCCTTGTACTACTGGAGGGACACGAATTCGGTGGATTCGCGACTTGGCGCCAGCCTTTTCGCCTCTCCAACAAGGTGAGAGGATACAAAATCCGAGAGCAGAATGTCCAGCAAAACTGGCTCTTACGGGCCAACGACAGGCCGGCTGGCTGGCGGTAGCCCAATGCAGACGCGCGCTCTCGGGGGTGTACGGCCAAGCCTCACCAGGGTGGTTGGTACATCCAACCGCCCCTGCCGATCACCAGGGCCAACATCGCCTCGTGGTCCGTCAACCTCTCCGAGCGCCGCATGGCCCGCGCCGCGCAGGGCCATAACGACTTCGACCGGTTCTGATCCGCCTGACCAGCGAGAGCTTGCTTTCAGGATTCATTCTCGGTCACTGCTCGCATTTCGACCGCTACTGGACGGCACATTGGCAGCCTAAAATCGAAGCGTCTTTCGCCTGTCAATTCCAAGCCTGCGCTGAACTTCGTCCAGAGGAAAGGCCACAGGCATCCCGTTCTTTGTGTGCTCAATAAGCATCGCATTGGGACCGTAAAAACCGCTTTCGAAAGCTCGGATGCCCAAGGCCGCGCAGTAATCCCGAAGCATATCGATCGAAAACCGGTCCCTAACCCGCAACGAAGTGTACGGTTCCGTGTGTTCGAAGTTCTGCGGACTGCCCTCCGAGAGGAACTTCCATTTGCCGCCGTCGTTGTATAGCAAGATGTGTCGCTGGTATCTCATTGGCCCGGGAGAATCTGGGCTGAACAGCGCGAATCCCAGCCCGCCGTACGTGCCGCTCCATCCGTCGTTCTCCTTACGCAAGGCAATGTTGGGGTGACACGTAACGGCCAGTCCACGGCAACCGATCGTTTCGCAGAGGAGGCTGACCGGCGCGATCAAGTCTCCGCCACGCTCCAGGTTATGGAAGACGGCAACCCACGATGAGCGCGTTTTGATCCACAGCTCCTTCGAGGGGGCTCCGGCGGGAGGCTGCAGGTGACGCAAGCCGTCCGGCAGCGCGAGTCGAAACTCCTTTATAAGAATCGAATCTCCCCAAGATTTATACCGGGCAACCTCCGCCTCTGCTGCAGCCTCAAATGAGGTCTCGAGAAACCCGATCTGCCAATTGATGGTGCGTATGCCTGATCAAGCAAATCCATCGTTGAACCGCCCCCACTTTGCATTTGGTTGCCTTCTTGCGAATCCGGGGTCGGAGCTGCATTCATGACATGTTCGCGTTGCGGGTCGGTTCGGCACGCCGGCGGCGAATGGCAGTTCTCCGCTCAGAAACAATGGAGCGGGCGATGGGAATCGAATCCATCGCCCGTGTCAAATCCTGCGTATTTCTGCATCTTTTCGCAACCACAAAATGCGAAAAAGTGCAGATTAGGGGTGGTTGTTTGTCACATTTTGTCACGCAACAATCGCGGCTTCCAGCGCCTCCGTGCCGAGGCGCTCGTGAATCATAGCCATCGGTCGTTTGGGGATGACGACAAAACCCGGACAGCGTTTAGATTCTGATACCTTTGCTGTGGCCTGGCGTAGGCGTATTCCGAATCGACGTGGAAGGACTGATGCTCAATGCGATTCTTGGAATCGTTCTGATCGATTTGACCTTGGCGCTCTCCTCCATCAAGTATTCGCGAACATCTGCCGACACCGCCGCAAGAGTTGGCTCACCGTAGTAGGTGAGGGCTTTGAGCGAGAGGACGGGGTTGAATTCAGGATAGAGTGCTTTGGCTGCTCCCAGCGCTTTGGGAAGGCTGACCCCCGACTTCAGAAGCGTGTAAATGTCCTCGTAATCTCTCGATTCGGCACGGACCAGAATCACTCTTACCTTCTGCGCGGCTAGATCGAGAAGCGATGCAATGCGAACGCGGTTGTCTTCGCAGCGATCTGGTCGGCCCACGCGGCCCATGGTAAGCCCGCCAAAAAACGAGACTTTCACGTCGCCGCCCCGATCGACGGTGAATGATGCGGTGTTCAGCTCCGATTGAATGAGCTTTGCGCCAGCAAGGAATGCCAGACTCCGGCCCAGCACATCCGCCGAAACGGGCTGGCTTGCGAAGAAATCGAAATCAACGGATCGTCTCCCGCCCAGACGGAGGGCAATGGCCGTTCCACCATACAAGACGAAATGCTCAGGAACTTGAGAAAGCTCGGGCCATAAGCGACGCTGCTCCGCCGGGAGAATGTCCAACCGTGGCCTCATGCGGGAATCGTGCGCTGGGGCTTGGGCGGGACGGGGAGAAGGTGCAGCCGGTGGTGCCAATAATGCCACGACCGATTGTCAAAGACGCCCGGTGGAGCGGATCGCAATGCTTCGCGAAATGCAGGTTCGCCATAATGATCGAGGGCAAAACTGGTATCGTCCCACGTACCAAACACCATGACCTGGCAGAGAAAGCGCGGCGTGTCTTCAAGTGTTGCCTCAGCCGACTGCCACCAGCAAACACGCCGAGCGATGGAAACAAGTTGGTCAGAATCCCTTTCTGCTGTCAGCTGGCTTTTCACAACGATAACAGCATAGCAAACCGGGGTATGTATGTCGAGCTTTCGCCCTACTGCTACGAGTGATTGGACGCCGGGGGAGGAAGACTGGGCGCGGAATGAAGCAATCGATAGCGCTGCTGCTTGTGGGTGTGGAAAAGGAACGCGGCGACAGGTGGCAACCGAAGCACCTTGGTCCAAAAATGAGGCTCACGGTCCTGGGTGAGGCCAAGTCGGCTAGGAGAAGCGCCCGTGAGCCTATAGAGGGCAGAATGCCCTGTGGTCATCAGCGCACAGACTACAACCCGCAAAGTTTCGCCGGCAAGCGTTACGCGGCCTTGGTGAATCCGTCAATGCCGTTCGCAGCGAGAGTCGTCTACAAATTACGCAATCTGCGTTACGCACTCCGCATAACGGCGTGGCACAGGAATTGGTCGCTTCTGGAAGGGATTCGCATGTAAAACAGCTCCGATGTTCACATTCCCGACCTGATGCGCGACGGCAACGCCACCAATCGCGGCTTGGGCTCCTGATGCTCGGTCAGCAAACGCAGCACGTCCTCTTCTCGGAATCGGACGGCCCCATCCACACGCACGACCGGCAGCCGGCCCGATTGGGCAATCTCAGCGACCTTGCGGATACTGATTTGAAGTCGGCTCGCTACATCGGCACGGCTCATCAACTGTGGGACGAAATTCGCCGGCTGTGCCACGTCAATCTCCAGGACAACGTTCTCGCCCTCCACTCGTGCCCGGTACGATTTGCACGTCAACGTGATCATGGCCCCTCAGTCCTTCGTCGTTGCCCCGTCGTGCTCGTCTTGCAGTTGGTTCACGGTGATACTCGCAATCCGAACCGAATCGTCACTTGTTTGTAGGTCATAGCGCTCAGGCAGGACCTTCACCCAATCCACAGCGTACTTCTGCAGCGCCAATTCCACCGGACGCAGGTTCTCTCCGACAATTTGAACTTCGTGCGTGTCCGAGCGCAGTCGAAGTGTGTCGTGATCGTTCCCGGATTCATATCGCACAAACGCGAGGCGAGTGTAAGGGAACACGTACGAGCTTCCATCGGCTAACTCCACGCGCAGGGCTTGTGTCTGGCAATCGCGCTCCCAGCAAGGCGCACGTCCGCGATTCTCGTTCTGGCCCGACCTGATCATCCCACTTTGATCCCTTGAGTTTGTTTGAGAGCTCGCTGTCGCAGCTTGGCGTAGGTGTCGAGTCTGGCCTGCCGAAAGCCCTCGGCATACGACCGGTTGTGCCGACAACGCGGAATTAACCAGACAGGAACGCCAAGCCTTCGCAAGTAGCTGTCCTTTGCCAGATCAATTGCCAACGTCCGATCACCGGACCGCAGGATATTCTCGCGGAGCTGCGACTTGTCGCTAGTGAAGATGGTAACGCCCTTGCGCCCACGGGAAATGGTCACATACCATTGGTGCCGGTTGGTCGCCGCCTGGATGGCAGAATCAGAGAACAAGACGTGATCGACCGTCTTGCCTTGGGACGCATACGAGGTGATGGCGAAACCACGCACAAATTGCCGATAGTCTCTTTCCAAGACCCGCCCATCGGTCAGTCTGACTCGTCCGTCAGCCCCGACGTTCTTCACCGTGACCAGTTCACCATTGGCAAGACGCTGACCCTTACGCGTGCGACCGTTGGCTTTCAATCGCAGACGGTCGCCGGCCGCAAGGGGAAGCTCCGTGGGCTGGCAGACGGTGAGCCGATCCGCGAACCGAAAGGGAACCGTGCGAATCTTGTCCGAACCTTCCAGAATCCAGCCTCTGTCGCTGATGGCCAACGGCCGGCATGTCTGGCCTTTCTGGAATCCGCCGGCATTCCGGTTCAACACCAAAACAGTGTCGTCTTTGTAGAATCGCCGGTCTCGCTTCTGGGCGTCGTCAAATCGACTGTTTCCAGTGCGGTGACGGTCCGGTCTTCGATACCCAAGAGACCGCGCGATTTCATGGCGGCCCGAACCTGCTCATTAACCCGATGAATCTCTGACCAAGTTTGAGACACCACCACGACAGACTGGCGCTGCCCAGCCAAGGCCAGATACCGCTGGGCAAGACGCTCGGCTTGTTCCTGTGGCGGACAAACCACCACCGCTCCTTGACGATCCAAACGACGGATTGAGGCGTCGAGGTTGCCTTCTGAGGCTTCTTGCACAGCTTGCTTGTATTGGCCAATCCGCTCCCGTTCCGCCGGTGTGTGCCCGCAAGTCGGGTCTTGACGCCGAATTGTGCTGAGTTCGATGGCCTGCAACGTGGAATACCTCTCAATGGCCCGCAGCGCATCGGAGGCTTCCACCGCACCGTGTTGGCGAGTGTCCCCGGACAGAATCACCCGGCCCTCATTGGCTTCCGCCAAGCTTAAGAGTTGGTGCATCTGCCGGCCACCGATTTGCCCAGCCTCGTCAACCAGCAGCAACCCACCGCGCGGCAGCGAGCCGCGAGCGAGAAGCGCGCTGACAGTTTGCGCGCCTTGGAAACCATCGCGTTCCAAGTCCATGACCTGTTGCCGCTGCGGAGCGACGACTGCGACTGTGCGCCCGGCTTGTTGGAGAGCGCCGTACACTTCACGCAGCGTGTAACTCTTGCCGGTGCCGGCCCCGCCGCGAAACAAGGTGACAAAGTTCCGCGACCGCAGGATGCGTTCGACAGCTTGGCGTTGCTCGGAATCCAGGCTGGCATTCTGGATCGAGTGCCCAGAGCACAGTGGCGCACATCGACGAATGCCGTCCCGTGTCAAACGCACAATCTCCCATTCGCGGTCAATTACTTCCCTCGTTGTGATCCGGCCCGGATGGCGTTTGTAGCGGACGTACCCGCGCCGGCCCGTCGCGGATTGAATCCCGGCCAAATCAACGTCTTGCCCGCGTACGTGCTCCAGCGCGTGCCGCCACAGTTCGTGTTCCAGCACGACCGAGCGCCGTTCAAACAGATGTTCCTCAGCCCACACGACAGCCTTCTCTGCCAATGCCTCGCTGGATGCCGCAGTTGACGGTTGCTCCGTAGCCAGCCGGCCAAGTGATGTTCTCTCCGCGTCAGTCAATTGCCGGTCCCAACTGGCTCGCAGTTCAGGTAAGGTGACGCCTTTGATCTTGCGTGCCCGTTCCTTGTGGGCGATGTGGTCGCGGATGGCGGCGACGTTGCCAGTGGCCTTCTCTGGTTCAGGTTCCAGCAGCTCGCGAGTCTTTTGGTCAATCTCTTGGTGCCGTTTCGAGAACTTTCCAATCAACGCCGGCGACATGCCACTGATCTCGAAATCCCCTCGACGTTGGTTCTCGATGCCGTAGCCGAAACGGCGCAGACGCCGGGACAATTCGTGATAATAGACATTCTCGATGAACTTCTGCGCCGACAGCATGTCGTGGTTCTGGAGCGCCTTCCAGCGGGCCTCGACGGAATCAAACGTGGCATTGAAGACAATACAGTGCGTGTGCAACTGCGGATCAAGAGCACGCGATGTGTCGTGACGGAATACGGCAGCCACGATGTTCCCCGTTGCTCGATCCGTGCATTGACCCCTCTTGCGGACGCGGGTGGAAGCGAAGGCCTGCAACTGACCGAGCGCGACCGCAACAGCTTGTTCGTGTGCCTCGACAATGCGCGGATCATGGCCCACCAGGGCGGCGATGGACACCGATTTGGCCGGCGAGAATGTGAAATCATAGAAGACACGCCGATTGGTATTCTGACGAGGCTGGCCATCGGGACCGATCTCCAAACGAGTCGTGTTCTGGCGCAGTGTCAGCTTCTCACCGGTCTGCGGATCGAGATTCTCGCAGAGGCGGACGAAATCGTCCTGCCGTGTGACACCCGACAGGCCCAGTTTCTCGGCTCCCTCGCCATACCACTGCCCCAAGACCTGTTGACCTTCGGCGTAGTAGTCACCAACGCTCAAGTGCTCCGCGAAGTACTCCTTGGCGTCACCAAGTCGGTATTGTGCTTTGGTAGTAAGCATGGCAGCCAATCACGGCCATGAGGAAGCGCGGCTGGAATTCAACGGCCTGCCCTCGGTTTGTCCATGCTTCAACGTGTTCATTGGCCATTGCTGTTTCTGAATCACGGGCGCGAGAGTAGCACGGGTGAAATCGAAACTTCGGGCTCCGGAAAGCCCGAATGTTGCTGCCAATAGCCGCCAATTCCTTCGTTTAGCTTTGGTTGCTCAGAATTCTTCATTTTCTGCTGGACAGGTTTTGGAGACATTCCGGGACGCCCGCTTCCAATCAAGTCGATTGGTGATTCCATCGCGAACTGGAATGGTGGCAGGAACTCCACGAACAACTGCGTTTCCTGGCTGAATACCAATGTTCACGAGGCCAGCATGCCCGAAGAAGATATCTGGTGCGTGTATCTGCCACACAAAAAACCGAGGGGCGATCCAGGTGCAAAGGGCTGATTCTTCACATCGCAAGACGGGACAAGAGTCCTTATCCGCGCTTGAACTGGCCTGCTTTCTTCGAGTCTGCCAAACGCGGAGCAGACCCGAATGCAGGCCAGACCAAGCGACGGGATCGGTCAATCGGCACACTCAGCACCCGCTCCTCATCGCCGCTGCTCTGCCGTCTCCCCGCGCACATGGCAACGCGGTACGACTCCGTTCCGCTTTCCGATTCGGATCGTGCGCTCAGTGTGCTTCCAACACGACTATGGCTGACCCAATTCTGTCCACGGTCCTACCATCTTCTGACCTGACTTGAACCAGCCTGTGTCCACGATCTTTCCAATCTGTGTCCGATTTGTTTCCAGAATCTGTACGCACACTTGCCATACATGAACCACGGAACTTCACGCATAGGCCAAGGAAAGCCCATGAACGTTCCACACATATGTTACGCACAGGGTCACGTCCGGTACACGCAATGTCCACGCATCGGCCACCATACCGACAATGCATTCGATCCGCGATTTGCGAGCCATGGAAACTCCACGCATTGTGCACAAACGTACTTCGGGTTTCCCTTCCTATGCGGTCAGGTTACAGATCGGACGCTCTACCCCTTGATTCCACAAGGCATGTTCTTGCGCATAGTATCCACGCAGCATCCGCAAAACCTCCAAAAGATCTCCGAAAAAGATTTGCTAAATGTCCCTGCGGTTGACCTTGCCGTGACCGTTCGGTGAACAGAGTCGGATCATTCCACGACCAAGGTGGGCCCAAAAGCGGCCCACAGATGGGGCTGCCCTCTGCCACACCGCTTCCGCGAACAGTCCACAGACGGATCCCTTCCATGACCGCACACTGCCAATACGACATTGCCACCGACTGGCCAAATCCCGACAACGCGATGGAAGCACAGGCGATTATACGGCGACGGCGCGGGCGTCAATGATACTACGGTTCGCGGCTTCCGTTCCTGATTGACACCCGCGCCGCCGCCAAACGACCTTGCCTCTATCCTTTCATCGCGCACAGTCGCCGTTGTGCTCCCGACCACGCGCAATTGGAATCCGGACATCAAATTAGACGATCTGGTCGCAGGACTACGGCCAAGCCACAGCGATCGGGAGTCAGGGTCGAAAACCCCAGAATCACTCTATTCTGAAGTCAAGGGCTGAGTTCAGAAAGCCGGGACCTGACCAACTGTGCTAAGAGCGCCACACAGACAGAGCGAGCGTTTTCATGCTATCTCCCACCGGTCCCACCACTGCAAACGGAGCGATTTCCCCTCGACTTCGAGTGGCAACCAGACGTACCGCGAATCACGCAGGTTGTTTTTGTTCCACCGGTCGGCCATGAACACGAACCGGTCGCCGAGTGCCAATACGAATGTGTTTTGAGAATCAAACGTCGTTTCCGAATTGCACGGATTACCTTTTACAGCCCAAGGGCCGTGGATCGAATCCGCCACAGCATACTGGGCCGCGTTTGGCAACCAGCCGGTGCAGCCAGAGGTGATGATGAAGTACTTGCCATCATGTTTGAATAATGCGGGGGATTCCCGGCCGCCGTTGGGCACCTGGTGATCGAAGTGCCGAGTGTAGTGGCCGGTCGGTCTAAGGTAATCGTCCGTGAGATCCGCAATGACGATGACGCTGTTCTTGTCCGATGAATGGACGAGATACGCGCGGCCATCGCTGTCTTGAAATACTGTCATATCGCGCGATTCGTTTCCGTTCGGCGAGCAACTGCCAAGATACCGGTAAGGCCCGGTCGCCCGGTCGCTCACGGCGACGCCCGCTGCTGCCATCCTGTAATCGGCCGAGTCAATGTGCATCCACATCACGAATTGCCGCGTCGTCCGGTTGTAAACCACCTTCGGCCTCTCCAGTACGCCACTAGGATGTAGATCACCTTCGCCCGCCGGCAACACCACGCCTTCGTTCTTCCAGTCCACAAGGTTGCGCGACGAGTAACAACCCACACCGATCACATCCACGCGGGTCGTGCCGGGATTATTCGGCGCCTCCTTGTTTTCGCCGAACCAGTAATACATGCCGTCGTGTAAGAGGATGCCACCGCCATGAGCTTGGATCGGCTTCCCCGCCGTATCGAGCCAGACGGCGCCGGGTCTAATCGTCAGCTTTCTCATTTCGCACAATCTTGCCCGCCTTGCCGGTCGTCCGCACGGTGAAGGTCCCGCGCCGTTGAAATTCCCCGCCGCTCGTCTGTGCGCGAGTTCATGGGCACCTTCGCTATGCCGTTTCTAGCCATTGGCGCAGTGCCTGGGCATCCTCCATAAACGCCGCGGGTTCGTCACCCCGTACGAACTCGATCAGGGTGTGATGATCGCGACCACTGCTTGACAGTACATCGAAGTACCGCCGCCAGTTCATCCCGCCGTCGGCCAACGGCAGCCGCGCCTGGGTGCCCGCGCGCCAATGAAATACGTGGATGTTGGCGACATGTCCGAGCAACTGCCGCAGCGCTTCCACTTCTTCGTCGACGATGTTCGCCACGCTGGGCTGCCACAGTGTCCGTACGTTCGGATGGTTGACCTCCTGCAAAAGTCGCTGTGTGGATAACCATGTATCGGTTAGCGTTCCGTCGTGGTATTCGTATGCGACAGTCACACCGGCCGAGCGAGCGAGTTCGGCGATGAGCCGTGATTGGTCAATGATCATCCGCCAATCGCCGTCATCGGCGCCTGCAGAACTTTTTGTTCCTGCCCAGACGCGGATCACCGGCGTCTCGAGGGCCACCGCAGTCTCCAGTACCGATTGAAACGACAGTCCCTCCTGTTCACTACTACCAAGCCGGTAATACGAACCGTATGCGGCCACGCTAAGACCCGCATCTTGCGTCAGTTTTCGGACCTCACGGGCCCGTAGGATGTTTCCATACGGCACGTGAACATCGCCGCCCCACTCAATCGCCTTTAGTCCCGCCTTGTTCACAAGGGCGACAATATCCGCCGGCGCAAGTCTTCGAAACGTAACCGAAACCAAACCGGGAATGAACATGCGTCCATCAAGCTCCGTGTTTCATCTCGAAGTAGTCAAAATCCGCTGCCGCTCGCGCTCCCCGCAAGTCTTGGACGCACAAGCCGATAAGGGTGCCCGTGAAATGAAGGCCCTGACCGTAATCGTCCGAGAGCTTCGATGCGTCAAGTTCCGGCCCGATGCACCGCCAGTTCCGCCCATCCGCCGAGGCTGAAAACTGCAGGCGTTCGCGGTCGATGACCACCCGCAGGTAACAGGACGTCCAGTCCGCAATGCTGATCTGGCTGTCGCCCAATTCATCATATCTTCCATCGTCTGTCAGGACTACGCCCAGGACTTTCCCTCGCTGCTCATCGTGCGTGATTCGCAAGTAGTAGTGCATCCTCGTATCATACCAGCAAATCAGGCCTGCCATCTGTGTGAAATGCGTCGGCGCGAATTCACAACAAGTCTCCACGGCGCACCGAAAGTCTTGCAGGCGTTTGGCGATCAGACTCTGCTCGAAAAGAGAATGTTGTGATTCTCGACCCCGTAACCGAAGCCAACCCGGCCGCTCGGCAAGTGTCAGCCAGCTTCCGTCCATGGGACAACGAAGAGAACTCCACGATGCCGTTAGTTCTGGCGAATCGAATTCATCCCGATCCGCTTCCGCGGGCCACGCTTGGATCGGCGCGCCCTTCGGGGCCGGAACGTCAATCTGCGGCCACGTCGTGTTGGCCGTCAGCCGCAACCAGCCATCGCCCGACCAGGCAACCTTTTGGATGGCCGTCTCGCGTCCGAGTACGCACCGCCGCGCCTCGCTCAACGGCCGACTGCACAAATGAACCAGATACCACTCGCCCATTGGAGTCTGGACCAATTCTCCATGTCCAGCCTTCTGCAATTCGATGGACGGATTGTCCCGCGCCGTCAGCAAAGATCCTCGCGGATCAAATTCATGCGGACCAGTAATCGCTCGTGCCCGCGCCAAGCAAATACCGTGATTCCAACCGGTGCCGCCTTCAGCCAGCATCAAGTAGTAGTACCCGTTCGTTTTGTAAAGGTTCGGGCCTTCGATCAATTCCTTCCGTTGCGCGATCAGGTGAATCGGGCCAACCAGTTTCCGTGCCTCGTGATCGTACTCCTGCAATACGATCCCTTGGAAACGTGGATGATCCTTGCGGAAATCCCACTGGACGTTGACCACCCACTTCCGCCCGTCATCATCATGGAACAACGACGGATCGAAGCCGCTGGAGTTGAGGTAAATCGGCTCCGACCACGGCCCGAGGATTTCGGGCGCGGTCACAAGATAATTGTGGACGTCTTTGAAATTGCCGACGCGTGTTCGCACGATTGTGTACAGCAGCCAGAATTTTCCGTCGCGATAGCTGAGCGATGGCGCCCAGATGCCGGCGGAATCGGCCACGCCCGCGAGATCAAGCTGTGAGCGGCGCGTCAGAGCGTGGCCGATCAGCCGCCAGTGAACCAAGTCCTTGGAATGGTGAATCGGCACCCCCGGGAACCACTCGAACGTGCTGTTGGCAATGTAATAGTCGTCCTCGACCCGAAGAATCGACGGGTCCGGGTGAAACCCGGGCAAGACTGGGTTATGTATCGTACTCATCGTAAAGATCTGTGACGCAATTCCTTTCTCACCGACGCAAGAGCCACACGATGCGTGCGCTGAAATCATGCTTTACCGGGCACGCCAGTTTCGGCCCGCGAATCGTCGCGGCAGGTCCCCCGGCGCCGAATTGCTCCTTGATGCGCCACGAGGCTCCCAGTGGCAACGGAATGTTCACCTGCTCGGGCGCGTGTTTAAACGTATGGAGCACCACCAACGCTGAGCCTCCATCAACTGCCGTGCGAACCACTGCCTGCCATCCTTCGGGATGCCGCCAGCTTTCACCGATTCTTCCAACACGGCGGCTCGTGCCATGCTTGATGATCAGGGCCACTGCTCGATACAAGCGTTGCGCATTCAATACAATTTGCCATTGCGAGTCGCTCAGCTCGGCGATTTCGCCGGACAGGCACATACGGCCAAGGAACGTGGCCGCAAGACTATAGACGAGCCGGCGTTTGCTTTTGGACCGGCGCAGCACGGCCCAAATCTGGCTTTGCCGCGGCAGCATCAGACGGTGCAGACCGGCGGCGATAATGGGAATCTCAACAAGCTCATGGGCGTCCGAGAATGAGGACATGGCTGTCCGTCCCAGCATGGATGGCTCCAAACGGTGCCCGCCGGACGAGCAGCTCTCGATTACCAGGTCCGGCAAGCGCTCACGGATACGGTCAAAGAAACAGTACACTCCGTGGATTTGCCGCCGAAGTCCTTCGCCCTGAGATTCGTGTCCATCACACCCGATGCCCAACGTTTCGTTGTAATCCACTTTCAAATAACCGAAGCCGCAACGCTTCAGCAAACCAATCACCCGTTCCGTGAGATAATCGACGACAAGCGGGTCGTTCAAATCCCAGAACCGGCGCTCGCGCACCGTCAGCGGGATGCCGTCGCGTTTCAGAAGATGATCGACAAGAGAAAAGGCGGCTGACCCGGAGCCGCACGTTTCCATTTCGAACCAAAGTCCTGGAATCAGTCCGCAGTTGCGGATCTCGGCCGCCGTCGCCGCCAAGCCATCCGGAAAAAGACTTGAATTGGGAATCCAGTCGCCATGCGCGGTTCCCCAATCCGCCGACGCTCCCTTGTACCACCCGGCGTCAATTACCAGGTATCGAGTTTCCGACTCCTTCAAGCGCTGCGCAATGGCGACCAGCTTGTCGTGTCTTGGATCCCCCCATGTCGTGCACCATTCATTGAACACAACTGGCAAATCGCGTTCGACTGCCGGGTGCTGATCCGCGGCACGGTGCTGCACCGCCGTCAGCCGGTCGCAGAAATCGTCCAAATCACCATGGACGCACGCGATGAACGCTGGCGGCGTCACCAGCGATTCTCCTGGCGCAAGCCTCTTCATCCAGTGTCCGAATTCACGGTCTGCCAGTCCGCCCGAAATACACACATCGTCATGCTGACGAAACACCTCGATCTGCCAGGAACCGGCCCACGCCAGTTGCGCGCCCCACAAGACCCCGGCTTCGGTGTCCTCAACAGCGACGAATGGGAACCACTTGCGCACGGGCATCGATCCAACCTGGCCAAACCTCTCGCTGAACATTCCCGCACCGCTCCACGACCGTTCCAGGTGTAACTGCTCGATGCTCTGGGTATGAAGCCGCCCTTCCGCACTCCAAACCGAACGGAATCGATGGACACGCAATCGTCCGGATGCATCGGCACAGTGGAACGGCGTGATCCCTCCCAACGAAAAACTGCTCAGCATCTCCAGCGTCACTGGTTGGTTGGACTCGTTAATGAATGCCGTGACAACCTCAGCGGCCGCGTCGCCTTCATACCAAGAGATTTGATGTTCGATTCGATGGCCGACCGCGCTTTTCAACGTGGTAACTACAGTCGTCTTGCCCCCGGCGTTGTCGACGTGCTGCGTATCGTACTGAAATACGTCCACCGACGCCGAGTTGCGCATGGTGTGACCCTGTGCAAACGCCCCGGGGTAGGCATCGCCCCCCAACTTCACCTGGACCAGCGAATCCAGTACCGTCGCCGGAGGATTCCCGATATTCGGTATCACATCGATGTACGGCAATCCGGCCAGCCCTTTGCGCCGCGCCACAAGCTTCTTGGACAAAGATGTCGGAAAAACCTCCAAGCCGACTCGGGCGGAACCCTTCTCCATCACAAAGCGGAGGGTGCAATCGGCCAGACGGAATTCCGAGATGATCTCGCGCGTCATCGCAAACTAGGGCCGGACAATTAAAAACGTGCGTTCCACCGGCTCCGCCGTCTTTAACAGTGGCGGCACGGACCGTCCCCACTGCCACGCCACGACCGTCACTTTCACCGGGAATTTGGCCCGTGGCGGGATCGCACTGAGTTTGAGAGTGTTGCCGTCCACGGTCGCGGGGCCGGACAACACGTAGTAATACACCGGAACCTTGGCATCAGACGTGGCTTCGAGTTTCACGGAATCTGTCCCCAACTTTTGATCGGGAATACCGGGAAAGGCGATGTGTTGTTCGAGGCCACTCGTATTTCGCGTGGGAATCAACATCTGGGCCTGTTGCACGGCCGGCTTGTATTCGCTGTCACCGGGATGAGTGGCCGCGAACCAAAGCTCCAGCGGCCGAGTGCCATTGCTCATGCCAGTCTTGTCAAAGCGAACGGCGAATGACTCCGGAGCGAGTTTCACAAACGGTCCGCAAATGCGGTCAATCGAAATCGGTCTGCCGCCGCTGGCGTGTCCGATCGGCGAGCCGACGGGCAGCCCCGTCCAATTCGCCAGACGCGGGCTGCCGCCGGATACGGTGTCGAGGAACGTCGCCGTGAGTTGGAACGTCAAGCCATCTTCTTGTGGTTGGAACTTGAGATTGACCTGCTGATGAGTGTCCCTTTGTGGGACAACCTGCCCGTCCTGAACATAGCCGAGCAGTTGCGGTTTCATTCCCCGATACGCGGCCTGGTAGACCTCGGTTGTTTTTGCGATCTCCTCGTCGAAAAACCAAAACGCCTGTTTGGGATCTCCCTTGTACTGGCCCACCGGCGCGGCGGGAGCGGTCGGCTCTTGGTTGAACCGCCATTTGTCCACCAGCCAGCCGGTCTTTGTCGGGTCGATCGGCTTTAGTTTCGCGGTGCTATCGGACGGCAAACGATACTGGGCGGCTTTTTTGAGATAGAATACCAAGTACTCGACCTTCTTATCGGTGGCCGCAAAATGGCCCTGCGCCGGATTGGCCAGCATGCTCAGCGGCATCAAGGGGTGCTGCTGCCGCTCCTTCAAGCCTTCCGTCGACCAAGTATTCGCCGACTCGTATTCGCCCATCGTTTCCATGCAGGGGATGAAGTCGATGTTCCGATCACCCCAAATGTCCGGCGAGAAGACCGGGTTGCGAACATACGGCCACTGCCCGCTGACGGACAGCGCCGCCAGTGTCCGCTCCGGGTTCCATGCCGCGAAGTAATAAGGCCAGCTCGCCGCCGCCGAATGCCCGATCCCCACCACCGGTGCCGTCCGAAGCTCGTCGTAGCCGGACTCGTTGGCCAGGTCGTCCATCATTCCGTTGAATGTCTCGCCCGCTCCTTCATCAAATCGAAACAAATGATCGAACGGCGGCGCGCACCAGACTTCGGCAAATCCCAAATCCGCCATGCCTCGACGGAAGATTGGATTCTCGAGGATGGAAATCTCTTCCATATTATGTTGAGCAAGAATCACCGCGCGCACCTTCTGACAATTGGGCGGAATCCAGAGGAAGGCTCGCGCCTCGTTTGTATGTTCCCGGGCGCCCCGGACCAGCGTGGACCATTGCCACACCGTCGCCGGACCAGACGCAGATTCCGAGGCCTCCGCAAGCGCGGTGAACGAGACAACGGCGACCCCCCAGCACACTGCCGCGAGAAATGCTTTTCGTGTCATGGAAATCGATTCCTTGGTTGAGATTATTCTGCCTGCCCCAATCGAACGCGCACGTCGCGTCCGGCAGGTACAACGCTTGTCTTTGTTTTGCCATTTGCAGTCACATTAACTTTCACTGGAGCGTTGGCCGTGCACCGCCAACCCTCAGCGTCATGAACCAGTGACAGGCTGACAGGTCCGTCGCCTGCCGATGTCGCGCTGACCATCGCCGTGCCGATGGACCGTCCGTGACCGAGATACAGTTCCGAAGGAATGCCGTCACGCGAGATCACTGCCCCGAACACGCCTTGAAACGTGCATCCTTCCACCTGGCGTTCGCGAGTCGGATCGTCGTCCTGCATCAGCAGCGCGCGGCACGCGGATTTCTGTCCGGTCTCGCTACAGCGCCATTCGACCACACATGCCGCCAGTTCCTCATCACCCGCTCGCGTTTCACCGCCGCGAACGGATCGCACCGATGCGCCGTCCGACTCCATGCACGGCTCGAACACGACAACAAACGGGCGGCGCCACGCGTCTCCCTGTTGACGAACGATGAGCGTCGGCATGGGTAACTCATCCAGCTTGCCGTGCAGTTCCTCGCGCGCCGCGTGGTCGGCGGGCGCGCTCACGGAAAACATCCGTCTTCCCGGCTCCCCCACCATCCACAGATTCATCAACCGCGTCGGACCGCCGGTCAACCGCGTCGTGAAAACTCCGTGGAGATCTCCCGCAAACTCTGCCGATGTTTCGTCCCGGAAATAGTCGTACCCCTTCAAGCGACCGTTTGTAGAAGAGAGGAAATCCGTCGGGGCCAGCGGCAGGTTGCTTCCACCCTTGTCCTTCAACACGAGGGACTGGCCGATGTTGTGGTACAGGTAGTCATGAAAACTGTTCGTGACATCGAGCGCGCGCGAACGGAACACGTCCCAATAAAAACCCGCTTGCGGGCCAATGCGAATCAGCGCCTGCGTCCTCTGCTGGTCAGCGGCTGGCGTCTCGTAGTGAAAGGACGCCTGTGCGAATCCGATGTCCGGGCTGACACCGGATTCGCCGGGGGACGGCTCGGCCAAATCCACATTCATGGCGATCTGACTGTTTCGGCTGATGGAGTAGTCCGACCGGCCATTGACGATGACGGTATTGTGGGCGGGTGGCTGCGAATAATACTGGCCGTGCTCCGGCTGCCAATAACTGGAACCGCGCCCCGGATCTGCTCCGAGAGTCAGCCCCGCGCCATACAATTCCATGGCGAGACCGTTTGCATGAACATGACCGCCCCGCGTGCCATACATGGCCGCTGCCAGCGAGTACTCGGGCTTGTCCGCCAGATTCCGCTGCATCAGCACGTTCAACGCCCGTCCAAAATATGTGCGCTCTCCATTGCTCGCGGCGGGAGGCACATTCCGCAACTCGGCGACGTATTTTGTCAGCGCGACCAGGTTCACGTCTCGGGACCGGTTGTAATACCCCAAAGCGATTTCGCGCTGCAAAACGGCGGTCAGACGGTCTTCCACCGCCGTGTCGCCTCGTTGACGCGCGGCGGCAACGAGCAGTTCCAACGCGACCGAATTGACTCTCGTATTGACGGTATCGCCCAGACCCACGGAGTAGCCGTTCGGGTACGTCAATGAGGTCTGTGCAAGGATCGCCTTTGGCAAGATCGGGTCAGCCAGCAACGCACGCCCGGCTCCGTCACCGCCCAAGAGCGACGCAATCAACGCGATATCCTTGGTTGTGCCGAACGAATACCCCGGCGCTTCCGGCCAGATTCCCGACTCCTCGTCGTAGCCCTCCTTGATGACATGGGTAAGGCCGGTCTGTGCGGGCAGCCGCGCGTTGAGGACCACGTCGACGTAATAGCGCCGGCCTTTGCCGTCCGCATAATGTGCGTTGTCTTCCAACGCGAGCCCGGCGTACGCGATGATGCGCGCCTGATTCAGATTCCAATTCCCCTGGGAGCTGCCACCGTCAATCACGCGGTCGGCCATGCGCTTGAATTGCTGCTGAATCAGCTCAACATCCGTTCCCTGTTTCTGAAGATAATCGCAGGTAAAATCGTAGCTCAGGCTCAACGGCATGACGATGTCCTCGTGAATGACTTCAAAGGAGTCGAACCCGATGATCTGCTCTCCCCCGCCCTGCATAATTTTCGGCGGCAGCATGTAGGAAAAACCTCTCATGTACGTCCAGAGAATCTCGCTGGCGTACCTGGCGTAGCTCTCGTCGCCCGTCAGCCAGTAAACGAACCCGGCGTCTGCCGCGGTCTGGATAATCCGTTCGTTGACGGTTTCAAACAGTCGTCCGGTCTGCGCGGGATCAGCCCATTCCTCCTTGCCCCTCGCCTTGTTGAAGAGCCACACCTTGCCATTGTTGTCATTGTAAGGTCTCAAATCCTCCAGCCTTGCCGGCGCCTGGTACCTGGTTGCCCAATCGCGCGCACCACCAAATCGCGGCGTTGGCACTGGCGCGGTTCCTTCGCCGCCGACTGTCCGGCTGTTTTTCGCTACCGGCGTGATGTAGTGCGTCTGCCAGTTCATAAACAGGCGGGAGGACATAAACTGCTCGTTGGTTCTGCAGAGCTCAACGTAGGAATCCACGCGGGTTTTGAGTGCTCGATACGCCCGTTGGGCCCATGGAGCTTGCTCAATCTTCGCGCGAATAACGTCGCGATCCGAATTGACGACAAGAATCTGTGGGTGTTCCGGCCGTCCGGCGACGGCAGACCCATTTCGGATTATCTGTCGTACCAGCATGGGGATGACCGGGCTGGCATAGAATGCGTTGAATTTGTCTTTCGCCGCTGCTGGAACGTCAACATGTGTGAGGAAGATGCCGTACACGCCGCACGTTTTGTCGATCCACGGATACGCGCCGGCCCAGCTGGGGCTGCTGATGAGAACCGCCTCGCCCTTGGTGTTTAGTTCCTCGCGCCATTCGCCGAGCCCGTAGATGCCGTTGTATGTCGTTCCGCGCGCCTTCTCGACATACTCTTTGCCGGCGTCGACGACTGCTCCGCGTACCTGATCTGCCTGCATCTCTCGAATGGAATTGCTGGAAAGAATCCGTTTTCCTTCATAAACGCCAGCTCCGTTAATCATTGCCAAGAATCTTGCGTAATCAGGCAACGTGCTTCGCGCTCCACCTCCCAGCATGGGATTATGCCCGGGAGTCGGATCCACCGGCGTGAACTGCGTGCTCCCCATTCCCAACGGGTGCGCAATCTTCTCTTGAAACAGGCTTTCCCAGTCGCGACCACTGGCGAGTTCGGCCATCCGTCCCGCCACTTGCATGGCCAAGCCTCCGTATTGGAAGTGCGCGCCAGGCGGAAACGTTGGAGGCAACGACACCATGTGTGTCACGGCTTCGCCGAGGCTTTGATAGTCGTCGCGGTGTGCGTCCCTGGGTTGGTAGTCCGGAAAGCCAGAGGTATGCGACAGGAGTTGCCGGAGCGTCGCCTTCCCCTTGGCGTCCGCGAACTCCGGGAGCCATTTCGCCACCGGATCATCCCAGCGTAGCTTCCCGTCGTCTACCACCGCGGCAATCGTCGCTGCCGCCAGCCATTTTCCCGCCGACGCGATGTACACGACAGTGCCGGTGTCGTAGCTTCCGAAGTATCGCTCACAAATGGTGCGATTGTCTTTGGAGATGAGCAGTCCTGCGCCGGGATAATAACCGCGGTTGACCCATGACTGTATCTGGTCGGTCACGGGCTTCAGGTCGTAAGCCGATTTGGGGGATTCCTCACCCGAACTCTCACAGCAAAGGACCACGCCCGCGCACAATGTCACCGCAAGAGCCAACAAGTTGGTTTTTCGGTTCATCAGAGTTTCAACGGGGCTTTTGAATGAAAAACTCCTGCATCACAGGCCCTGCGCTTTGCACCTTTGGTTCGTTTCCGCGTCCCCACTGAAACGCTCCGACGATCACCTTCACGGGGAATCGACTTCGGGGCGGGATTGGCTCGAATCGGAGCGTGTCGTTCTGCAACTCGGCTGGACCAGATACGACAAAGAACTGTACTGGCAGACCGGCGTCTGCTGTCGCGTGAAGTTCCATGCTCTTTGTCCCAAGGCGCTGATCCGGGATCTTGGGGAAATCAATCGTCTGCGGCTTCCCTTCCTTGTTTATGACGTTGACCCAAAAGTGAATCGGCCGGTCCGCCGAGCGATATTCGTTGTTGCCCGGGTGATATGCCATCCCCCACGGTTCCCACGGCGGTCCTTGCCGAACCACCCCGCCGCGTCCGAGCCACACGCGAAACGTATCCGTTCCCGTCTGTGTGATCGCGCCCGTGCTGACCTTGTACAGAATTGGCCCGGGCGCGTGGCCCACTTCCGCGCCGCCGTAGAGGTTCGTGGGCGAGCGATCGAGAAATGCGGCCTCGACCTTCCACGTCACGCCATCTTCCAAGAATTGCGGATGAATCTCCGCCGTGCCAGCCTTTTCCAGTGGCGCAGGTTGACCGTTGATAATAAAATCGATCACCTGCGGCTTCTTGGAGAGAGGCGCTGCCATGAAGTCATTCACCGTACGGGCAAGCTCCTCGTCAAAGTACCAATACGCCTTCGCCCTGTCTCCTTGCCATTTGTTGTAGGGCACCGCCTTGAAGTTGGCTGTGCCCAGCGATGACGCGTCGACCAGCACACCCGACGCCACGTCGATGGGCTTGAGGTCAACGGTCTGATTCAGCGCGGCCCCCGCGGGGAGGCGATACTGAACGGCCTTGCGAATAAACATCGCGATGACGCCAGCCGACACCCCGTTCCAGTCGTAGTGCCCGTTTCCGAGCTCCGCGCATTCGCCAATGAGACACCGGTCGCTTCTGGCCCGAAGCTTAAGGACCGACGCGCTGTCTTTGCGCCACGTCTCGCCCCAATTCGAACCGCCCACTTCGGCCCACTCGGAAGAAACGTGGAAGATCGGGACGTCGTCGGTTACGTGGCCCGGATACCAGCCCTTGTACGGCAAGATGGCGAACACGCGTTTCGGGTTCCATTCCGCCATGCCCCAAACGAACGGCGTGGCCGCCGAGTGACCCACCGCCAATAGCGGGGCGAATTCGATCTCCTGATAACCAGACTCCTTCGCCAGATCGACAAGCACCTGTTGAAGCTGGTCACCCGCGTCTTTCAACGGACCGAACTTGAGGCTGAGCGGAGGGTCACTCTTGCCAATTGATCCGGGAGAGATCCAAACGATGCCCAGTCCGGAGTCGGTCGCAGCCTGCCGAATTACTGAATCCTGAAACATCGGTTTCTCCAGCATGTTCTGCAGGCCAACAATCAGACCTCTCACACGTGTGCAATCAGGTGGAAGCCATAAGTACGCCCTCTGCTCGGAATTCGTGCCCACCGGCACTGAGTATTGCCATACGACGGCAAATGAGGAAGGAATCGCTGTCGGCAGCAAGATTACAGCCCAAACCAAGTACGCGTATCGGAAAAACGTCGTGCAGGTTCTCGTAAGAATGGTCTTTGCCATTACCGTTAAGTCTCCTTTTCCAGGCACAGCACGATGGTTGAGCGCGGCGCGACTTTCAGTGGGGCTCTCAGAACGACCCTTTTACCCGAGACCAATTCCTGCGCCTTTCGGACCCCGGCCGGTGGGCTCAGTTCATACGTCTTGTCCTTTGTCATGTTCATGCCAATGAGAAATGGGCCGTAGCGGAGGGTGTAAAACGATCCCTTGCCCGCGTACACGTTTTCATCGCCGGGACGGAACCGGACACCCTCGGGGATCTTGGCGATGGGGAGTTCCTCCCCGGCCAACGCCGAGTGAAGGTCGCCGGGGTACCGCAAGCCACCACCGCCGAAACCGAAGTTGACCCAATCGGGCCGCGTGAACGTGAGGCCGCTGGGTTCGAACTCGGTCTTCTCCCACGAAACCGCGATCCGATCGAATCGCGGAACGATGTAATGAGTGCGGGCGAGAAAGTTGATGGCATTCCGCGCCCGCCAATACAGCGACGCGTAAAGCATCTCGTCACCATGCTTGAGGGCGACCACGCCGTCTTCCTCGTCCGCCCACACAAAGTCGGGCCGACCCGCGGTCATCGGTACCCGGTGCGAACTGGGCGGCTGCGCTTTGAGCAGCTCGTACTGGTCGGGAACCTCCAAAAGCTCGGCCGTTACGCGCAGGCTCTTGTCCTTCATGCGGTCTTCGACCGATTTGAAGAACTGATTGTCCGAGAACATCTGTTGCGCATAGCCAACAGCCTCGGGATCGAGCGTGGCCGCGACCGCGTATAAAGCCGAACCATCCCACGACACGCGCTCGCCGTAGGTCACTTCTCCCGGATAATGAGCATCGCGCCAACCGATGATTGTCTCGGCGCGCATCGCTCGGTTGCCATCCGCATCGAGCATCGGATATCGGAAGACAGCGCGCGTGTGCGCGATCTTCTCCAACTGGCTCGCTATTGTTTTGTCGCCCGGCTGACCGGGATCGGGTCGTGTGGCGTCGTAAATCTGCGTCACCCAGTCCAACACTTCGCCGTAGTAGCCGACGAACCCCAGTTCCTTTGTCAGCCCCTTGTCCGTAAGCTGATAGTAGTTGTCACCCACGGGCTTCGCGGGGCCGTTGTCGGTGTCGCTGCCCAACCACGGCTGCAAGCCGACCGACTCGTAGAGATAATGGCGCACGTCCGGTTCTGTCAGCGCCTTGGCGGGTTCCAGAACCGCGATGCCACGATTTGCCAGGTATATGTACAAATCGGTGATCATCGATTGGTTGGTGTACAGCCGGCGGTGACGACGGTGCCAATCACGGCTCGCCTGAAGCATTGCGGAGAACCCGTCACGGCGTTTCACTTTGCCGCCCACACCATCGTTGATGTCCTCATCGAGATGGGGCGTCAACGGTCCAATCAGCAGCCGCACCACGTCACCCGATGGTCCAAGCCCAAACCAGTCCGGATTTGGAGTCGCTGGATCCGATTCGGCCAGTCGCGGATTCTGGCGGTAAGCGACATAGATATGGTCGAGTCCGTCGATCACCTTCTCGATCATGCGCTGATTGTGCCAAGCGGCCGACCACTTCACGTGGTATGCTCTGGCGAGAAACTGCATTTGCATTTGGGTCAACGGCTTGTCCGCGGCCAACAACCCGTTGATCTCGTGGTTGATTCGGAGTTTCAGTTGATCGAGCACTTCCGGCCCGGGCTCCTTGCGGACCGGCGGATCGCCCGGAACCTTGCCCTGTTTCTCGTCGGCGGGAGGGACGAAGAAAGCATCCGTGTGAGTATACAGACGGTACAAGCCACGGGTTGGTTCCGTCATTGGTTTCTGATATTGGGCGAATGCAGTTCCGTATGGCCAGATCCGGCCGATGCTGCGGACCTCAAAATGCAGATTGGTCCGCCCCTTGGTCATCGACACTGGCAACGGCGACGTGTTGTAGAAGAAACGACCATTGTACCCCGGCGCATCGCTGTCACTGCCGAAATCGAGCAGGTCGACGTCGCCGAGGTGACGATAACCAATCTGTTTGCCTTCGCAGAACAGGATCAGGCGGTTCGAGTTGGTGTCCGAGCCCCACAGACGAATTGTCACGTAGGTCGGCTTGTCCGGGTCGACATTGAGAAGAAACGATATGTGTCCGCCTTCCCAGCTTTCTGTTTTGGATGGGAGAAGCCGACGCGCCGGCTCATCCAAGCCTCCTTTGATGACATCACAGGCGTCGCACTGCACTTGATGTTGCTGTTCGGAATCGCGGTTGCCGAACACAAGCGTGTCCATGAGTCCGCCAGCTTTCGCGGAAGGTAATGCCAAAAGAAACACGGAGGTATAGATGAGGAACAGTGGACAGGTCTTCACGGATGATCCTCCGCCGAGTCCTCCGTCCGGACCACGCGACCATCCTTGCTCTCGGTGACATCCACCGAGACGTCGTTGCCATCCAAGTCGTGAATGTTGATTTCCTGAATGCGTCCATCGGCCAGTTCCACTCGCAGGCGATCCGCGCTGGTGGCTTCGGCAGACCCAATCACCGGCGAGTTCTCGTATGGCTCAATCACCGTAAGCAGTCGGGCTTCAGTCCCGTTGATGCGGATTGCATACGCCTTGCGCCGTTGGCTTTCGTCACCGGGCGGATAGTCGCTGCCCAGCGTCGCTTTGAAGCGCGCGGCCCCACGCCCGCTGAGATCAACCCGCACAAATGCCGGCTGCTTGCCATCGGCTGGTTGACCCGGCGTCGCCGTCTTGTATTCCGTCCCGACGATCTTGATTGGTCCTCCAAAATAATCCTGCCCGGACTGCTTGGGCTGTTCCACGTTTACGAACGTGGGGGCGAACTCCGATAGAGGAATCTCTTTGCCGTCGGCCATCACAATTCGCGCATTCGCCCAGAACACCGTCGGCTTCCGTGACAGCTCGACCTTCGTCTCCAGCTCGAGTTGTTTGACGCCTGCAACCGACACATCAATGTCAGCTTTCCCCAGAATCCATGCGCCAAATCTGCCCTCGGACAAAACCTTTCCGTCCCCGCGCACCGTGTAGAACAAGCGCTTCTCGACTTCATGATCCTCGGGAACCGTGCCAATCATGATCTCCTGCGATTTTGGCCAAAGAGTGTGAACATCGAGTTTGAGCACGCCATTCTCGCTGGCCAGCGCGCGGGTGCCTTCGTTGTCGGCGCCCGGCCCCCACCGCATTTCGAACCGGCTGACCGCCGGGGCATTCGCCGAGTACCAATCGCAGTCCGTCACAAATTGCGCGCCGCCGACCGGATCGGGATTCCACTGGGCATCATGCCGCAGGAACTTCTTGCCGGGCGCCTCCAGCCCCCGAAATCCTTTCATCTGAAGCAGACTCTCGAAGACGTGGGGCCGCGTGCCCTTCACATAATCCGCCAGCACCACGTAATCATCCGTCACCACCAAAAGGCGGCGCTGAAGGATTGGCTCGGTGAAATCCGTGAGGGTTCCATACTGCGGCGCGTTCGTGGGGATGGGGACATAGCGGCCCTCGCGCCACGTCTTTTCTTCAAAGGTCTTGACCGGCACGTAATCGTACACCATTCCTCCGTAGGGGGGATTCGACCAGCGAGTAGTTGTCTCGACCGCGGCGGCCTGCATCAGCTTTCCGGTGTGAAACAACAGGCGATTGCCCGGAGAGGCTTCCTGCATCTTCCGATCCACGACAACCATGTTGTGGGCGATGGACGTCTGCGTGTAGAACTTGTACATGAACGGCTCGTAGCCGTACCACACCATCTCGGGATTGTAGAAGCTGCGCCCGTACCGCATCAGCGAGAGCAGGTCGGTGCGGTCGAAATGGCCGTGCGCCCAGCCGTGCGTCCCGTAGTGCAACACCGCCTGAATCTGCTCGCGAATCGGCCGGTTCTCGGTCTGCGACCGCAACATAACCAAACCAACGTTGTCCGCGAAGGCGGAGTTGCGAAACTGCTCTGGCGTTTCCGCCGGCAACTCCGGCACGCCGTAGAGCAGGTCACGTTTTCCGTCGCCGCGTTTGATAACGGCGGCATAGGCCGGATCGCGAAACAGGAAGTAGGCAATCTCGAACGGCTGTCCCCCCACTTCGGTGCGGTTTCCCGACACCCGATTCTCCGTTGAATCGTTCACGCCGAACATGACCCCGCGGTAGTCGAGGAACGGCAACAAACTGTTCCACAAATCCGTGATCTGCCGGTAGGGACGATGAATGGGGCCCCAGATCTCGTTGCACATCCCAAAGGGTCGGTCGGTCCCGGCTCCTCCGCGCCCGCCCGAGAGTTCGGACGAGAGCATCACCTTGGGCGAGTAATTTGCTGGAACCCACATATCTCTGAAGTTGATGCCCCATGGCTGCATGGCCAGCGCCACCTGCGAGAACTCGCTGGCGCACCAGACGTTGTAACTGATCGAGCACTCATACCACCAACCGTCATCCATCGTTCCCTTGGCCAATTGGTCGACCACCCCGGCGGGTCCGGAAAAAAAGCGCTCGGCCGCTGCCAGGTCCTGCAGCGCCAGCGCGCAATACAACGCGCCACACATTTCCGAGAGATTCCAATTGTTGATGGGGCCGTTGAGGCTCGCCTGATTGAGGGTCTCCATGAGCATTCGAAACATCCGTTCAATCTGCTGTCGATCGGACTCGCTCAGCACGTCGGCATCAAGGATCATATCGTAGACCATTGCGACGTGCTGGAAGAAATGGCCCTCTTGAACCAGGCTCTGATTGCAGGCGCGCAGGGTTTTCGGGTAACCCTCATTTGGATCGGACAATCGCCGCAAAAACTCGGCGGCTTTCTCCGCGTACTGTTTGTTTCCCGTGAGCTGCCAGGCAATTCCGCACGCCATCAGGTCGTTCTCGTTTGGGGTACGAAACAGAAACGGTCCCATCGTGTCGTCCGGGTCATTATTCGGCGGTCGGGCAACCTCGGGCACGTTCCATCGTTCCGCCCGCCGCACGTAATCGTCCTGCGCGGCCTTCGCCCAATCGTACTTCCGCGCCTTTTCGCGAACTTCCCGCCAGCGATCAGCCGTATGGAGAATGTTCGGATGCGGAAGCGCTGCGGCGGTGACGAACGTCAACGTGCCAGCGGCAGACGCGTTTCCATTGGCGATGGCCTGCAGTACCTGGTTTTCGTGGCCTCCCGCTGGGATGGACGAAGGCACGCTGACACGTACGATGCACGGCTTGCTCTCCCCGGGAGCCAGCCATAACTCTGACGGCTCCGCCGACGCGGTCATGGCTGTCCAGCCGTAGTGCATGAACGACAATCTCGCTGATTGGGGTTCATCCGTGCAATTGCCTACCGTCACTTGGTACTCGACATTTCCCCCCGTCGGCACCGATTTGCCCCGCACTTCGGCCTGGAGCGACACGACGGGCGCCTTGATCAGCCGGACATTCTTGATTTCGATCCGGCCCGTCTTCTGGTTGCCGGAGAATCGAGCCTTAAGCCGCAGTTCTTTGACAAATCGCAGATACGCCGTTCGCGCCTGTTCGGCGGCAAAGGCCGACCACGGAAGTGTTACCGAGTGCCAACCCGAGCCGCGCACGACCACGCTCGCCCCAACATCTCCCTGGGTCCGATCCGTCGGACAAATCAGCGCCTGGAGTTCAACCGGTTGGTCGTCGGAGAGGTGAACCTGCAGTCGCACTCCGTAGAAATCGCGCCAGTCGGCCGTGCTATCGTTCTCGATGCGAAAACCATGTTTGTACCAGCCGCGTGGCCCGTCCGGGTAGCGAAAGACCGCTTCACCGGGGACACTCAGGGTCGCAGTCTCATCGTTGGCGGTGAGCCCCAAGCCGCTCCATCCGCCAAGTTTCGCGTCACCCAACGGCTGCATCAGCGCACCCAGGCATGTGCCTGGAATTGCGATCACAACGCTGATGAAACAGACCCATCCTCCAAAATTCATTCGTCTCGATATCGAAGTCATGCTAACCAAGCCCAATCCCCACCACATGCGTGACACGGCTAGTAATACGTGTC
This sequence comes from Verrucomicrobiia bacterium, assembly GCA_035541135.1. Taxonomy (GTDB): domain Bacteria; phylum Verrucomicrobiota; class Verrucomicrobiia; order Palsa-1439; family Palsa-1439; genus Palsa-1439. The sequence continues at coordinate 38,051 of DATKNW010000041.1, forward strand.
ATCGTACAGATCGCCCCGCGCCTAGTTACGGTACCAGGACCCGCACACGATAGTACCTGGACGGTTCGTTGGTCACCCCGCCGCTGTCGACCATGTTGGTGACCACTCCCAGTCCGTTGCCCCCGCTCAAGATGTTGGTTTGACCGGTGCTGGTGAAGTTGTTCGAATAACTGCCGTCGCCTGCCCCAATCGTGAACTCCAGAACGTTTGTCCGCGAAGCGATTCCCGGCGACCACGTATTGTCGCCATTGGCACCGAGATAGGTCACCGTCACATTGCTGCCGGCGGATGTGATGCTGATGACGTGCACGTATGCCGCCGTGTTGGTAGGATTGAAACCTGCCAGAAATTGGTTGGTGTTGCTCATCCCTTTGCCCAACGGATCGGCATTGGCCGCAGCCTGGGGACAGTTGGTGCAACCGAAGTATTGCAGTTGCCACGATTGGTAGGCTGTCAACACCCCAACGCAATTCGGTTGAGCATTGGTGCTGACCCCGCCGGCCCCACTGACAACAAGTGTCACAGTGTAACTGCCCGCGGCGTACACATGGCTCACACTGGTGGCGGTGGTGTTGGTCGTGCTGCCATCCCCGAAATTCCAGAACCGGTTGGAGATGATGCCAGTTGAGGCGTCGGTGAACAACACCGTGAGCGGCTCGAACCCGGTGGAGGGACCGACAGAAAAACTCGCGACCGGTGCCGAGGGCGTAAGCCTGAAGACAGTACCATTGGCACTGGCCCCCGAGCCGGAGCCTTCCGTCGTTCCATAGAAATAGCCGTCGACACCCTGAACCAACAGAGCAGAGGAATTGGCGCCATCCACGCCGTTGGTAAACAACCACAGCGTCATCAGGCTGCCGTTGGTCGCAATCTGGAATACGGTGCCGTATCCGCCGTCTCCGCCGCTCTCGGTTGTCCCGTAGAGATTGCCATCGCTCCCCTGGACCAGCCCGGCATAGGGGTTGGCTCCATCGCCGCAACCAACAAACGACCAAAGACTCGTCAGGCTGCCGCTCGCGCTGATCCGAAATACGGTGCCATAAGCGCTCGATCCCGATCCGGATCCCGAGGTCGTCCCGTAGAAATTCCCATCGCTGCCCTGCACGAGTGGCGCGTAGGGGGTGGCCCCGTCCACGCCGTTGGTGAACGACCAGAGCGCTGTCAGGCTGCCGCTGGAGCTGATCCGAAATACGGTGCCATAGGCGCTCGATCCCGAGCCGGACCCCAAAGTCGTCCCGTAGAAATTGCTGTCGCTGCCTTGAACCAACCCGGCATAGGGAAACGCCCCATCACTGCCACCGCTAAACGACCAGAGGTTTGTCAGGCTGCCGTTCGCAGTGATCCGAAATACAGTGCCATAAGCGCTCGATCCCGAGCCGGACCCGTAGGTCGTCCCATAGAAATTGCTGTCGCTGCCTTGAACCAGCCCCGCATAGGGGTACGCCCCGTCACTGCCACCGCTAAACGACCAGAGGTTTGTCAGGCTGCCGTTCGCAGTGATCCGAAATACGGTGCCGTAGCCATTCGCACCACCGCCGCTGACGGTCGTCCCGTAGAAATTGCCGTCGCTGCCTTGAACCAGCCCGGCATAGGGAACCGCCCCGTCGCTCCCGCCGCTAAACGACCTGAGGTTTGTGAGGCCACCATTGGTTTGGATCGCAGAAAAGATCAGTGAGAAATTGGCCACCAAGCTCTGGTTCGTTGTCGCCGTGAAGCTGTAACAGGCCGTGGTACTGACCACCTTGCTGTGTTGGTCGGTCCAGTCCACAAAACTGTAGCAGCCGTTCGGGGTCGCGCACACCGTGACGTTGGAGCCACAGACCACGGTCCCAGTGCCGCTGATCGAACCGCCTGCCAGCGGGGAACTGGTCGCGCTAATGGTGTTTGAGGTCGGTGCAAACCACGCCACCAACGTCTCGTTGCTCGTCACCGCAATCGTGTAACAGCGCGAGGTACTGACCACATTACTGTTCTGGTCCGTCCAGTTCACAAAGTTATAGCACGCGTTGGCTGTCGCGCAGACCGTCACGTTCGACCCGCAGGGGATTGTCCCGCCACCGCTGGTCGTGCCGCCCCCAGATGGCTGGCTGATTGTGGTAATCGTGTTGGAAGAAACAACACTGAAGTTGGCCACCAAGCTCCGGTTGGTGGTGACGGTAAAGCCATAGTTGGTGGCCATGCTGACCGCCGATCCGTTTTCTGTCCAGTCGACAAAAGCGTAGCAAGCATTCGGAGTGGCAGTCACTGTCGCCGTGGACCCATTCGTGTAGATGCCGCCCCCACCAGTGGTGCCGCCGACCGAAGGCGATGAACTCGTGCTAATCGAGTTGGTCAGCCCCGTGGTAATGCAGTTGGCCACCGTGTCTGTACCGGAGCCGCCCGCGCCATTGACGATCTCCGTCACGTTGAAAGCACCGGCCGTGTTGTAGGTGTGGACCACGCCGCCTGTGGCCAGATTGGTCGTGCCGCCATCCCCAAAAGACCAGTACCAGTTGGTGATGCTGCCGCTCGACTTGTCGGTAAACGTCACCGCCAGGGGCGCGACTCCACTGGTCGGCGCTGCCGTGAAACTGGCCACCGGAGCGGCGCTCCAGCCCGGTACACTCACGTTGTCGAAGGTGGAAACATTCAACGAGTACGTGAGGCGGGAGCAAACCTCAAGGCCCACCAGAATCGTGTTATTGAGTGAGCTGAACGTGGTTGATCCGACCTGCGTCCACGTCGTCCCGTTGGTGGAAGAGAAACCGATGATCGTGTTTCCCGTGCGCTCCAGACGGTACCACTGGGGCAGCTTTGTTGCGTCCGCACCGAATGTCCCGGCAGAGCCACCGCCGGTCGAAGAGCGATAACCAAAGAGGTTGGTGGCAACATCCGCTGGTGTTGACCCTACCAGTACTTGCGACGACTGTCGCGTCATTTCCGCAGCCCGGGAATTATTGTTCGTGGTTTCGCGCATCATCAGACCCACCTGGTCGATGGTTCCTCCCTGAATTTCGCTGCTGAGACGCGCGGTGAGTGTGCCATTCCCCGTCATATTGAGATAGGTAAAGTGAAATATGTCGCAATTGTACCCGAAGGAAAGGTTAAGTCCTTGTCCCGCGCCTCTGACTGTGAACACAGCGTTGGAATAGACGGCGTTGCCGACCGTGCCGACCGCGCCAACATCCTGATCCAACCACGGCGTGGGCAAGGACGGCAGTGTGGTCGTCGACACTTGTGCGGAGTTAGTGCTTTCACCAATGCCGTTGGTCGCTGACACGACGTAATAATACAGAGTACCAGCGGCCAAGACGTTATCGGCATAGCTCGCGAACGTCTGGACATTGGCGACGTTGGCGTACGACCCGCCGTTGGTAAGGGAGCGTTTGACGTTGTAACTCCTCGCCCCGGAACTGTTTGTCCACGAAAGCCCGATTTGACTGGCAGACAACGCCGTTGCCACAAGATTAGTTGGGGTCGATGGCACCACGTTGGTGGGCATGGCAATGTCCAGACCCGAGCCCATGGTTTCCCCGGCTCCGTTCACCGCAGAAACGACGTAGTAGTACGTCGTCCCGTTCGATGCCGTTGTGTCGGTGTAGCTGGTGGTCACCACATTCGAGGCGATAGTCGTGCAGGGCCCACCCCTGGCAGTCGCGCGCTTGACATTGTAGCTCGTCGCCCCAGAACTGGCTGACCAACTCAAGCTGACTTGCGCGTTGCCCGGCGTCGCCGTCAAGCCGATGGGCGTCAGTGGCAGACCCGACGTGCGCGTCGGCAACGAGAACAGTAACGTGCCGAAGCCGGGATGATCGGTACACTGGTTGATCGTCATCGCGTTTTCAGGTCGGATCGTGCTGGCCATGGTCGCCGTCCAGATCGGATTGGTGATCCCCATGCGGTTGTAGTAATGGTTCCACACCATCTCGTAAATGGGGCGGAAGAAGGTGCTCGCGTATGTCGCGATGCTGCCCTTGGCCGTGCCGTCGCATGCCGTCCACGAACTGAACGGTACATTCGTGACCAGCAGCCATTTCGCTTGGTATTCAAAGCCCGTGAACACGCGATCAATGCCGTAGCTGTACAAATCCAGCCCCTGCTTCCAAGCAATCTCGGCGTTTTCGGCCAGAAGGCCAATGCCAAGTTGGGAGTGATCGAGGTCGCGACTGGTTTCGTAGTTCCAGCCCTGCGCCTGAATGTAATTGGTCACAGCGCCGCTGCAATCAACCGCCGGGCCGTATTTGAACGCGTTCACCGCCGAATCGAACATTGCCTCATTATCAAGAAAGATGCCGAGGGACATAACGAACTCCATGCTGCTGCTGCTCCAGCCCCCGTCACCGGAAAAATCCTTGCAGATCGGATAGAAAACATTGAGCATCATCGTGCCGAACCGATTGTAATTGGTCCAGCCGGAGCCGGTATAGCGGAGGATTTCGGCAGAGTTGATGAGCTTGGTCCCGTCGAGCGCGGCCAACAACCGCACGTCAGTGCCAGTTAGGTTTGTCAACAACCCGGACCAACCATCCAAGATTTGGATGGCTTTGTTCGCATACGCCTGGTTGCCCGTGATATACCATCGCAGCGCAAGATCATACGCCGCGACGCTGTTTTGATCCAGCGCGGTTCGATTCACGTCAGGATTTCGTCCAGCAGTCGCAAAACCGAACGGACCGCTTCCACCGTAGCTGGATTGGGAGAATTCATTGGTGGAGAACACATAATACCCGCTGGCCCAAGGCTGGGTATTTGACGCCACCATGCTCTTCATGCGGTCCAGATCCGCCTGGCTATGGTAAATCCCGGGATGAATGAAGTCGGCCCGCACGGGCCGACTGGCCGCCGTGAGCCAGAGCAACCAGAACACTCCGACGACAACGAAGCGGCTGGTGACGTCGTCTTGCGAAACCCTCATCGGTTTCAGCTCCCATCGTTGCTACGGTACCAACACCCGCACACGATAATACCTCGAGGGTTCATTGGTCGCCCCGCCGCTGTCCACCATGTTCGTGACCACTCCCAGTCCGCCGCCTCCGCTCAAGATGTTGGTTTGACCGGTGCTGGCGAAGTTGTTCGAATAGCTGCCGTCGCCCGCGCCGGCGGTGAACTCCAAGACGTTCGTGCGCGAGGCGATTCCGGGCGACCACGTATTGTCGCCATTGGCACCGAGATAGGTCACCGTTACATTGGTACCGTCCGACGCGACGTCGACAATATACAGATACGCCGCGCCATTGGTTGGATTGAACCCAGCCAGGAACTGGTTGGTGTTGCTCATCCCTTTGCCCAACGGATCCGCATTCGGACTCGCCTGAGAACAAGCGGTGCAGCCGAAATACTGGAGCTGCCACGATTGAAATGCGCTCAACGGCGTTGCGCTGACCTGAAAGGAGTTCGTGCTTTCGCCAAACGTATTCGTCGCAGTGACTACATAGTAATACGTCGTTCCGTCGCTGAGGCCGGTGTTGGTGAACACCACGCTGCTCACGCTGGCAATCGTCGCATACGACCCGCCGTTGATCGGGGAGCTTTTCACGTTGTAGCCGGTGGCATTCGTCACCGCGGACCAACTCAAGGCGACCTGTGAATCGCCGGCGGCGGCCGTCAGGTTAGCTGGCGCCGCAGGGGGGGAACCGGGTGTGGCGCTGACCACGGTGGAATTGGAACTTTCGCCGGCCAGGTCTAGGGCCGAAACCACGTAGTAATACGTTGTCCCGTTGCTCAGACCCGTGTTGGTAAAGACCAAGCTCGTCGTGTTCGCAGCAATAATCGCATACGTGCCATTGCTGATTGTTGCACTCTTCACATTATAGCCGGTCGCGCCCGAACTGGCGGACCAACTCAATGCCACCTGTTGGTTGCCACCAACGGCCGACAAGCCGGTGGGGGCCGCCGGCGCCGACCAACCCGGTGTGACGGTGACGTTATCGAACGTGGAAACGTCCAGTTGCGCGGTGTTACGCGAGCACACGCCCAACCCGGCGACATACGCGCTGGCCATGCTGAATGTCCCGGTCGTTCCCACCTGTGTCCATGTGACGCCGTTGGAGGATATGAAACCGATGAATGAATTCCCGGATCGCTGGAGCTTCAACCACTGCGGCGGCGAGAGCACCGCCGGGCCGTTTGTCCAATTCATGCTGCTCCCCGTGACGGTTCGCGTTGCCAAACGGCTGGTGGCGAGCTGCGTGTCGATGATCACCGCCGCCAACGTGGAATTGGCATTGGTCGTCTCGCGCATTATGATCCCCACTTTGTCCAGCGTGCCGCCATCCTGAATCGTGGCGACGCGGGCGACAATGGTGCAGTTGTTCGTTACGCTCATGTAGGCGAAATTCATCGAATCGGCGGTCCCGCCGATGTCCGAGCCGGCGCCTTCGACCTTGAACGTGGTGCCGTCATAGCTGGCGCCGCCGGCCGTGCCGACGCCGTCGATGTCCACATCCGACCATGGCGACGGCATCCCGGTGCCTGCGCCTGTCTCCATGGAATTGTAATCGCTCTCCCCGCACGAATTACTGCCCGAAACCACATAGAAGTAGTAGCCGTTCTGAACCACCGTCGAATCCGTATAGTTGGTGGTGGTGATGCCCGTGGCAATCGTCGTGTACGGTCCACCCGTGGTCGTGGAGCGTTTGACGGCGTAACTGGTCGATCCCGAGGATGCATTCCAGCTTACGGAAATGTTCGATGCCGTACTGCTGGACACAGCGAGCGAGAGTGGGGGTGTGGGAACAGAGCAACTATTCGTCACCGAATCCAGGTACAACACGACGGTGGATTTCGGACCGACGTCGACCGGTGCGGTCATCACGGCTCCCGAGACAAGATCCGTGGCCGAGGTGAATCCGGATGGAACTTTCAACTGGTAGGTGTTGCTGGCGTCTCGATTGATACCGATGAGGTAGTTGCCGTACCGGCAAGCCCAGAACAACGCTTTGCCGCGAAACGGCATATCGCTTGTCGCATAAGGGTCATTCGGTCCCAGCGGCAGCCGCTCACCCATGTAAGCCTGGGCCGGGTTGTCGGGCGGCACGTAAAAGTTCTGCTCGGGTTTGTCCACGATATTCGGTCTCACGTAGAATGAGACGCTGGACGGGACCTGCGGAATGTTCTCGACCACGCCGTACAAATCATAGTTCGTGGTGCTGTAGTAGAAGCGACCGAGGCCATTGACGCCTGTGCCGGTCTTGGCCTGCCAATATGTCTCCAGCCACAACCGGTTCGAGCCGTGCTTGACCGCCACAATGCCGTCGTCCTCGTCCGCCCAGGCAAAATCCGGCTGGCCCTCAGTCATCGGCAACCGAATGCCACTGTCGGTCGCGGCTTTTACCCCCGAATAATCGCTGAAGACGCCCATGACGTAACGGCCGTCGAAGCTGTTCGCCGCCAGACTGCTGCCGCTGTACCATCTGGTATCGTAGACCAGATTGGTGAAGTACTGATTGTCGTCGTTGATCATCTGTTTGGCATACCCGACCACGTTCGAGTCAAGCGTTGCCGCCGCAGCTTGCATCCCGTGCGACCACCCGGAGCTGTCGCCATAGGCGGGGAAATCGGCAAACTCGACATCCGACTCGTTGGCACCCCGCCAGGCAAGCAGACCGATGTCTTCCATCCAATGGTAGTAGTTGGTCACACTCCCGTGAACGAAGGTCCCCATGTTCGGACGGCGGAACGGCGCGCGCGCCTTGGCCATCTTGACTGCCTGGGTTTGGAACACTGAATTACTGGTCATCCCATAGAAACTGGCGGCAAAATACTGCATCTCGCCATACGAATTCCCCACGTACCCTTGCTCCCGTGACAGGCCCTTGGCCGTGACCTCCGTGTAGTTGGTGCCATACATTAAGGAGCTGCCGCCACCGGCCAAGTCGCTGCCCAGCCACGGCTGCAAGCCAATCGCTTCCAGAAGGTACCGCTGGGCGTTGGTCTCAGTGAAAGCATTCGCGTTCCCGAGATCCTCCAGCCCGCGATTGGCCTTGTAGATGTTCGCATTCGCGATCAATCCCTGGTTCGACAGGTACCAACTGTTCCGGTTGAGCCTCCCGTAATCGCGGCTGGCGACCAACATGGCGCCCCAAGCCTGCCGACGCGTCAGGCTGCCGCCGCCGCTATAATACACCGTCGCATCGACGTTCGTGCCAATTTGGGGAAGCAGGAGATGAATGGCCCATCCCAGGGCCCCGAATCGCCCTCCCCAATTCTCGTTCCCACCGCCTGAACTGACGCTGGTGCTGGGATTGGCATAGTAACCTGACGCGAACGTGTCCAGCGCGGTAATGACCTGGCTCACGAGAGCGGAATTCTGATAGGCGGCGGTTAGATTGGAAATGGAGTAGGCTTCCGCCAGGAGTTCGACGTCCGAACAGATCCAGTTGGTCACCGCTGTGCTCAATCGGCCACTCACATAACTGTTTACACCGGCCGTGAACGTGCCCGAAGCCCCCAAGACCTGACTCTCTGTTGGCACCGAGGGCACGGTGGTGGTCGGCGCCACTCCTTGTGTTTCGCCGGTGGGGATCAGCAGCGGGTCGACGTGCGTGTAGGCCGCATAAATGGCGCGGCTGTTGGTGATCATGGCGAACTGGTAATTGCCACTCGGTGGTCCACCTGATCCGAGTGTATAAATCCGCCCGGCGGAAACGATTTCGACCGTCAAGTTCGTCCGGCCTTGCGTCATCCACAGCGGCAGAAGCGTGGTCGAATAGAAGAAACGCCCGGGCAACGGCGGGAAGCAAGCCGCGGCGTTCAGACCGATGTAATCACCCTCGTGTCGATAGCCGATTTGCCAGTTCGTTGTCGAGCCCGCGTGGAACTGGCTATCGGGAACATACAGGTACAGCCTCCCCATGTTGGAGTCCTGCTCGAGGACGCTGCTCGAGTCTTCCCCACCCCAAAGTTTTATCGAGACGTAATTCCGGCGGAACGAATCCACATTCATCGTGAAGGTCAGGTTGCCGCCATACACGCCGGAAGCGCTGCTGTTGCTGATGCAACGGCGCGCTGTCTGCCCCAACGCTCCGGTCAGCGAAAACGTGTTGTTGGCGACAAGCGAATGGCCGGCCTCGGAACTCGCGTTGCCAAAAACAATCGTGTCCGATTGTTGCGCCGGACATGGCACCAGCCACGCCCATAGGCCACACCCGCACAATGCCATCCTGAGCACCGTCTTCATACCTCTGTTCCCTTCTCTTGCTTGTGTTCTCACCCTAAAACTCTGGTGGCAATTCATTGTTCACGTCGGCCTGCCGGATTTGTTCCAGCGCCGTCTCATTCAACGCCTTCGCATAGACGCGCAAATCGTCGATGCTGCCATTGAACGGCCGATGGTATTTCGTTTGCATCGTGTTCCCGATCACGTCGGGTCGCTGGCTCCGGTCGCCGCGTTCGCCGAGGGCACCGACGGAAACGTTCCGCGTCTTACACAGCGCCTTTTGTACCCGGCCGGATTTGCCACCCTGATAAAAACACACCTCACTCGCTGACTTTTTCCAGACAACCGCGAGGAACACCCAGTCGTTCGGTTGCAGCCACCCTGCGTATGGTCCGTCGTCCCCGCTTTCGAACCAATACAGCGTGCCTTTGGGGATATCCGTCGCCGCGACGCGGAGTACCCACGTGCCGTTCGTCTTGGCAATCAGGTACATCGACGCCAGATCGAACAACGACGCATCGAGCGCCTGCCGTTCGCCGGGTTTGTACCAGCAGGTGATTGTCATTTCCTCCAACCCACGGACCGGCAACAACACGTTCACCAGGGCTACTGGTCCGGAGGCAGGGTCCACGAAGTTCGGCACTTCTCCGACATAGCACCTGTCCGCAGGCTGTCCCGAGACGCCCGAGCCGTCTGGGCCGTATTTCGCCCCGTCGCGCAGCAGCACCTGGTCGGCGGACTCGTTGAACCTTTCGGCGAACAACAGAGCGCTGACCTGTACTTTCACCGCCGCGCGCGCCGTCAGAGTCGTGGCTGAAACCGCGAAGACCGTCACGGCCCTCACAACAAACCATCGCAGCATTTTCATGAAGTGGATCCTGCAACTCTGGTCGCTTCCAATGTGCCTGTGGTCGCTTCCACAGAAATAGTGTCTCGCTGTCGACGGCGGGAAATGCCGTACAGGATCGCTCCCACGCCGAAGATCGTACCGCCGCAAAACACGAAACACATTCGTCCGCGAAGGCTGTTGGGAATCAGTATCAGGAGCAGAATGAACGCACCGTACACCATGCACAGCCCGCCGAGCAGTCTGTAAATCGAAGTCTGCACACCTTCCTCGCCGTGTTTGTCCACGGGCGTGCGCAGGTTTCTAAAGAACATTTCGACGGAGTCTTTGTATTCCTGGGGACTCGACTTGTAAAACAAGCTGGCGAAAAAATACCATCCAGTGCCGATGACCACGGTTCCGAAAGTGGTCGTCGCCAGCATCAGATAGGTTTTTTCGTCGGCGGACAAAGCCGTCTTCCAACCCATAAAATGCTGAAACATCTCCGGTTTGATGAACTGGCCAAGCAGAAACGAAGCCACGCCACCGATCAGCACCGTGCTCCATGCTGACCAACCGGGTGTGCGTTTATAGAACATGCCGAAAATCAACGGCAGCGCGATGGGCATGAGCAGGTTGGCGGCGAATTGGTTCAGCAAATCAAACAAACCGACCGTCCGGAACTTGTTCACCAGAAGCGCGACGATGATGATGATCACGCCGAACGCGAGCGTGCACAATTTGCCGGTGACGAGCAGATGCTTTTCTGACGCATTGGATTTGAACAACGGTTTGTAAAGGCTGCGAACGAAAATACCGACGCCTTTGTTCAAACCCGCGTCCATGTTCGTCACGCTTGCACCCAGCATGGCGCACAGCAGCAAACCCAGCAGCCCTTGCGGCATCACGTCCATCGATACCGCCACGAACGCCGCCTCGTGCGGTTGCCTCAACAACGGGTATTCCGCCGCCAGATTTGGGTGCAGGATCGTCGCCGCCATCGACGGGATGAACCAGATGAACGGCCCGATGAACGAGCCGATCAAAGGAATCAGCACCATCCGTCGCGCGTCCTTGTCACTACGCGCCATCAGATACATGGTGGAGTTCTCGATGTTGTTCGTGTCGGAAAACTTGAACCAGATCATCACCACCGCCCACATGGCGATAAGTGGCATCCGGGCCAGCTCTGTCCAATCAAAGTGCGCGCTCGGAACTTTCTCGATCAGTCCGCTCAACCCGCCAACATCCGGTCGCACCAGCACCAACACCGCCGTCACAATCGCGATCGTCAGCATGAGAAACATCTGCACAAAATCGCTCGCCAGTACCGCCCAGGCGCCGCCCGCAAATGCCACCAGAGTCACCACGATTCCCAACACGATCAGCACGGTGTTCATGTCCACATGAAATACCGACGCCATGAATACCCCGATGGCGTTCAGACCGGCACCCGCGAAAAACAATCGCACCGGAACCATTACCCAGGTGTAGAATTGCTCCGAGAACGGCCCGTAACGCAGCCGCACCGCTTCGATCCACGTGATCACGCGCATTCGGCGGAAGCGCACACACGTGGCGATCATCAGGATTGCCAGCGCGATAACCGAAGCCCAATACACCACCAGCACCAATGTGCCCGTCTCATACACCTTGCCCGCCGCACCCGTGAACGTCCACGCGCTGAAAGTCGCAATCCACGCTGACGTTCCAGTGATCCACCACGGCATCGCCCCGCCACACCGGAAATAATCCGACGTGTCCTTGCTTAATCGGCGGAAGATCACTCCGATGGCCAGGATGAACACGAGGTAAAACCCGATGATAAAATAATCGTAACGGGAGATCATCGACTCATGCCTGATATTGCCATCCCTAGGGTGTTAAAGCCGCGGCTGTTTCGGGGGTGACCACCTGATAATTGAAATCGAACCACTCGCGCGGCGTTTTTGGATTCGCCGGGGCGTCGGGCGCACGTGTCGTGCGAGGGATGATGGCCAGATCAACAATTCTCGCCTCCATGAGCCGTTTGATTTCCTGATCATGATCGCCGTTCGACGCAACGACTACCAGTCTGGAGTTTCCTTTGGACACCCGGTCGGCCTTCATGGCGGGTACTCCAATGAGCGACACCACGGCATCCACGTCGGGATGGCTCTCCAAGATCCGCGCATACACATCCCCCGGCAGGGACAACTGCGAGTCATCCGTCAATGGAACCAACTCGGTGCCCACCACGGTGAGTTTTCCCGCCCGTCTGACCGATTGTCCGAAGATCTGCCGGAGTTTCATCGTTTGTTCGCACATGGCGCAATCTGCCGCCGCGACCACAACAATTCTGCCGTGATTCCCCAACAACTTCCCGGTCTGCTCGACCGCCGCGTCCCCGACTCCCTGCACCATCGAGTCCCCGACCGTGATCGGCTGTCGCTGCGTCTGCACCATCATCACAATCGCCACCGCAAGCATCAGGCCCACAACCACCCCGATCAATTTCTGGTTACTCATAATCTAGTCCATGCCGCGGGTTTCTGTCGGGTCAAATGTTGAAAGATGGTCAACCTGATCCGGTCATCAATCACCCGGGGTGATTGTCCACATTCCTTTGGGGCTGATGAGCGTGCCGCTGCCGATCGTCTGGATCGGCCTCAATGCCTCCACGTGGCCATCCGCAAACAGATAGTTCGATATCGACTTGTTCATATGCAACTCGCCATTCCCCGAGGCCTGGTACCGATACGCTGGGGACGCGAGTTCCGTGCATTGACCGCCGCTCTGCCAATTATTGAACTGGCTGCGTTCCGTGATGTAGATGGTTCCTGAAGGATCCGGGACATCCGAGCTGAGCTTCTTGAATTGGGTGAAGAACCCGGTCGGGCCACCATATACAGGAGCCCACTCGGACATGATTGAGTACGACCGGCGCTTTGCGCCACTGGTACAGCCCGAGTTGGAAATATCGAGGCGCAGCGTGTCTGAAGGGCACGTAAACACGCCACGTCCTCTCGGCGCCGCCATCTTGCTGATTTTTTCCGACCCCATGTATCCTGATAGGTATTCGTCAAAAGTGACGGCACAACTATTATAGTTGTACGAGGTGGGCAGGTAATCGTTCCAGTCGTTCGCGTACATGTAGGCCGCCACGCCCATCTGCTTCAGATTGCTCGCACACGCCGCCATCCGTCCCTTCTCTCGCGCCTGACCCAGCGCTGGTAAGAGCATCGCCGCCAGAATCCCGATGATGGCAATGACGACCAGCAATTCGATCAACGTAAACCCTTGCTTACCCCTTCTCGTCATTCTCCCGTTGATTCCCTGCCGCACGACCATCCAGCCCGATGTCCCTTCGCTCTTGGCCCCGTGGACCGTGGGTTTGTTGCTCCGAGCCAGCCAACAATCCGCATACGAGAAATGGTCAAACTGTGATCTTCGCAAGTTCATCACGTTGAAAAAAGTGTTGGTTTCGTCGGCGCTCAGACCTGATTCAGCGTGCGGCTTTGCTCGTTCGTCCGGTTTATCCCAATAGCTCTGGCGTACGGGTGGCGCAATGCTTGACAATCCACATCTGGCGCACAGGAATAGTCAGCGAGTACAATCCCTTTTTGCATGGCGACCGTCGTCCAGTTCGGAGGCAAGCATTTCCAACTTACTGCTGAAACAGAGCTTATCCATCCCGAAGTGTCAGCACAAGGCCGACTCCTTGCATACTGATGCACCCATCGCGCATCCCCAGACTCAAATCAAGTCGGCATCCTATCATTCAGTATCGGCAAGAACCCTTGCACCCTGGATCGCGCCTGATCGTCACGCACTTCTGCTTCACCACCATGGCACCGGTGTGATCGCTTCGAGGAAGGACAACCATCACCGCAACACGATTTCTCAGGGCGTGACCAACTGATAGTTCGATTGGAACCATTCGGCTGGCGTCGTCGGGTTTTGCGGGGCGCCGGGCGGGCGCGTCGTCAAGGGTACAATGGCGGCATCCACCAGTCGATGATCCAACATGTCACGTGCCTCCTTGTCGTGATCGCCGTCGGTAACAATCGCCAGCACCTTGACAGCCCGATTGGCAACAGGTTCGGTTCCCGGCGCGGGAAAACCCATCAGGGACACAATGACACCCGCATCCGCGTGATCTCGCAATACTTGAGCATACACGTCTGCCGACAGGTGAATCTGACTCTCGCTGATAATATTAACGGTTACGGTTGCCACCGTATGCACCCCCTTCTGGCGGGCAATCTCTCGAAAGGCAGCTTTCAGCTTTTTCGTTTGATTGCAAGCTTCGCAATCCGAAGGTTGAACGACGACAACGCTTGCCCGGTTCGCCGCCAGCTTCCCGACTTCCTGCACAGCGGCTTCACCCACCCCTTGCATCAATTTGTCAGCAAATGACATCGGCGGTTCATGCCATTTTACGAGCAACAACATCGACCCCAGAATCGCGATGGCCGCTACGAAGCCCATGGCCACTTGCTTGTTCATGCTCTCCTTGCTTGTCGAGGCTGAATTTGGTCGCCGAGGTCAGAGCTCATGTTAGATCGGCCTCACTTCTTGCTTGGGTTGACGACCCACAATCCCTTTGGAGCGGCCAAGGTGCCGGAACCGATCGTCGCCAGTGCTGGCAAGGCCTCGACATGACCATCACAAAACAGGAAGTTGTTCAATCCCAAGTGGCGGTTTGCCAGGCCGTTGCAACTGTTGATCTCCGCCCCCGACCAGTCGCCCTGATAGCAGGGACCCGAAGTCTGGTCACGCTCCGTAATCAGGATCGTGCTGCTGGGTTGTGGGATATCGCCTATTTTATAATTGTACTGACCATACCCATTGAACACATTGGCTCCAATGGGGTCATCCAAAGAAAATGTCTTGCTGGCCGTACCCACGCTATTGATCGCATAGGACCTCGGCAACTTATTGATACCGACTGACCCGCAAACACACAAGGCGCCATTCTTTGTGGGGCTCTTGTCGCTTGGGCATACGAGCGTCGGGCGTCGACTGGTGTACAATCCGCCACTACTGGTGACGCCCGTGTTGCCTTGTGCGACACCCAAATAGGTGGCCACCCAGCGGTCCCACGCCCAGCATGAGCCGACTTGAACGCTCAGACGGTCATTCCAATCCCCCGCATATAGAAACTCGGCAACCCCGATCTGTTTTAGATTGGAGACACAGAGAGCACTCTTGCCTTTTTCCCTCGCCTTCGCCAGAGCCGGCAACAACATCGAGGCCAAGATGCCGATAATCGCGATGACCACCAGCAGCTCGATCAATGTGAACCCATCTCCGAGCAAAATCCGGACAAAGTTCCTCTTCATGGGCGATTCCTGTCTGTTAGCATAAAGCTGCTCACAAGCTCCGTCTTCACTTCCTACATCCACTACCGGCCATATACTACGCCAACGCGGCTGCTGCGCCAATAATAACGCCGTGCATACTGATACATGACTACTCCCGCTTACGCGCTGAGTTTTACGCAGATATGTCCACGCCGCCAGTTATCACGATGCCATCGTGAACAGCGCATGAGCTTCTGATAAAGCGATCCGTCTTCGGGTGCCGGCGAGATTGAATGTGTGGCGCTCCACACTCAGCGAATACAGGTTTACGACACGAGTCACGACATCGCCTAAACAACCCCATCGCGACTGCTGCCGAGTGCGCGATTGTCGAATCCGGTCCATGCGCCCACCAGTCTTGAAGCACCAACACGGCACACGATTGTCCTCTCAGCAGCTACAGGCTGAGAGGATCAGAAATGTGGAGAGCGCAGCCGCCGTATTTCACCGAGTCGTGAACGAGGCATTCGTTGTTACCTGTTATGCCTGTTACCGCACGGCTGCGCTCTGTCATTGGGCTACCGCCGTTACGGGAGCAGCACGCGGACACGATAGAACCGTGAGGGTTTGTTCGTCGCGCCGCCGCTGTCCACCATGTTGGTGACCGCTCCCAGCCCGGTTCCGCCACTGAGGATATTGGTCTGACCAGTGCTCACGAAATTGTTCGTGTAGCTGCCGTTGGCCGTGCCTGTCGTAAACTCCAATACGTTCGTGCGCGACGCGACACCCGGTGACCAGGTACTGTCACCGCTGGCGCCCAGATAAGTCACCTTGACGTCCGCGGTGTTCGTCTTGGCGACGCTGATGATATGCAGATTCGCCGTGCTGTTGGTCGGGTTGAAACCCGCCAGGAACTCATTGGTGTTGTTCATGCCATCGCCGTCCGGATCAGCCGTACCGGCCGCGCTCGCGCCGCCGCCAGGGAAGTAGTGGGCCTTCCACGCGGTGTATGAATCCGTCACTCCGGTGACGTGCAGGATCACCGACCCGGCGACGCTCGTATCAATCGTGTACGTCAAGCTGGGGTTCGGCTTCGTCCCCACGAGCAGACCGTTGTTTACCAACGTCCCCGTGTACGTGATCAGCGTGTAGTCGCCAATGCCAAACCCGCCGGCATCGGAGAGGTTAACGATTCCGCCCAACGTGAGGTTACCATGGCCTTCCAGTCGATCACAGGTGCCCGGACTGCCCAAGTCCCAGGCCATGATTGACAGATTCCCTAATACGACGTCATTGCTGGCGACGATCGTACCAATCGAAAAGCCCGGCGAGAGCGCGCCGTTCACCGTCAGCGTGCCGATAATCGAACCGACGCCGCGCAGTGTGGCGTTGTTGTTGATGACCAGACCATCATTAAACGCGTGGAAACCGGTCCCGCCCGCGGCCAATTCCAAGCTTGCCGCATCAACGCCATCGCCCACCGTCAACGTCCCGCTACCGGCGTCGACCGTCGTGCCGCCCGTGTTGAGCGTGCCCGCGTTAAACACAATGGGGTTCCCCGCGATCGCGCGCATGCCGCCGGCTGCCACCTTGCCACCGGTGATAGCCAGGATGTTGTTCGTCGTTGCCGCGCCGTTCGGGCCAACCCACAAGAAACCGACGTTGGTGACGATGCCGCCGGAGCTGACCTGGAGCACGTCATTCGTGCAGGCCTGATCGCCGATGGCCACGTTCGTTGCACCGCCAGCGTCCCACGTCGCGCCATTGCCCGCGACTACCATGGTGTTGCTGGTTCCACCACCGCGGCCAACTTCCCAGTAGGAGTTGATCGCGCTGGTAACTGACGGCGCGCCGGTAAACAACTTGCCGCCGTTTGTGACGATCAGGACGTTCCCCACAGCCTCCGGGCCGTTGCCCCAAATGATTTCGCCGGCGTTGGTGACAATGCCGCCGCTGTTGATGATCATGGTGCCATTGACGCCAGGGGACTGCAGGCGAGCGTCGCCCAAATTCACCGTTGCGCCAGCCAACACCCATACCGTGTTATTGGTGGCGTCACCGACGCCCGTTGCGCCGTAGCCAATTGTGAAGGCGCCGTTGGTCCCGGCATTCCCATTGATACCCATATTCAGCACCGCGTTGGTGATGACCATATTGCAGAACGTACTTCCGACACGTCCGCCGACATCCACGTTGCCACCGAAAGTATTTGGTGAAGAAATGCCGACACCGCCGGAGTTGGGACCGTCATCAAACGTTCCTACGACGACCGAGGCGGGCGCTCCCGCGCTGCCGATCTGCAAGAGGTTGCTGTAGCAACCACTGCCTGCACCGACCATGAGTTCGTGGGCGACAACCAAGCTGGCGCCATTGTTGACAATCAACGAGCAATTCGTGTTGGCCCCGTTATCGGCAATATACACCGAATTGACATTCGTGACGGCTGCGCCCGCGGCAATCGTTACAGTTTCGCCCTGACAGGTGCCGCCGGGCCCCTGGCCAGGCCGCAGGAAACCGCCGCCGCAATCGACCACGGTGTTGGGATCAGTGATTAGTGCCATGTTATTGGCGTTGAGGCTGTCCCCGCCGCCGCCAGGGCTACCGTTGCCGACGTGGAGGGTCACACAGAACAACGTGCTGCCGCCCGCGACAACCAACGAGCCATTCGTTGTCGCACCGCTCTGGCCGACCACCACTTCGCCCATGCAGAACACCTTGGCACCATTGGTAATGATCAGTTGCTCATTGAGGCTCGGCACGTTGTCCCCGATAAAGATCCGGGCCACGTTGGTCAGCACGCCGCCGCTGGTCACCACCATCATGTCGTTCGTGTTAGCCGCCACAGCGGTGCTGCCACTCGAGAAAAAGCCAACTTCAAAATCATTGGATCCGAGATCCCACACCGAGCCACTACCGGTGAGCGTCCCGATGTTGTAAGCGTCCCCGGTGCCCCAGCCAATACCGCTGCCCTGACCGGAGCCGGTATTGGGATTCGTGAGGTACACCTGGCTGCCATTGGTAATGATCAGTGTGTTGTTATTCGCGCCAGCGCCACAGCGACCCGCTATCAGTTTGCCCGCGTAGACAACGACCGGCGCGCCATTGCTGCCGACCTGGAACAGGTTGTTACTGCTGATCGCGCCCGCGCCAATGCCGATGTCTCCATCGACGAACAACTGGGCGCCATTGTTAAGAATCAGGCTGTTGTTGGCACCCGGTCCGTTGTCGCCCGCATAGATTCGCGCGACGTTTGTGACGATCGCACCATCCTTGATCAGCAGCGTGTTATTTGTTGCGCAGCCAGAGGGCAGCCCCGCCCCAAAACCGACTCTCAAATCATTGGAGCCAAGGTCCCACGTTGTGCCAGCGCCCGTGACGATACCCAGATTGTTGAGCGCGCCGCCACCGTTGGCGAATCCGATGCCCGACTGATCTGATACCGCGCCACTACCCGTCGTGTACACCGCGCTGCCGTTCGTGATGATCAGCGTGTTCAGGCCGGCACTCGGCCCGAGGCCGACCTGGATCGGACCGGTCCCGATCGTAACAGGGGCACCGGCGCCGCCAACCTGAAACAGGTTGTTGGACGCACCCTGACCCGAGCCGACCCCAATCATACGGTATGTAAAAAGCTGGCCGCCGTTGTTGACGACGACGTTGTTGCTGTAACCAGGGCCATTGTCGGCAATGAACAATCGGTTCACATTGGTCACCGCGCCGCCCGATGTAATCAGCAGCGTATTGCTGCGGGTATTGCCCGCCGTTATCAACCCGAATCCGACGCGCAGATCGTTGGAGCCAAGATCCCATATGGAACCATTGCCGGTAACAACCCCGACATTGTTGGATGAGAAGCTGCCGGTTCCGATGCCCGCCACGCCGGTGGCCAGAAGCCCACCGTTGGTGACCAGCAACTGACAGGACGACCCGCCATACCCAACCGTAAGTGTGCCAAAGTTGGGGACGTTGGAAAACACGCCGCTGCCGCTGATCGTCAGCGTACCAAGACCAACATTGGATCCGAGATTGGTGCCGAGCACCGCGCATGTCGTCGCCACCGTCCCATTCGTCAGGAAATAACTCCCACGACTACCGAAGCCCAACACAAACGCCGGGGTGTTGGTCGCCGTGGCAGTAATATAATTGGTGGCCACGAGCGTCCCGCTGGCCTGATACACGGTCACCGGGGCTGAGGACGCGGGAGGGTAGCCAATGATGAACGCAGGCGCGCCTGACGTTGGTGCCAGTGTCCAAGTCTGAGCCCGGATATCCAGGGTCACAGTCCCGCCGTTCTTAAACCAGTTGCTCGAGAGAACCGCTGGCGCGGACGGAAAACTAACCGTATAGGCCGTGTTGTTGGTAAAAAAAGTGCCGTCCCCGGTTGCCGGAGCGACCCCGGTGCTCCAGTTACCGCCGTCGTTGAAGTTCCCGCTATTGACGTTCGTCCATGTCAACACGTTGGCTCGCGCCACCACGGCCCCGCCAACAATCACGGCCGTCACCAACAAAACTCCCCGCCACAAAGCTGATCTATTCATGATCCTTACCGCTCCCAACTCAGTTGTTGTAGTTGTTTCAGAAATCTGTCGTCCCACCTCATCGCCCAGCCCTCGGAGCCACTCCGGTACACAGCCTGCCTGCTTCCCGCCTGTTCCACAGCACCATTGCTGCCAGCCGGCCGTCAACACGGCCGGCTGGCAGCCAACCAAACACAATGCTCAGGCAGACCGGCGACTCCGCCGCAGCAGCGCGATCATCAGGGTCACGCCTACGCCCATGAGAGCCATCGTCGACGGCTCCGGAATCACGATCGCAATGTCATCCAGTCCCTGATAGTTGTAGTCGACCGAGTATCCGGCCGGCACGCCCACTACGTTCCCGAATGTCCCGCTCAACGTACCGTAGTCGGCAATCACGTAGGCCGATTCATCCAAGGAAACCGCATTCACGCTGAGGGTCCCGCTGAGGGTCAACAGACCGGTGACATTCACCACGTCTTCAGTCTCGCTGCCCATGCCGAACACGTTGCACTGGTAGGTGCCACCGAGCGTCATACTGCCGTTGTCGGTCAATATGCCAACCTGCGAGTTAAGCGAGGGCGACAGGGTCCCGTTCTCCGTCACATTGCCCGCGCCGCCGTTGACATTGAGAGTCCCACTGCCACGCAGTATCTGCCCGCCATTAACCGTCACGCTGTTGACGTTGGCGATGCCGTTGGCCATCTCCAAGGCGTTATTGCCGCCGCCGCCGACCACAATCGCGCCATTCTGAACCACGCCGCCATTGGCCAGCCGCAGCACGTTGTTGGTGGTCGCGCCAAACGTGCCGCCAACCGTCAGCGTGTGTCCGCCGATGTCCCAGACAGAGCCTGCACCATCAACCGTTACGTTGTTGTTGTTCGCGCTGTTGCCGCGTCCGATCTCCCAGTACGTGCCGGCAGCCGAGCCGTTGGACAATTGACCGCCGTTGGTAACGATGAGGGAATTTCCAGATCCTCCGTTGCCCCAGATGGTCTCGCCAACGTTGGCAACCGTGCCCTGATTGATCACCAGGCTTCCCCCGAATCCGGACGCTTGGAGGCGATTCGTGATGTTGGCAACATTGCCGACCGTCCAGGTGCCGCCGGCCAGCACGCTCACACTGCTATTGGTCGACGTAGCATTACCGCCAACATTGATGTTTCCAGAGGCTTCTATTACCGCCGCGTTGGTGACAATTATGTAGTTGTTCAGCGTGCTCGCGCTGTTCCCGATCGTGATACCGTTACCTGCGGTAAGAGTGCTCGCCGCACCCGCGCCGCCCACCAAGGCGTAGCTGTTGCTGGCGCCGGTCGCCTGACCAACATTGAAGACGCCGTTGTCGAAGAACTGGCCGCCGTTGTTGATGATGATGCCGTTACCGCTTGATGTCCCGGAGTCCGTGATATACATGGCGCTCACGTTCGTCACCACGCCGCCGGCGGTAACTGTCAGGCTGGCGCCAAACGTGGCCGTCCCGCCGGTAAAATTCGCATACGCCTCATGCAACGCCTGGTTGCCCAGATTCCACATGGAACCAGACCCGGTGACCAGCATCGTGGCATTGGTCGACCCGCCGCCGCCGATGTAGCTGTTGCCCGAGCTGAACACCTGGCCGCCGCTATTGATGGTCATGTATGGGTTTACGTCACCGACGTGCTGGCCGACCGCGATCGCACTGCCACTGCTCAGGAAGAGTTTACCGCCATTGCTAACGATGACCCCGTCATTATATCCGGGGTTGTTATCGGCAATGTACACAGTACCCGCGTTGGTGACCACCCCGCCGGAGGTTACCGTCAAGGTGTTGCCGTAGTTGGTGGCGCCAACGCCGATATTGAGAGCCGTGTTGCCCATATTCCAAACCGATCCGGTGTCCGTGACCAGGGCAAAGTTGTTGCTTGTAGCAGTCGAGGAGCCGACGGCCAAGCCGCCACTGGAAATGAACCCGCCGCCGCTAACGATCACCCCGTTCTTAGTGCCGCCGGTGCCCGAAGCAATGCTGACCGTGCCAGCGTTGAACCAAATCTGACCGCCGTTGGTGACGATCAACAGGTTGCCGTATCCGGCTCCGTTGTCAGAGATAAATGCCCTCTGGACGTTGGTCATGACACCACCGCCAGTAACCACAAAGGTGTTGTTGCTGTTGGGCGATCCGCTTCCACCTGCACCCGATCGCAAGGTCCCATTGCCCATGTTCCACAGGGTGCCCGAGGTAACCGTCGCAACGTTGCCGACCGCGAAGCTGGCGGAACCGACGGCCACATTTCCTCCGCCGGTAAAGATGTTGATGTTGGTGACGATCATCTGGTTGTTGTGAGAATTCATGCCGCTGCCAACAATGATGTTGGCACTGCCGGCATTCGCGTTGGTGATAAAGCTGGCCGCTCCCGCGCCGCCCGCGTAGAAGATATTGCCGTTGGCGCCGGAGCCTGACCCCACGTAAACGCCCGATGCAATCGTGGAATTGTTGGCAAAAACCAGCCTGCCGCCATCGTTAATGGCCAAGCTGTTG
This sequence comes from Verrucomicrobiia bacterium, assembly GCA_035541135.1. Classification (GTDB taxonomy): domain Bacteria; phylum Verrucomicrobiota; class Verrucomicrobiia; order Palsa-1439; family Palsa-1439; genus Palsa-1439. Next base: position 60,330 of record DATKNW010000041.1, read on the forward strand.
TTCACGCCGGCGCTGTTGTCCGCGATGAATACCCGAAGGACGTTGGAAACCGCTCCGCCCGAAGTAACGAGGAGCGAGTTGTTACTCTGGCTGCTCCCGCCAAACCCAGCGGCAATCCGCATGTCCACAGCCTGGTTATTCCACACCGATCCGCTGCCGGTCACTACCGCGGAGTTGTTGGAAGCGCCGCCGCCGTAACCAACGTACGAATACCCGGTAACCAGTTTGCCGCCGTTGGTGACGATCACCTGGTTGCCCGCGCTGCCGTTGCCCACCGTGAACGCGCCGTATGAGCTGGCGACGTTGGTGAAGTACGAGTTGGCGCCGCTGATGGTCAGCGCGCCCTGGCCGGTGCTGGCGTTACCCAAGGTGGTAGCTGCTGTCAGCACCGAGCCGTTGGTCAAGACGTAGCTCCCTTGGCCCGCGTCACCAACAATGAAGTTGTTTGTGGGCACCCCGCCGTAAGTGGTATTGGCAATGACCGCGCCACCGTCCTGATAGACCGTCGCGACGCTGCCGGCCGTCTGCCCGACGTCAATCGCGCCGTAGTTGCTACCAAGCACCCATGTGTTAGTCCCTGCCTCCAGCGTCACAGTGCCGCCATTAAACCCAGCGGAGTTAACTTCCGCACCTACGCCAGTACTGAAGTACACCGAATAGTTCATGTAATTGGTGAACGCCAAACTATCCAACTGCGGCGCATCCGAGCCGGGATACACGATGTCCCCAAAGCCCAGGCCGTCATCCCAATTCGCCGGATCCAGATAGTTGCCGCTGCCCAGATTTGTCCACGTCAAACTCTGTTGCGCTTGCACGGTCCTGCTCACCATCATGACCGCCGCAAACATGACCAAAATCCACATCAAGACACTCGACTTCCTCATTGTCGTGATCCCTTCATTTTTGGTAGGTCCACTCGCTTATCCCGTCCCACTTGTCACAAATGCTTTCTCTCGCTAGCACTTTCTCTCGCTGCGTCACCCATCTTATTTGGCGCGGCAAATAGCAGCAAGATCAACGTGATGCATACTGATGCATTTGGCTTCCATTTCCGCTCCGCTTGGCGTATTCTGCTCTCGTTTTTGACAGAGTACGTATGGAACAGACGCCTCCAAAGCCGCGTATTAGTTTGCACGATATTGCCCGGCGACTGAACGTAAGTCAGCCGACCGTCTCGCGCGCGTTGAAAGACGATCCCCGCATTTCCATCGCCACGCGTGAACGGGTGCAACGCGTCGCCCGCGAGATGGGGTACCAGCCCGATCCGATGCTCACGGCACTCGCCCATTACCGCCGCGGAAAAACTCAAACGCCCGTCAGTTCTGCGCTTGCCTGGATCAACCGCTGGACAAAACCGGAGCAACTCCGTCGACACCAGGAATTCGAGTTATACTGGAAAGGCGCGACGCAAGAAGCTGAACGTTGCGGGTATCGGCTTGAGGAGTTTGTCTGCGATGAGCGCTTGCCACTGCCCAGGCTGGAGAAAATTCTTCTGACCCGCAATATCCGTGGCATTCTGATTCCGCCGCATCTTTCCTGCCCCGACTGGGGCGATTTTGATTGGGCCCAGTTTTGCGTAGTCCGATTCGGTCATTCCATCGACACACCTCGCGCCCACCTGGTCACCAGCGACCAACTGACCGACAGTTTGATGGCCTTTCAGCACATCCTGAAAATGGGATACCGGCGGATCGGCTTTGTAGCCGCCGACCAACCGCATATCCGATTCAAGGCCGGCTATTTATTTGCCCAGTTAACTCTCGATCTGAAACAACGGCTTCCGTTGCTGGATTTGACAGACCCCAACTCCGAGGAGGGCAAGCGGCGACTAGCCTCGTGGTTGAAGCAGGTCCAGCCAGACGCGATTCTTACGGATGTCGCCCCTTTGCGAGATATGCTCTCCAAACTTCGTTGGCGCGTGCCCGAGGACGTTGGACTGGCCGCCCTGAGCGTGCTGGATGGAAACGCCGACGCCGGAATTTATCAGAATTCAGCCGAGATTGGGCGGGCGGCGGTGCAATTGGTCATTTCGTTGATCCACCACAATGAACGCGGCGTTCCCGAGGTTTGCCGCGAACTACTTGTCGAAGGTCAATGGGTCGATGGTCAAACGCTGCCAACACGTAATGGCAAACGCTGATGCACCGATCGCAGCTTATACGCAACCACTTACACGATATTATGGCGCCATATATACAGGTGACTTCGACAAACTCGTTGGCCACGTCGCATAACTTGAGCGCGGCCCTGATGGTTATACTGATGCATACACATCACAAGAGTATTATGCGTACTCCATCATGAATCCTCATAACGCGCCAATATACGAGATACGTGCTCGCAGCCTTGTCACAGCGTTCACGCCCCTTCCAATAAGGATTGGAGAGGAGAACTCGCTACTGGTTGATGGCGCAATTAGAAGAAGGACTGATCGCCCGTGATCTCGTTACACCAACGACTAACAACCGCCGCGCAACCAGACCGGGAACGTTCTGAGTCGAAAAGAATTGACGTTACTGCGAACATCCTGTTTTCTACGAGCAGTTGTTTGACGGTGCGAGCGCATTTCTACGTCACATAACCATGAATTCTTACAGTTCATTCTTCACTTGGATCAACACTGATAGGCCGGGCCTCGAACATGTGAGGGCAAAGGCGGACGCCAGGCAATTTGAGGAGGCGGCCGAGGCGCTACTGGCCTATTATCGGACGCGGAAAGGCGTCAATTACTACAACGGTTGGGACAGGCGCGAGTTGAATTCCCAGTATGACACCACCCAGGCCGACCAAATTTGCCAAAATCACATACTGGGCCAGAAACTGCCGCAGGACATTGATTGGCAGGCGGACCCGCACCACGACCCTGAATGGAAGTATTGCCTTCACCGACACGAGTACTTAACCGAATTAGGCCGTGCATATTGGTACACCGGCAACGAGAAGTACACCCTGGCGTTCAAGCGGCTTCTCACCGACTGGATCAAGAAGAATCCGATGCCGGACCTGGAATGGATGCTGAACGTGCCGAGCGAAACGAGCCGGATGCACTTCATGAGGATGGGCAACTGGAGGCCGCTGACACTTGGCATCCGCATGTACACCTCGTTTGTCCCGTGTTTTTATCACTTCCTGCACTCCCCCAACTTCACACCGGATTTTCTCGTTCAGATGCTCACCTCGATGGTGGAACACGCCCGGCATACGCGACTGTATTACACGCGGCATAAGAGCTACTTCAACGTGTCACCCAACTGGGGATTGATGGAGTCGAACGGCCTCGCCCACATGGGCATCTTGTTCCCGGAATTCAAGGAGTCGACGGACTGGCAGGTCGAGGCGATGTCGCGGTTTGAGGAACAGGCGCGGATGCAGGTGCTTCCCGACGGGATGCAAGTCGAGCGCGCCTCGGGCTATCATCTGGTCTGCACGTTCTGCTTTCTGCAGATTCTTGACCTGGCCCTGCGCAACAACATCCGCGTAAGCGACACGTACAAGAAGGTCGCCGAGTCGATGATTGACTGGGTCATGAGTGTGATGAAACCGCACGGCGTCTACCCGATGTTGAAAGACGGCGACGAAAGCGATGTCTTCGGCGTGCGCGCGTCGTATGGGTTGTGGGAGGACATTAACAACCTGAACATGCTCGAAGACGCCAACGATCTGCGCTGGGTGCTCAAGACCGGCGCGCGCTTGTTCGACCGACCGGACATGTTGTCCGTGGCAACACATGGCAAGTCCGGGCACAAACCCAAGATCGGTTCCGTCGCCCTGCGCGAATCCGGCTTCTATACGATGCGGACTGGTTGGGAGCACGACGACCTTTATTCGATATTCACCTGCGGGGAATTGGGCGTAATGGACCAAAGCTGCGTGCACGGCAACGCCGATGCGCTAAGCCTCGACCTATCCGGTTTTGGGGAGACGTTGCTCATCGACCCGGGCCGGTATATGTACGAAGGTCCGTACCGGATTTGGTTTAAATCCACCAAAGCCCATAACACGATCGTCGTGGACGGCCAGGATTCTTCGGAGCTTGCCGACGGATGGATGTTCAAGACCAAGGCGAACAGTACGCTGAACTGCTGGGCCGCGACGGATCAGTTTGACTATGTGGATGGCTGGCATGACGGCTACCAACGACTGAAAGACCCGGTCACGCACCGTCGCCGCATCGTGTTCATCAAACCCTGTTTCTGGCTCGTCCTCGATGAACTAACGGCCGGCGCGCCCCACTTGTACGACCAGTATTTTCATTTCGGCGCTGACGCCGAACTCACCCAGGGTGACAATCTCTCCTTCACGGGCCGGTACAAAAACGGGGCGGGTATCATGATCAGCCCGTTGATCAGCAACGGGCTCAAGGTGGAGACCTATCGCGGCAGCACTGATCCGATCCAAGGCTGGGTTTCGTACGATTACGGAGTCAAGCGGCCGGCCCACGCGCTGAAGTTTTCCAAATCGGACAACCAGACGACGTATTTCGCAACGCTCCTGGTGCCGTTCAAGAATCGACCAAGGGCATACCAGGCAGAGGTTCTCAACGAGAAGGCATACCGCATAACTGATGATGCCGGCTCGCATTTGATTCTATTCTCAGACGGCTCCGAAACCAAGCAGGGTGACTTTGAATTTGACGGTGAAGTGTTATGTGCACGGTTCGACAATCGCGGCAGATTGACAACTTGTTCTGGAGCGCACACTTCACTTATCAACTATAAGGGGAAACGATTACTGGATTCCGTCGGGCGCATGAAAATAGATGCGGGCAACGTGATGTCTTAACGACGGTGAGTTTTTCGCAGCTTGAGGACCTCAGCCCACTTTCCAACATTTCACCACTCATTACAACGAAACGGTTCAGGGGAACACCAGCGTATGTATAACACCAACACAAACGATAAGCAGCGGGACAAATTCATCAACGGGATCATTTCCACAATGTCGCTCGACCAGAAAGTTGGTCAGTGCTTTACGATCCATTGGGGCGGGTCGATGGTTACTCCGTACCTACTGGAGGCGATCGAGCGGCTCCACATCGGGGGCATCCGCGTGACGCCATTCGGTCAGAACTCGAGGCGCGGCAAGCACTATCACCAAGATCTTAGTTACGACTACACCTTTTCCACAGGTTACACACCAATCAAGCAGAACTTGTTCATTCCTGGGTCAGAGGTGTATGTCTCACCCGAGGATTACGCGGAACGGCTGAATCAATTACAGGCAGTAGCCTGCAAACGCAAGCCGGGGATTCCCTTGCACGTGTCTATCGATCAGGAAGGCGACATTAGCCGTGACTACTGCATGGGCGGGATCAACTTATTCCCTTCAGCCATGGGACTAACCGCCACTGGCGATCCGAAGCTAGTCTACGAGGCCTGCAAGGCGGTCGCCACACAACTCAGTGCCATTGGCGCCACGAATATCCACTCGCCCGTGCTGGACGTGAACCTGAATCCAAACAATCCCGAGATTAACATCCGAGCGTACGGTGATGATGCCGAGGTTGTCGCGGAATATGCACTGGCTTCCATTCGAGGATACATGGACGGAGGATTGGTTCCGACGGCCAAACATTTCCCGGGACGGGGCAATTCCGACGTCGATGCGCACTACGCGTTGCCGGAGGTTCCCGGCAACTGGGAACGACTGGAGAGGGTGGAGCTGTTTCCCTATCGCCGTTTAATTGAGAACGGGCTTCCCAGCATTATGCTGGCGCATACAGCGGTGCCTGCAGCCGATCCGAGCATGGAGATTTCGACTGTGTCGCGTAAGATCGTGACCGGACTACTGCGCGAACGGCTGGGATTCAACGGTGTTATTACGACGGACTCCATTACCATGGGTGCGTTGATGAAGAAGTACGGGGTTGCCAAATCCTGCGCGCTGGCGATCAAGGCAGGCTGCGACCTCGTGCTGAACAAGACCGAGGACGAGTTCCGCGACCAGGCATTCTGCGAGTTGAAGCGGTTTGTCGAAGACGGAGAAGTAACGGAGGAACAATTGGACGTAGCGGTGCGACGCATCCTGACGATGAAGTACAATCTGGGGCTACTCCAGCGCCATGGCCAGGTCGATGCAGCGGCAGCCAGCAAGCCGATTCGGGACAAATACATTATCACCACTGCGCGCAAGGTCGCGGAGAAATGCGTGACCGTCTTGCGCGACGAAGAGAAACTGCTTCCCCTCGAGCCGGGCCAGACCGTGATGGTGATTGAGCAACAGGTGCTCGACGGGTATGCCGGATTTGACGTGCACTGCCACAAGAAGATGTTCAACGCCGTCATGTATGAACAGTCGAAAAACATCATCGGCTTGGACACGAAGTTTAAGGCTTCCAAGGAAGACGAAGAGTTCCTGATGCAATATATCGATCAAGCGGATGTGATCGTCGCCACCAATTATTACTGGCGACTCTGTCCGGCCAACAACACGGATCTCATCAGGCAACTGATTGCCAAAGGCAAAAAGGTGATCGTTGTGACCAACTGTCCTTACGAGATGGGGGTCCCGGCGGAAGCCAAGACCGTGATCTGCAATTATTCGGTAACTCCCGAAAGCCTTCGGGCGGCGGCCCGGGTCATCTATGGGAAACTCAAGCCGCAGGGCAAGTGGATGTTGAAACATTACGCCAAACCCGTCCGGTCCAAGGGAGAAACTTCGTTCAAGCTGATGGGGGGCATCACGGCGTCAGGCGAGAACGAGATCACGCAGGTTGTGTTTTAGTGGGAAACACGGAGATTGTGGCGGCGTGTCGCGATTACCAGTGGTGTGAGCTCGGCCATGGACCAGAAGCCAAAGAGTGACGATACATTTCAGGCCAGAGTCGTCTCGCCAGACGGTCACCTGAAAATGACGTTCCTGCACCGGGTTGATGGGGAAAGGCTTCCGCGGATGTTCTACCAGATCGACTTTCAGGAGCGGCCTGTCATTCTTGAATCCGAACTCGATATCCGTTTGGACAACCATCTGTCCGAGTTGGCTCTGGGATTGAAACCGGACACGCGAGAACGATGGTGTGAGAACCTGATCATAAAGGAAGTCCGGGAAACCAGCAATGACTCGGTCTGGCAACCACCATACGGAGAAAAGAGCCGGATATGCGACAACTATCGCCAGACCACGATCCATCTGGTCAAGGACGACAACCCGACCTACGAACTGCATCTGATCATACGGGCCTACAATGAAGGCATCGCGTTCCGGTACTTCTTCCCCGAGGATCCTAAGGCGGTGTATTATCAGATCACGGCCGAGAACACGCAATTCACGCTGCCTCCGGGCACGCAGGCGTACTTCACGAACTGGGCGCAAGGGGCGTACACGTGTCTGCCCTTGAAGGATTGGCCAGATCGGAGCGAGCGACCTCTCACGCTCCAACTGAAGAACGGGCTGTATGTCTGCCTGGCCGAGGCGGAGATGGTGGATTACGCGCGCACCCATTTCGCGCTGAGCCGCGAGAAGCCCGACACCATCGTCACGTCCCTGTACAGCGGGGTGGATCTGATCACGCCGTTCGGTACGCCGTGGCGTGTGGTGATGGTGGCCGAAAAACCGGGAGACCTGATCGAAAACAATCACATCATCCTGAATCTGAATCCTCCCTGCGCCATCGACGACACGAGCTGGATCAAGCCCGGCAAGGTCATTCGTGACATGACCGTCTCAACACGGGGCGCCAAAGCGTGTGTCGATTTTGCCGTGAAACACAAGCTTCAATATGTCGAGATCGATTGGGGATGGTACGGCGTAGAGCGAATCTTCGCTTCGGACGCGCGCAAAGTGGACGTGGATCCCCGGTTGAATCCCAATCGCGACCTCGACCTCCCCGAGGTGATTCGATATGCCAAGGCCAACGATATCGGAATTATCGTTTATGTGAATCAGCGCGCGTTGCTCCGGCAAATCGACGAAATCCTCCCTCTCTATCAGAAATGGGGACTTGCCGGCGTGAAGTTTGGCTTCGTGCAGGTGGGTTCACATCGTTGGACCACGTGGCTGCATGAGGCGGTCAAGAAAGCCGCCGCGCACCGCCTCCTTGTTGACGTTCACGACGAATACCGGCCGACCGGTTTCAGCCGGACGTATCCGAATTTGCTGACGCAGGAGGGCATTCGTGGGAACGAAGAAATGCCCGACGCCACTCACAACACGACGCTGCCGTTCACGCGCTACATCGCCGGAGCCGCCGACTATACGATCTGTTATTACAAGCAGAAAGAGTTGAGCGATTTTCATGGCAAACTGATCAAGACGACCTCAGCGCACCAGTTGGCTCTGGCAGTCGTCTATTATAGTCCTCTCCAATTTCTGTTCTGGTACGATAAGCCGTCGGACTGCCAGGATGAGCCGGAGATCGAGTTCTTCGAGCAAGTCCCGGCCGTTTGGGACGAGACCAGAGTTCTCGCGGGCGAGGTTGGGCAATACATCGCCACCGCCCGTCGCAGCGGCGAAGACTGGTTCGTGGGTATCATCACTAACAATGATGCACGCGAATTGAAGATTCCGTTAGGGTTCCTGCCGTCGAGAACAAAATACATTGCCACCATTTATTCCGACGATCCCTCGATCAATACGCGGACACATGTGAGCGTTAGGGACATCGAACTACACGCCTCACAAACGATTGACGCGAAGTTGTTGCCCTCCGGCGGAATGGCCATCTTATTGAAACCCAGGATCGCAACCTAAATGGGGAATCCTCTCACCGCAGCCATGACAATCCCAAGACATGATAGTTCTCTCGATTTCAAGCCCAAGCACAAATGGTTTCTCGGGTTCGACTCTGACGGGACGGTATTCAACTCGATGGAAATCAAACAGAAGCGCATTTTTCTGCCCCTCGCGGTAGAGCTGTTTGGTCTCCAAGCGGTTGCGAAGGAGTTTCACGAGATCGGGGAATCCATCAACCTGTACTCGGAAACCCGCGGGATTAATCGCTTCCAAGCGATGGCAAGGGCGCTTAATTCTCTGCAACGGCACCCGCAGGTGCGCGCCAAAGGAATCCGACTTCCCGATTTCTCAGCGCTGCAGGATTTCGTGCGTTCCGGTCGCGCGCTTACGACCGCTTCGCTGGCAGATTACAATCGCGAGAAATCAGATCCCTTCCTCGCAAAGGTAATCGCCTGGAGCACGCGCAGTGATGATCAGTACGCGCAAATTACAAAAGAGGAAGGCAACCCTCCTTATCCGCAGATTCGACCGGTGTTGGAGCGCGCGGCCGGTAATGCCGACCTCATGATTGTTTCCGGCACGCCGCGTCGGGCGTTGCTACAGGATTGGGGGGACACAAATCTGTTGCCCTTCATCAACTTCATCGGATGCCAGGAGATGGGAAGCAAAACGGATCAATTGCGATTCGCGGTGAATGGCAACTACGAACCGCACCGGACGTTGATGATCGGCGATGCTCCCGGTGATCTCAAGGCGGCACAAGCGAACCACGTGATGTTTTACCCAATCATGCCCGGCCAGGAAGCGCAGTCTTGGGCTCGTTTTCTGGATGAAGGGTTCGACAGGTTTCTCAGCGAGCGGTACGCTGGCGATTACGAGCGACAACTGGTCGACGAGTTTGTCAGCCGGTTACGAATGGGCCACCCGAAGGAAGCCTAGGAGACCCTCGGCGTGAAAGCCGGGAAGGAGCACTACGCACGTTGCATCAGTGGTGTGGTACAATGGCTCTCTCAATCGTCATATGCCGGCATCTTGAATCCGAAGCGCAAGTGAAACCCGACACGAATACGCGCCTGACAGCAACTCCGTTTGCACTTTCTCAGGTTTGTCTGCAGGACGGGCCTTTCAAGGAACGCGAAGATGTCAATGCACGGTTTCTTCTGACGGTCGACACAGACCGTTTGCTGGCCCGGTTCCGCCAGGAGGCCGGGCTTGCTCCCAAGGCGGAGCCGTACAGAGGATGGGAATCCAAGGAGCTCGGAGGCCATAGCCTTGGGCATTACCTCTCAGCTCTGTCTCTGCTTTACGCGTCGACGGGCAGTTCGCACGCGCTGGAACGCATTCGGTATATCATCGATGAACTCGATGCCTGCCAGACCGCAAACGGTGGCGGCTACGTATTGTCCGTTCCTAGAAGGGTTTTTGAAGATCTTCGGCAGGGCAAAATCAAGGCCTCTGGGGCAAACCTGAATGACTGCTGGGCACCGAACTATACACTCCACAAAATGTTGGCCGGCCTTCGCGACGCTTATCGTCTCGCAGGCAACAACAAGGCGCTCGAAGTGGAACGGAAGTTCGTGGACTGGCTGGCGGACGTCTTGTCCGGGCTCACGGAGGCCCAAATCCAGGAGATGCTCAAGGCGGAACACGGTGGGATGAACGAAGTGTTGGCCGATCTCGCGGCGGACGCCGGCGACGCGCGTTATCTGCGCATAGCGGAGAGAGAGTTCCATCACAAGGCCGTTCTCGACCCGCTCGCCAACGGCGAAGACAACCTGAACGGTCTTCACGGCAACACGCAGATTCCAAAAGTCATTGGCCTCGCCCGCGAGTACGAGATGACATCCAACCCGAAATGCCGCGTTGCAGTGGAGACATTCTGGGACAGCGTGGTGAACCGGCGCTCATTCGCCATGGGCGGGCACGGCGAAAGCGAATACTTTTTCCCACCGGAGCAATTTCCCGAGAAGCTGACGCCGTACACGGCCGAGACTTGCAACACCTACAACATGATCAAGCTCACGGGGCATTTGTTTTCGTGGGAACCGAAGGCGGCCCACATGGATTTTGTGGAGCGCGCGTTGATCAACCACGTGCTCGCCAACATCGGACACCGGCCCGGCGAGTTTGGCTACTTCCTCAGCCTGGCCTCCGTCGGAGTCAAAGCGTTTTCGCCGCCGTTCGACGCGTGGTGGTGCTGCGTAGGGACGGGCATGGAAAACCCGGCCCGATATGGGGAGATGGTGTATTTCCACGGGCCGGACACGCTGTGGGTGAACCTCTTTATGGGCAGCACGCTCGCGTGGGCGGAAAAAGGCGTGAGTTTCAGGCAGGAGACGCGTTTTCCTGAAGAGGATTCGGTGCGTCTCGTATTCACGTGCAAAAGGCCGGTGCCGTTCGCGCTGAAAATCCGTCACCCCTATTGGTGCGAACACCCGAAGGTGAAAATCAATGGCAAAGCGATGACCGTGAAGTCTACGCCGTCTTCATACATGACATTCGAGCGCACTTGGAAGAGCGGCGACACAATACAATTGCGCCTGCCCATGGCGTTGCGTTTGGAGTTTTTGCCACATTCTGATGACAGGATTGTTGCCGTGATGTATGGACCGATCGTGCTGGCGGGCATCGTTCCCGTCGAACCGGGCGTTTCCAATCCGGCAACGCAACGTTTTGCGGATCACCTCGCCGCGAAGAGAAAGTTCGACGCGTTTGCTCCTGTTTTCGTCGGCGCCAGCGCTGCCGACGTGGTGGCGCATCTGCGGCCGACGGGCGGAACGTTTGCCGAGTTCCGCAGCGAAGGAGTCGTCAAGCTCGCGGACCTCACGTTCGAGCCTCTCTATCGGGTCTACGAGGAACCTTATGCCGTCCAGTTTCCGTTGATGACGGCAGCGGAATGGGACCGTCGGGAAGTCGAGCTTCGCGCGGAGCAGGAGCAGCGGGCCCGATGGGAAGCCAACACGCTCGACACGGTCACGCCGGGTTTCCAGCAGTCCGAGATCGAGCACGGAATGCAGTCGGAAAACAGCACGACCGGGGATTTTCTTAATCGGAAGTGGCGGGAGGCGCACAATGGTTGGTTTTCCTATGAGATGGCCGTCGATCCCGCCGCGCCCAACGTCCTCGTTGCCACGTATTGGGGCGGCGAATGGCAATCCCACAACTTTGACATTCTGATCGATGGGCAGAAGATCGGCGCCCAGAAATTGCGCGCAAACAGCCCCGGAGATTTCTTCGAGGAGACTTATCCCATCCCGCTCGTCCTAACGAAGGGCAAATCGAACGTCACCATCCGGTTTCAAGCGCATGCGAACGACACGGCGGGCAGCGTTTACGGATTGCGCACGAGGCGGGACTAATAGGCGCTGCTGTCCGACCGCTGCAACGAATTGACACTGCCGGACGGGTCTCACTGTTTCGTGTCTGCTTTCTGCGATTCCTTGTCCAGCCGAATAACAGGAAACCCATCTCGGCCCAGTTCTTCACCGTATACTCCAGTGCGACGCATCGGTGTGAAACAGTTTTCCTTTTCCTTCTTGAGCAACAACAGATAAAGATCTTCAGGCTTGGGCTGAAAATCGAGACTGAACGAGCATGGCCGGCTGGTGTCCCAATTGTCTGGCGGCGGCCGTTCGTAATAGCGGAACACAAACCTCTTTGTCCCGTTCTCTCCTTTCAGCACGCTCTTGACGACGAACTCCGTTTCATACCCGGCAAGATATTGGGGTGGTGAACAATCCGCCTTGCCGTGGTAGAGCTCGGACCACGTTTTCGTGTCCACGTACCTCCTCTCTGAAAGGGGCCTGGCGATTGCAGCCAAGTCGATTTGATCGGCGGGCAAAACGCCGCAATAGCCAGGATCGGCCTGGCCGTTAATCGGGGCGAAGCGACCGTCAGGCTCTTTCGTCAAGAACAGCAAATAAGCCTCCTTTTTGGCTGGATCAAACGAAACAAGCCATGGACCACTTCGATAAAGTAGTGAGGGATCGCGTTGCCGGTAGTGGTGGAGCACAAAATTCGTAATCGACTGGCTGCCTTTCAACAGTGTCTGGACACGAAATTCCGTTTCCAACCCCACGACGTCGACTGCAGGGGCAATGTTCGCAAGCACTGTGCATTCCGAGGTGTCTTTGGTCGAAAGGGGTTGAGCAATGACGACAAGGTCTGCCTGATCGAACCTCTTTTGGTAGCTCATGGTTTGCACGAACCGTGCGTGAGCCACAAGGGCAAAACTATGGATCAGTAGCACTACAGGAATTGTCTTCATAGGTACATTTGCTCATGCCCCTTTACCGCGTTCCGAAGCGTACGGCCAATCCAAAAGCTCTCGTCTAAACCAGTGCTCCCATATCCACCAGTGTCAATACGGGTCGTGATTTTCCGGGTTAAACTGATAACCAAGCCGAAACTCGATGGTTCCCGCCAATCGTCTCACGACTAGCATTGCCGCACAAGCGGCTTGCTTGATTACTGCTTAATGATGAATTGCCGCACCACCGGGGTGGCGGATTGCAGCTTTGGCTCGACGGTGCGGCCCCATTGCCACGCCACAATCGTAATCGTCAACGGGAATTTTGCACGGGGGGGAATCTTGGTAAGCGTGAGCGTATCACCATCCACTTCCGCAGGGCCTTCGCGAACGTAGAAGTACACCGGCACGTTCGCATCGGATGTGGCATTCAACTTCAGTGTCTTTAGGCCGAGTTTCTGATCGGGGATTGGCGGAAAAGTGATCTGTTGCGCGGCGCCCTCCAGATTGCGCGGCGGCAGGCGCAACACAGCTTGTTGGACTGCGCTCTTGTATTTCGCATCACCGGGATGACTTGCCAGCAACCAGATGTCGCCCATGCGCCGGTCCGCCGGAATACTCGCGCGGTTGAAGCGGACCGCAAATTTGTCCGCGGCCAACTGAACCACGGGACCGCTGATTCGCGAAAGCACGACCGGGCCACCACCGGAGGCGTGGCCGATTGCCACGCCGTTCGTCAACCCGGTCCACTTCGCCGGATTGGTGCCGGCAGGTACTGTGTCGAGGAACGCGCCCGTCAACGTGAACGTGAGGCTGTCGTCGAGCCGCGGCAATTTCAGACGGATTTGTTCGTGTGTGTTAGGTGTTTGATCTACGATCTTCCCGTCCTGAACGAAGCCGACGAGTTGCGGCGCTTTGCCACGCTGAGGATTAAACTTCTCCGTGGCGCGCGCCATCTCACCGTCGAAACACCAAAACGCTTCCCTGACATCGCCCGTGTAGGAGCCAAACGGCGCGGCGACCGCGCGCGGCCCTTCCTCTTTGCGCCAGCGATCCACCAGCCAACCTTTCCGTGGATCCACGGGGACCAACGCTGGCGGACGGTCTGAGGGCGCGTCCGCCGGCAGACGTTGCTCGCAGGCCTTGCGCAGAAACATCGCCAGAAAGCGCACCAGCTCATCGGAGTAGTCAAAATGCCCATGCCCAACGTCGGCCAGCATTGCCACCGGCGTATCCGGATGCTTGGCACGAAATTCCATCGCGGGCGTGAGGCGATCTTCCCACCATTCGTATTCGCCCATGACCATCAGGCCCGGCACGCCCTCGATGCCCCGACTTCCCCAGTCCAGATTTGGACGGCCATTGCCGGTGAGACGGGTGAGAGGCGCATCACCGTGCACGGACAGGATCGCGAGCGTGCGGGCCTGGTTCCAAGCGGCAAAATTCCACGGGTAACTCGCCATGGCTGAGTGTCCCAACGGCGCGACCGGCGCAAACTCAAGTTCGTCATATCCCGATTTGCGCGCCAAGGTCTTCAACATATCGTTGAAGCGTTCGGTGGCCACGTCATTGGTGGCGGCGTTTTGGAAGTAGTCCAGCATCGGCGCAATGAAGATTTCGGCAACACCGAGTTCCGCAAGAGTCTGTCGGAAATCGGGATGTTCCAGAATCCCCTCTTCGATCATGTTGTTCTGTCCGACGACAACGGCTCGCACCCGCCGGCAATTCGGCGGAATCCACAGGAAGGCCATGGGATGCTCGGTCGAATTTGGCAACGTGATGGAATCGATCGGAACCGACCACTGCCATTCAGCCGCACGAGCCCGAGACGCGAATGCACCGAAAACAAATGCGCTGAGCAGAGCTAATGCATATGCGATGCGGTTCATCTGTGGCGTTCACGTAAGTCTGGCCGCAGCCTCCGCGGTGATCTGCCATTTCAACGGTTTACCGGCCACGAAGCGGCGCAGTTCCTCGACCATGCAGCGACCCATTCGGCCGCATTCGGCTCCCAGGGAGCCGGCGATGTGGGGAGTCAGCACAACGTTGGGCAGCGTGAGCAGCGGCGAATCAAGCGCCGGCGGCTCGGGATCCGTCACGTCCAAGACCGCCGTCAGATCGCGCCGTTGACGGAGTACGTCGATCATCTCCTGTTCTCGTATGATCGCTCCTCGAGCCGTGTTAATCAGGGTCCCGCCGCGTTTCATTGAGGCAATATGTCGCCCAGTGACAAGGCCCCGCGTTCCCGTCAGCTTCGGGGTATGAATCGAGACGACGTCCGCGAGCTTGAAAACATCGGGCAGCGAGCACCGTTCGACGCGGAGTTGTCTGGCCTCGTCCGCCGTCAGAAATGGACAGTAGACGATTCGACGGATGTCAAATGGGGCAAGGAGTTCCAGGACCTTTCGAGCGACCACGCCGACGGAAACCAAACCCACCGTGCTCCGGTATCCGCCGGGCACGGAGCGCGTGTGGTCTGCCCACCCCTCCCCTTTACGGGTGGCGACGGCATAGCTCCAGAAACGTTTGAGACTGAGAAGGATGACTCCCAGTGTGTATTCGGCAACCGGGACCGCGTTGGCCGCCGACGCGCTGGTGATAATGATGTTACGCTCCCAAAACGCAGCGCTGGTAATGGGGCGAATTGAGCCGGCCCCGTAAAACACAGCCTGTAGTCTTGGAGACGCCTGCAAAAACGCCTTGTCCATTACCGGCGCCCCCCAACCAGAAAAGATGACGTCGGCGGGGGCCAGGAGCCAGGGTTTGCGGGCGATGGATTCCCGTGTCTGGAGTGGGGCAACGATATCGACCAACTCGGCGATCTCGCGTTGTTCTTCCGCACCATAAACCAACTCGAACGCGCCTTTGTCCAGGATGTACAACCCCTTCAGCCGCTTCCCGTCACGCCCGGCCCCGCGGAAAAACTTCGGGCCTTTGCCACCGAGTGGACGCACCGCCACGCCGCGCACTGTGTGATGTAATTGATTCGCCCGAGCCGCCTTCATCATGGCACCAGTCGAATGCGATAGAACCGGGATGGGGCATTGGTGGCCCCACCGGGATCCGTATAGTTCGTGACCGCCCCGCCCGCGATGGGAAGGACTGTCAGGGAGTTGACAATGTCGACGAAGTTATTGCTGTATCCACCGCTGGCGTCGCCGCCACTGACCTGCACCATGTTGGTGCGCACGCCAGCCGTCGTCCAAGCAACCACAACATCGCTGGTCTCCCGCGCCACGGACAGGATCCGGAACACCGATGCCGGGTTGGTCGGGTCCAACCCTGCCAAAAACTGATTGGTGTTGCTCATGCCCTTGCCAAGCGGATCCGCATTGGCCGCAGCCTGTGGGCAATTGGTGCAATTGAAGTGTTGCATCTGCCATTGCTGGAAGATCGACAGGACATATGCGCTGGCCGCGCCGGAATTCGCGCTCTCGCCACCGGCATTGACCGCCGACACCACATAGTAGTATGTCGTGCCATCGACGACGGTGGTATCGGTGTACGCGGTCGCCACCACGTTCGATGCGATGGTGGTATAGGGCCCGCCGGCAACGGTCGAACGCTTCGCGTTGTAGCCGGTTGCTCCGGATGAGGCGTTCCATTTCAAGCTCACCTGCGAATTGGAGGCAGTTGCTGTAAGACCCGTGGGCGCCGACGGTGGACTGGCCGTCTGACCCCAGAATTCGACATCCGCCACATTGCAATAGCCACTGGCGGGACCGAGATACCGCACGTAGCGGTAGCTGTTGGTGTTGGTAATCGCCTGCACCGTCAAGCTCCCATCGGTCGGAGTAACGCTGATTGTAAACAGAGTCACCGGCGTCGTGAAGGTGGCGTTGGTCGCAGCCTGGAAGACTCCCCCCACCATGCGCGACGCGTACGTGCTCCTTGGGCAATACTTGATCTGCGTGATGGGGTACGCATTGCTCAAGTCCAGCCCGGCCCAATCCCCGCTGGCATCCGGTCCGTCAAAGAAATTGTTGAGGCTGCCGTCAAACACGTTCGTGATCGTATTGCCGCCATTGGCGTACGATCCCGACGTGCCAATGAGGGTGCTGCTCAGTTTCGCGACATTGGTTGCAGTCACGCTGGCTTCGGACGAATTGGTTGTTTCACCGCTGGATGACAGCGCCGAGACCACGTAGTAGTAGGTGGTGTCATTGATCAATCCGCTGTCCGTATAAATCGTGCTGGTTGTATTCGACACAACGATCGAGTATGGCCCGCCACTAACGGTGGCGCGCTTGAGGTTGTAGCCGGTGGCACCGGCCGAACCCCACCATTGCAGGACGACCGATAATCCGTTGTTGACCACGTTTGTTGCCGTCAGCCCGCCGGGAGCGACAACTGATGAGAGGGGGTTCAGCGAATGTGTCAACGTGGTATAGCCCAGTTGGTCATACCCGCCGCTGTTGGGGCCGTAATTGCCGCCGCCACCTTCCGGCCGCACCATGGCCGCGTATTGCGACGTGTACGGCGCGGCGACGCCTTTGAGATTAACCCAGTGGTTGTACCACAGGTCCCAGGTCGGACGGATGTCCCCGAGACTGTTCGTGGAAATCACGGTTTGAATCACCGGGTCGCACGTGTCGTAGCAGACATACGGCACCGGGTTTGTGAGGTTATATTTGGCGAAATACTCGACCAACATCAACGGTTTGTTGTTTTCATACCCAAACAGATCCAGTCCCTGATTCCAGGCAATCTGGCAGAACGCGCCGAGCAACGCGACGTCGAGGCCCGAATGCCCCTGATCGCGCCCTTCCTCCTGACCCTGCCCAACATATCCTGGATGGATATAATCAACGGTCCGATCAATGTTTCCGTTTCCGATCCCGCTTTCGAAATAGGTGATGGCTTCGTTGAATTTATTGCTGTCATCACACACAATGCCAATCGCCAGCATCGAGGTCATGTTGCACAAATCCCAGTTGGCCCAATAATGAGTGGTGCAGGCATTGTTGTGATTGACGAGAAAATTGTGGTTCAGCGGGTAGAACACATTCGTCATCATTTTTTGGAACTGGGCAAAGTTCAGCGGTTGCCAGCCGCTGTAGTTGCGCATCAGTTCTCCGGCACAGGCAAATTCATATCCGTAGAGCCCCGAAGCCAGATACTCGTTAGAATCACCGGAAACATTTGTCAGGGTGGAGGACCAGGCATTCATGATCTGCACCGACTTGTTGGCATAATTGGTGTCGCCGCTGCCGTAGTACCGCAACGCGCACTGATAAGCCGCCGCGATATCGTACATCAAGTCCGGATAGTTCCCACCCGTAGACGTGCGGGTAATGATCGCCTGTGGATCCGGCGTGTAGTTGGTCTGCGCGTGAGAATTCGCAATTAGGATATTCCAACTATCGATCCAGGGATGATTCCCCGCAGCCACATTGGTGGCCATGCGGTTGAGATCGGCGGCCGTCTCCAAAGCGCCGGGATGCACGAACTGGCCGCGTGCGGGCAGGATCGCCACCGTCAGTAGGAACAGAAACGCTATTGGCAAGATCCCTTGAATTCCGTTCTTCAAAGAAGTTGGCTCTCGTTTCATGGCAGCACTCGGGTGGGATGGGATTTGGACGGACTGTCCGTGCCGCCGCCGGAATCCGTGTAGCATGTGACCGCGCCGCCCGCGCCTTGGTCGAACCAACAACTCTCGTCGAGCGCAGGGCTCACCCACCCTTTGGCCATGCCAAGACCCGCGCGCACACGGCGCCCCGCATGGTTATGAATGAAGGCTCGCACGGTAATCATCGAGGCGAGTGCAACTTGCGACAACATATTGGCAGCCCAAAACCTTCCTCGAACGCTTCGCACAGGCCGCCGTGGCCCTATCGAAAGCCCGAGAGCCAGCCAGCGTTGCATCCTTGATTGTACGAGACACATTGTAGATTCCACCGGAAAGAGAAACAAGGCGAAGCCAATGCATACAGGTGCATTATGGCATTTTTCACAATGACGACTGCGCGGATTCTGTCCCATCGGGCCTTGCCAGCAGGCCGCTTTCCCCGGCCTGTTTGCAAGCGATTCATTTCACAGTGATCCACCGAACGCCCATTTACTCGCCTCGCAACGCAAGAGGAGAACGCGCACCAGTATACATGCCGCTCTTGTTGCGCTTGAAACACGCGCCGAATAATTTCCGCCGTTAGCGCGACGACAATTCATCGTATCGGCGCCATAAAGAGGGAGGGCCTGTATGACTTGAACTTATCCGTTGCATAAGGTGACAGATGGAAACAGGAAACCAACAGGATAGTAACCATACCGGAACTGGAATATGAATTCTCACACTCTAAAGTATATCGTGGTGTTTGGACTTAGTGTACTCGTTGGCACCGCGGCCCG
Organism: Verrucomicrobiia bacterium; assembly: GCA_035541135.1. Lineage (GTDB taxonomy): Bacteria > Verrucomicrobiota > Verrucomicrobiia > Palsa-1439 > Palsa-1439 > Palsa-1439. Next base: position 79,597 of record DATKNW010000041.1, read on the forward strand.
TGCCCTGACGGTGAATGTCGCTGTCAACGGCGATATTCAAGGCGCGATCAACGAGGTTGCGGCGGCGGGCGGGGGGACGGTAAACGTCGGGAGCGGCACCGCAACGCTGCAAACGGAACTCGTGATGGCAAACAGTGTGACGCTCAACGGCGCTGGAAATCCCGCGACGACGTGGGATCTGGCCAGCGGCGCCGCTGGTGGCGTGAAATCTCCGAGTAGCGCGTGGAGCAACATCGCACTGACAAACTTCAAAATCTATGGCGCCGGGACATCAGTCGCCCAGGAAGGATGCAACATCGGAGGAGTCGGGAGCAGTAACAATGGCGGGAAGATGAGCAACATCCAAGTGCTCAACACGGGCTACGGCGCCGGGCTTATGGCCTGCAATAATGGCAGCGTGAGCTCCTGCAACTTCCACAACAGCGGCATGAGCAACCTCTACCACGGTTTCTATTTCGGTGGCGGATCGGCGACCGTGATCTCCGGCAACCAAATGAACAATTCGCCGATGGGATCGGGATTGCACGTGAACAACTGGGCGACGATCAACAGCGGTTCGGACAACAACAATACGACCAGCAATAACGGGCAGAACGGCCACAGTTTTACGGCATCGACGAGTGATCCGTTCACCAATTGGACAATCAACAGTTGCACAGCCAATAGTAATGGCTATGCCTACACCACCGGAAGCGAGTACGGTTTCTACCTCGGAGCCGGTTCCGGCACGATTGAGAATTGCACGGCCAGTGGGAATCGCACAGCCAACTACTACACGGGTGCCTTCAAGCAAATCAACAACCATTAAGCAGGGTCTCGCGTAACCCCGGTGGAACCCGGGGCAGCATCGCCCGGGTTCCACTCTCGTTTGCAGCAAAGTCTCCACGGCGATCACGTGACGCAGAAGCGTTCCTCGATCTGGCGGTATTCCATCAGTCTGGTTTTGATGTCCACCGCATTTGTTGCGGGACGTTTCACAGCGCGGGGGCGGCCTGACCAAATCCGGGAGACGGCCACTCCTGCGGAATTCACAAGGTCAGCGGCGGACGAATTGGATGCCAACAGGGCGGCATTAGTGGGGATCGGCTCGGATGGAGATTATCTGGAGGGATTGAAAGCAATCGGCGAGCGGCCGGAGAGTGAGGCCAGTTACGATGACGCGTTGAAATTCCTCCTGAAATGGGTGGGCGTCGATCCTCTGTCCGCGTTGGAGTACGTCCGTGCTCACTACGATCCGAGACATCGGAACGCGTTTCTTTCCAGCTTGCTGGCGGCGTGGGCCGGCAAAGATGCGGCAGCGGCTTGGGCCTGGACGACACAGAATCTGCCTGGCGATCATACCCAGTACGATGCGGTGCTTTCGACCATCGGCAGGAGCGATCCCGAAACCGCCTGGCGGTACGCCACCGAAGCCGCCGATAAAGAAGGGCGGCCCCATGACCAGTCCGTTTATGTCAGCGCGCTCCGGGGAATTATCTACGCCGGCCAGTACGAGCAGGCCGCTGGTTTGATTGCGAATCTGTCGCTGGGGCCGGGCGAAGAAACGTACGACATGACCGGCTTCTTGGCGGGCGAATGGGCCCGTTACGATCCGGCAAAAGCGCTCGCATGGGCGACACAGCTTCCGGGCGATGGCAGCCTGTCCCGTCAACAGGCGTTGGTCAACCTGGGAATATCCTGGGCGCGGAGCGACCCGCAAGCGGTGGCTGACTTTGCGCTGCAACTGCCGCCGGGTGTTACCAGACTGAACCTGCTATCAACGGCGCTTGATTCATGGATCACCGATCATCCAGATCAAGTCGCCACCTGGCTCAACCAGAATCAGCCCAACGGGTTCGATCCTGATTTCAACCTGGTGTTGATGTCACTTGCCTCATCGTCCAAGATCGTTGACGCCAATCATAACTTGGCGATTTGCTGGGCCAACGCCATCGATGACGATGTTGCCCGGATTCAGGCACTGAATCGAATCATGACCCGTTGGATGGCGACAGACGCCATGTCTGCGGAAAGCTACCTTGATACTACCGCGGACTTGTCTCCACAGGACATTGCGCAACTTCGCAGGAATCTCAACATCAGCCATTAGGTGGCACGTTACGCTATTCGAGATAAAACAGGGGTGAACATCACGTGTCCGTAGCAATGAAACATGCGGCGATCAACGCGCTTTTGGTTGTCCTGTCGTTCGGAGCCGGCCATCTGATGGCTCCGCCAAAAGCTCGAAATGATAGCCACAGCGACGCGCTGTTAACGGCGGGAAGATCCAGCGATCAAACGGTAATGAACGCGACAATGCGGGCAGCCCCTGGCAGTCCGACAAATTCAAACGCGCCACTACTGTCGAAAAATGACACCTCAAGAACGGACGAGATCAAGAGTTTGCTATACGGACTCGGTGACGAACTGGCCAGTGAACAGGCTTATGACAAACTGATGCAGCGGTTACTGGCTCTGGCGGCGGTAGATCCGCATGGAGCCGTTGATTATGCGGTGCATCATCTCAAGCCGCCATTTCAAGAGGTGGCGCTGACAAAGGTCCTCGGAGTCTGGGCGGGAAACGATTCGCAATCAGCATGGGATTGGGTGAAGACCAACAAGGCGGACGACTCGTTGCTTGTCGGCACCGTGCTGAACGAGGTGGGGAAAACGCAACCGGACACCGCCTGGCGATTTGCCACGGAGCTTGGGAGCACGATGCCCCAAGAGGCCGCGGGCCTGTATGTCAGCGTCATCAACGGAATGTTGTACGCCGGCAGGTACGAAGATGCCACGCGGCTGTTGGATAGCGCCGTTCTGCCGAAAAATGTGCGGGAATCAGAATATGGTCTCGCTGGTTTTCTGGCCGGTCAATGGGCCGAGTATCAGCCTAATCGGGCGGCTGCATGGGTTCTTACGTTGCCGGAAGGCGGCTCGGCGCGCAGACAAGCGCTGGCCGCTCTCGGTCAGTCGTGGGCCGTTGTTGACCCGGAGGGGGCAGCCAATTTCGCAGCTGAACTTCCGCCGGGCCCCGAACGTGTTTCCATGATGGCATCGGCTGTCGATGCGTGGTTTGCCAAGGATCCCAAACAGGTTGATACGTGGATTGCAATGCTGCCTCAAGGAGCCGATTACGACCAGTTCGCAGCAGCCATTGCTGTGGCGCCGCGGATTATTAACAGCGATCCCGAAGCCTCGGTGCAGTGGGCCATGGCGATTTCCGACGACGAACTGCGAATGCAGAGCCTGAGCAAGGTCTTTGTCCAATGGTTCCAACAAGCTGATGTCGATGCCATGGCCTATCTGACACAGATGCCGCCAGCCATTCAAAGCGAACTCCGTAAGCGAGTAGGGATTGTCAACGGGCCGTGATCCGAATGCGAACATCGCGCCGTGACAAGGACCGCTCTCGCTAGCAGTCTGTTAGGCTGCGCTGCTCTGTTGAAATCCTCACAAATTGGCTGATGGTTGCTCGGGGTGGGAACCGATGAAAGACCAGTCGTTGTTGGGGCTGCGCGATTCTATTCGATCAAGGAAGGCGGTTCGCCAACTGGCGAATCACCTACGTGGCGGCTTGGTGACTACGCATCGGCACCACGTTCGCAGCTTGTTTCGGAGAAATGTTCCACCACACCATGGCGTCCTGGGGAGTGACCAACTCTCGGTAGTGTCGAAAGATCATGGCTGGGGTGTTACCCATTTCTAACGCGACTTTGGCCGCATCCTGACACTGAGCCAACCGGTAGGTCGCGTAGGAATGTCGCAGGCCGTTCTTCGGCCAACGAACGCCGATTTCTCTTGCCAAAACAGACGCCTTGCGCCCAATGCGAGACCAGAGGCAGACTGGTCCGGTTTGTGCCCGATATGGAGCAAGCCACGCTTCAAGGTTGGGCTGAATCGGCACGAGACGGCGCTGTGCGGTCTTGGCCTTCTTTGCCTTCACCTCCACGAACCCTTGATCAAATCGAACATCTTCCCACTCCAGCCGAAGAAGCTCAGCATGCCGCAGGCCTGTGAAGGCCCCGATTGCCAAGAAAGGCACGAGGTTGCCATCCGCTTTGGCGATCAACCTAGCGAGGTCGGCGGGACGGAAAATCTCGATCTCGGTGCCGTTGTCCTTTGCCCGCGGTAGCATGTCGGCTTCGGTGGCCCGATCACGCAACAGATAACCACGCTGGCGGGCAAAGCGCCAGAGTGTTACCACCAAGCCCCGGTAGTTGTTTCGCGAGCGCAAGGAGCCGGGCAGAGACCGCAGCCAATTCTCAAGCTGACCTTGCGTGACCTGTCCCATTGGACCCGAGAAGGCAGCAGCGATGTGCGGTAGCCGCGTGTTCAGGTCTTTGAGGTAGGCCGCACTCACTCCGTCCTGTCGCTTCGCTTCCAGCAACTCATCGGCGACTTGCTTAACCGTCTTGGCAGGCAGCGCCGTGGGATGATGCCGAAGATAGAAATCTACCGCCTCATTCAGGGATGCCTTTTGGAGTTTGGTTCTGGCCTTCGCATACGCCTCGACAGCGTCATGGAGCGTCACGCCGAAAGGGTTGAGCACTTCGAGAGAGCGCGCATAGGAATCGCGGTCGGCACCGGTAAGCATGATGCCCAATGCTTTCTGCCCGTGAATCGCAGTCGCGACTTCCTTGGCGCGGTCAGCGGCTTCATCGCGTGTGGACCGTGATTCTCGCCGACGGCGCCCGTCTTGGTAATAGCTGATGCACCAGCGACCGCTGGAAAGAGCGTAGACAGGGACCTTGACGGAACCAACGCTGACAAGGAAAGAGCGTTTCATAACGATGCAGAGCATACCAAATTTGTCACGGATTTGTCACGAGAAAACCGAGGAGTACAGACCTACAGCGGAAAAGTGGAGCGGGCGATGGGAATCGAACCCACCTCACCAGCTTGGAAGGCTGGCGCATTACCACTATGCTACGCCCGCGTCCGAGCGCCGTCAGCAGTCCGGCGGTTGCGCCGTCAAACTATCCCACCCCACCCCGACCGTCAAGCTCGCTACGCGACACGGCACGGCGCCATGACCGCATCGGGCATCCCGTGAAGGATCTTCTTGTCGGCCGGGCAAACGGTCGCGAGGATGCCGCCCAGTTTCGCGTCGTCACCCGTCACGAAGTAGTACGGACACAGCCGCGTGCGCGCACTGAACTGGCGAAGCTCGTTGGCTTCAAAATCGACGTACTGGGCCTCGAACAGTTTTGATTTCTCAAACCGCTGGAGAATGAACGGGTGCGCCGCGAAATCTTTGAGGGCAAGTTCGATGGCTTCGGCCCATTCGTCCGCCGGCAGATCATGCCCCACATACACGCCGCGGCTACCCCATGCGCGGTCGCTGAAGCCGGAGATCTTCAGGACCAGCTCGCGCTGTTTTTGGGAGAACCTCGCCATCTCGCGCCAATCGTGGATGCCCAACTCGGGAATCACCGCGTGCGGCGGCAGCGGGGTTGGATCGACGATCCATGTGTAGGGAAAGACCTCGCGTAGCGCGGCCAGGGTTTTGTCGCCGAGTTGCTCGCGCCAGAACGCGTGGAGCTGTTCCATCCACAGGAATGCAAACAGCATTTTCTCTTCGAGCTGTGGTTTGAATGGCGGGGTGACGTGCACGTTGCCCTGCGCGGCGGCATCCATGAGTGCCCGCGCATTCGCGATGTTCGGCAGATCGAACAGTTCAAAGAAACGGTAGACGATGGCGGCCTTGTCGAGGCTCGTTAATTCCTCCGGGCGGACAATGCGGAAGCCGAGTTGCCGGCCAAGCCATTCCATCTCGGGGCGATATGTTGCCGCCTCATCGGATACTGCGATAATTGCGAGCGGGTCGTCGGTTTTCGACTCGGCGTGCAGGATCGCACTGAATCCTTCCATCATACCATGGGCGCCACCGACGATCTGGTCACCCAACTCGGCGTAGGTCTTCCCGAGCCAGCCGGTCAGGCCGATGCCGCCGGGAATGGAATCGAGCTCGGCGATGAAGAAGTGATCGTTGGTCAGAATCACGTCGGGACGGATCACGCGCGGGACATGCGCCTTGAAGCGGTTGAGCCGGGAGAACTCGATCAGCTCTTTCGGTTTGCCCGCATCGAGATACTGCGCGATCCATGCGGGCAGCTTGCCTTCGACGCTGTGACGGTACATCACATTGCAGGCGCGATAAAACGCCAGCAGCTGCGGCCCGAGCGCTTCGAGGCGGGCGACGATCTCGGCGGAAAGCGGGAACGCCTCGGGGGAAATCCGCCACGTCAGCCCGGCAAACAGGCCGGCGGCGGGCAACTGGTCGCGGACATACCGGGCGCGCTCGGCGGCGGATTGCGAATCGCTCATGACGCACTCAGAGCTGCCCGCGCAACTCAACCCGACGGATTTTGCCGCTGGTGGTTTTCGGCAACGCTTTCACGAACTCGATTTCACGCGGGTATTTGTAGGGCGCCGTAACGAGTTTGCAGTGTTCCTGCAGTTCGACCTTGAGACTGTCGCTGGCGGCGTAGCCGCTGCGGAGCACGACAAACGCCTTGACGATCTGCCCGCGAATGGCATCGGGTTTGCCGACCACGCCGGATTCCAGCACGGCGGGATGTTCCAGAAGCGTGCTCTCGACCTCGAACGGTCCGATGCGATACGCGGCGCTTTTGATCACGTCGTCGGCGCGTCCGACAAACCAGTAGTAGCCAGCGGCGTCGCGCCGGGCGACGTCGCCCGTCAAATACCAGTCGCCGCGGAAACGTTGCGTGGTCAGGTCGGGATTCCGCCAATACTCGCGGAACAGCCCCAGCGGCCGTCGCGGGCGATAACGCACGGCGATTTCGCCTTCGGTGCCGACTGGCACCTCCTGCAGGTCCGCGTCCAGGAGAGCGATTTCAAAACCCGGGACCGGCTGGCCCATCGAGCCGGGGCGCACGTCGCAGCCACGGGACCGGATGTTGGCGATCAACACGACCGTTTCGGTTTGACCGTAACCTTCGTAGATGGTCATCCCGGTCGCCTCCCGCCAGGCCGTGATGACCTCGGGGTTGAGGGGTTCGCCCGCGCTGACGCAATGCCGCAAATGTTTGAGGCGACATTGGCTCAGGTCTTCCCGAACGATGAGACGCAGAGCGGTTGGCGGCGCGCACCACGTGGTAATGGGATAGCTCGCCAAGGTCCGCAGCGCACACGAAGCACTGAATTTGCGCCGCGCGTCCATGGCGAACACCGTGGCGCCGGCCAGCCAGGGGCCGAAGAAGCACGACCAGGCGGCCTTCCCCCACCCCGTATCGGTAATGCACCAATGGAGGTCACCCGGTTTCAAATCGAGCCACAGTTGGCCCGTGACCCGGTGGGCCAGGCCATAACTGGCCTGCGTGTGCAACACCATCTTCGGTTGGCCGGTGGTGGCGCTGGTGAAATAGATGATGCCGGGATCATCGGCGCGAGTCGGTTCGCCGGTGAATTTCGGCAAGGCGTCGCGCAGCCCGGCCTTGAAGCTCGTCCAGCCGGCCCGTGGCGAGCCTACCAAAATCCGTTTGCCGCGGAACCAATCCAGCTTGCTGATTCCACCGTCGTCGGTGATCGCGGCGCGGACGCCCGCCGCCTCGATGCGGTAGCGGACATCACGGGTCGTCAACATCGTGGCGCTGGGAATAGGAACCGCGCCCAGACGGATCAGGCCCAGCAACGTGATCCACCATTCCGGGACGCGCGGCAGCATCACCAGCACCGGATCGCCCGGTCCAATGCCGCAGTCGCGAAAGAAGTTGGCGGCGCGATGCGCGTCGGCCACGATGTCGGCGACGGTGATTTTGCGTTGGTGCCGACGGTTTTGGTCCACCCACCACAGCGCCAACGCCTCCGGGGTCCGCCGCGCCCATTCCTCCATCACGGTCGCGACGAAATTGAACTCCTTCGGTGCCGTGCGGTTCACTCGCGCACCTGGCCATCTCCCACCACGACGAATTTGTAGCTGGTCAACTCCTCGAGCCCCATCGGCCCGCGGGCGTGAATCTTGTCCGTGGAAATGCCGATCTCGGCGCCGAACCCGTACTGGCCGCCGTCGGCCAGTCGCGTGCTGGCGTTCCAGAACACGCTGGAGCTGTCGACTTCGCGCAGGAATTTGTCGGCAGTGGCTTTGTTGGCCGTGACGATGGCATCGCTGTGGGCCGAGCCGTATTTCGTGATGTGAGCGATGGCGGCGTCCACGCCGTTGACCACGCGCACGGCGAGAATAAGATCGAGATACTCGGCGTACCAATCATCTTCGATCGCTGGCTTGGCGCTCGACACCAACTGACGGGTGCGTTCGTCGCCACGCAGTTCGACCTTTTTGTCGGTGAGCGCCTTCCCGATCCGGGGCAGAAACTTGTCGGCGATTTTTTCGTCGATGAGCAGCGTCTCGATGGCGTTGCAAACGCCGGGCCGCTGGCACTTGGCGTTGATGACGATTTTCTCGGCCATGTCGAAGTCGGCCTCGCGGTCGACGTACACGTGGCAGACGCCCTTGTAGTGTTTGATGACGGGAATGCGCGACTTTTCGGCGACGGCGCGAATCAGCCCTTCCCCGCCGCGCGGGATGCAGAGATTGATCAGGTCATCGAGCTTGAGCAGCTCGTCGATGGCGGCGCGGTCGGTGGTCGGCACGACCGTGATGCTGTTCGGGGGCACCCCGGGCACGGTCATCGCTTCGGCAATGGCGAGATTGCTGTGGATCGCTTCCGAACCGCCGCGCAGGATGACGGCGTTGCCGGTCTTGAAACACAGGCAGGCGGCATCGGCGGTGACGTTGGGCCGCGACTCGTAAATGATCAGGATCACGCCGATGGGCACGCGCACTTTGCGGATGCGGATGCTGTTGGGGCGGGTCCACTCGCTGATCGTGGTGCCGACGGGGTCGGGTAAGTCCGCGACTTCGCGGACGCCGCGGGCCATTTCGGATACTCGTTTCTCCGTGAGCGTGAGCCGATCGAGCATCGCCGAGGACAACCCGGATTTCCCGGCCGCATCGAGATCTTTGGCATTGGCCGATTTGATCGTGGCGGCGGATTTCTCGATCCCGTCGGCCATGGCGCGGAGCAGGGCGTTCTTCTGGTTCGCGTCGAGTTTGGCCAGCGCGCGCGAGGCGTCGCGCGAGCGTTCGGCCAATGACCGCATTTGTTGTTTCAGGTCCATTTAGAGAATCACCATGTCGTCACGGTGGATGACCACACCCGTGGCGGACTTGATTTGGATGCCGGCAACCTTGGTCAGGCCGCGCGCGAATTCAATTTGATCCTTGTCGCGGATGCTGACGACGTCGCCTTCCTCGAACTTCCCTTCCGAGCCGATGATCCCTTTGGCCAGCAGGCTTTTACCGTTGGAGCACAGCGCCGCTTTTGCCCCGTCGTCGACGGTCAGCACGCCCGCGGGGCGCTGAAAAAACGCGATCCAGCGTTTGCGGCTGGCCAGCTTGTCGGCGTGCGGGAGAAAGATCGTGCCCACATCTTCGGCGGCGAGAATATCACCAAGGACATTGGCGCGCTCGCCGTTGGCGATGACGAGCGGGATGCCAACGCGCGTGACGATCTTCGCGGCGTCGATTTTGGATTTCATGCCGCCGACGCTCGTGGCGCGGTTCGTGCCGCCGGCGAGCAACTCGATTTCGCGCGTGATTTCGGGAACGGCAGGGACGACGTGTCCATCCCGTTCCAGCAATCCATCGACGTGCGACAGGATGACCAGCAAATCGGCGTCGACGAGCGTGGCCGCGAGCGCACCGAGCCGGTCGTTATCGCCGAATTTGATCTCGTCGACCGAGACGGTGTCGTTTTCGTTGATGATCGGGACTACGCCGCGCGCGAGAAGCGTGGCCAGCGTGTTGTGCGCGTTCAGGTGGCGCGTCCGGTCTTTCAGGTCGTCGTGGGTCAGCAGGATTTGCGCGACGGTAATCGCGGATTGACTAAACAATTCGTCGTAGACGGCCATCAATTTGCTCTGGCCGATGGCGGCGGCGGCCTGGAGTTCGTCGAGGCGTTTCGGCCGCTGTTTCAGGCCGAGCTCAGCCATGCCTGCGCCAATGGCACCGGAGGAGACGACGATGATCTGTTTTTTCTGTCCGTGCAGCGCGGCGATCTGGGCGACCAGCGCTTCGATCTGACGCAGGGCAAGATGGTTTTGCGCATCGGTCAACAAGCCCGTGCCGAGCTTGATAACGACGCGGTTGACCTTGGCGAGGATTTCGTGGCGCAGTTTCACGTAAACGGAAGAGATTACCAAAACGGCGCGGGTGTGTCGAGAAGGGAGGTTATGGCAGCTTGAGCAGCAAGGACTTGCAAACTTGATATCGCAAATTGCGATATCAAAAGCAGGGCGAGGCGGGCACCGGTACCAGCCAGGGGTGTTTACCGAGCACGGGTAGCACTTGTCCAAGAAGCGGCAGCTCGCTAGACTGCGGGGTCAAATGAGCGACGACAAGGCGATTGTGCCCGTCGAACGAATCGAGCGGTTGATCTATCTGATTCGCGGACAGAAAGTGATGCTCGATTCTGACCTAGCGGAAATATATGGGGTCACGACGAAACGATTGAACGAACAGGTCGCGCGAAATGTGGAACGCTTCCCGCTTGATTTTGCATTTCAGCTTACGCGGCAAGAGGTTACACATTTGAGGTCGCAAATTGCGACCTCAAAGAAGGGGCGAGGCGGGCGTCGGTACCAGCCGTATGTTTTCACCGAGCACGGGGCGATCATGCTGGCCAGTGTGCTCAACAGCCCGGTGGCGGTGCGGGCCAGCGTCCGGGTCGTGCGGGCGTTCGTGCGGCTGCGGGAGATGTTGGCATCGAATCGGGAACTCGCGCAGAAGCTGGCCGAATTGGAAACGAAGTTCGAAGGCCACGACGACGCGATCCGCAGTTTGTTTGAAGCCATCCGCCAACTTCTCGCAACGCCGGAGCCGAAGCGCCGCAAGATCGGGTTCCATGTCAGGGAGAAGCGGGCGCGGTACGCTGTGCGTGGTGGCGGCGGCAGGAATTCGCAGCGGCGGCGGATGTAATGGGTCAGAGTGGCAAGGAGACGCGACCAATGATCATTCATGATCTAACGGACAACGAGGGACGCGTATTCGCCTTTGAAATAGAGGACTTTCAGTTTGGCAGAGAGAGCGTTTGCAGGTTGGTTCAGTCCATTCCGGGCGCACACGTTCTTCGATCACCGAAGAGGTATTTGTCCTGGTTTCGAGAAGACGTGTTTTGTGAGTTTGAACTACATGGTAAGAGCTTTCGGGCGTGGGAGCCGTTCGGAGATAACAATCGCTATTGGATTGGTCCAGAGCCACCAAAGTGGTGCGAGGAGATCGGATTAGTTCGTGAAGCCTTCTTGAAGCAGTCACCGGAACCCCGGAAGGGGATCGTCGCGTTGCTGTTTTCGAAGTGGTGATGTGTCAACTGATCGCAGCGGAGACTTCAGCTTTGATCAAGACGGGGCTCATTTGAATCTCTTCGGCCCGCCGGTCCAGGTTCTCGCTTCAATTACCCGTAAATGAGACAAGCCCTCGAAGCTGTTGTCGCTATTATTTTCCGTGTTTCGGGGTAAAGTTGGCCCGGTATGCGGAGTCGGCACGGCATGGAAGATGGTCGATGGGAGATGCCCCCGAGGGAGAAGGGGGAAAGTGGACTGGAGACCTATCGGTCCGATAGTGCGCGCGGTCGGGAGACCTGCGCACAACATACTTGGGATCGGGCAAGGTCGGAACGGCAAAGCGCCGACCCGTCGACCCCGCTCAGGACGAGCGAGTCGGCGCACTCCAAAAAGGTCGACACGATGGCATTGCCCCCCTCCCCCCTATTTCTGCGAAACGAAGCCAACGCTTTTCGGGGAACGTTGCTTGTGCATGCCACAGTCGGACAAGGGGTTACGGAAACCAAAAACGCGAAAAACGCGTTGGCTTCGTTTGGCTTCGTTTTGGGGTCCCGAGTGCCCGTTAGAGGTGTTCTGATGAGGGGTTGTGAGCCGAGATTGGCGATGGTGTGGCGTGCTACGGACTGCTTCGGAAAGTACGTTGACAGAGGGGGTGAGTTTGATAGAGTGCCCATGGCGTTACCCCCGTTGATTTGGGAAGTTGGCTCCTGCCTCTCGACAGGCAGTACAAACTCACAAAGAGGAAGTTTAAGAACATGGCTACGAAATTGAAATCGAAGAGTTCAGGCAAGAAGTCGTCGAAGTACGTCTATTTCTTCGGCGGTGGCAAGGCGGATGGCAACGGCGGGCAGAAGCCGTTGCTCGGAGGCAAGGGCGCGAACCTGCATGAGATGACACGGATCGGGCTGCCGGTGCCGCCGGGATTCACGATCACGACGGAAGTCTGCACGTACTACTACGCGAACAAGAAGTCCTATCCGAAGGTGTTGACCGAGCAGGTGAACGTGGCGCTGGCGAAACTCGAAGCGGTCACGGGCAAGAAATTCGGCGACCGTCAGAACCCGCTGCTGGTGTCGGTGCGCTCGGGGGCGCGGGAGTCGATGCCCGGGATGATGGACACGATTTTGAATCTCGGACTGAACGACGAGACGGTGGAAGTGCTCGCCAAGAAATCGGGTAACGCGCGTTGGGCGTGGGATTGTTATCGCCGCTTCGTGCAGATGTACGGCGACGTCGTCATGGGCGTGCAGAAGCAGGGCAAGGACGACCACGAGCCGTTTGACGAGGTGATGGACCATCTCAAGGAAGAAGCCGGCGTCAAAGAGGACACGGAACTGAGCGCCAAGGAATTGCGCGTCCTCGTCGACCGGTTCAAGGACCTGATCCAGAAGCGCACGGGCAAAGACTTCCCGCAGGACCCGGTGAAACAGCTCTGGGGCGCGGTGGGCGCGGTGTTCGGTTCGTGGATGAACGATCGGGCGATCGTGTATCGCCGCAAATACCATATCCCGCACGACTGGGGCACGGCGGTCAGCGTCCAGACGATGGTGTTTGGCAATCTCGGCGACACGAGCGCGACGGGCGTGGCGTTCACGCGCGACCCGGCGTCGGGCGAGAAAGTGTTTTATGGCGAATATCTGATCAACGCGCAGGGCGAAGACGTCGTCGCGGGCACGCGGACGCCGCAGCCGATTGCGAAGCTTAAATTGGAAATGCCCAAGGCGCACGCCGAACTCGTCAACGTCTGCAAGACGCTGGAGAGCCGGTTCAAGGACATGCAGGATTTCGAGTTCACCGTCGAAGACAACAAGCTGTACATGCTCCAGACGCGCAACGGCAAGCGCACGGGCCTGGCCGCGGTGCGCATCGCCGTCGAGATGGTCGAGGAGAAGGTCATCGACTGGAAGGAAGCGGTCGGCCGCGTGCCGGCGGATTCCCTGACGCAGGTGCTCGCGCCGATTTTCGACCGCAAAGACCGCGACGCTGCCGTGAAGGGCGGACGATTCCTTTGCAAGGGTCTCCCGGCGGGTCCCGGCGCGGCTTCGGGCCGGGTGGTGTTCAACGCGGAAGACGCGGTGGCGCGCGCCCACAAGGGTGAACGCGTGTTGCTGTGCCGCGTGGAGACGAGTCCCGAAGATTTGCGCGGGATGATCGCCGCGGACGGCATTCTCACGGCGCGCGGTGGCGTCTCGTCGCATGCGGCGCTCGTGGCGCGTCAGATGGGCAAGATCTGCGTGTGCGGCGCGTCGGACATCGTGGTCGATTACACGGCGCGCGTCATGCAGGTGGCGGGCCGCACGATCAAGGAAGGCGATTTCATTTCGATCGACGGCACGCTGGGCGAAGTGTACGAGGGCGAGCTCAAGACCGCGCCCAGCGAAGTCGTGCAGGTATTGGTCGCCAAGTCGCTCGATCCGAAGCAGGCGCCGACGTTTCAGCGGTTCGAGAAGTTGATGAAGTGGGCGGACAAGATTCGCCGGCTCGGCATCCGCACCAACGCGGACCAGCCCGACCAGGCGGCCAACGCGATTGCGTTCGGCGCGACGGGGATCGGTCTGTGCCGCACCGAGCACATGTTCTTCGAAGGCGACCGGATCTACGCGATGCGCGAGATGATCATCGCCGAGACGAAGGAAGCGCGTGAGGAAGCGCTGAAGAAATTGTTGCCGCTGCAGCGGGATGACTTTGCCGGCATCTTCCGCGCCATGAAGGGTTACCCGGTGACCATCCGCACGCTCGATCCGCCGTTGCACGAGTTCCTGCCGCACGACGACGAGACGCAACGCGAGACGGCGCACAAGCTGGGCATCAGCCCGGAGAAAGTGGCGGCGCGCGTGGCGGCCTTGCACGAAGCGAACCCGATGCTCGGACATCGCGGATGCCGGTTGGGGATCACCTATCCCGAGATCACCGAGATGCAGACGCGGGCGATCATCGAGGCGGCGATCCAGGTGCGCAAGGAAGGCATTCCCGTCAAGCCCGAGATCATGATCGTGCTGGTCGGGTTCCCGAAGGAACTGCAGAACCAGTTGGAAATTGTCAATGCCACGGCCAAGAAGGTCATGGAAGAGAAGAAGACCCGGATTGACTACCTGGTCGGCACCATGATCGAGATTCCGCGGGGTGCGTTGTGCGCCGACGAGATTGCGAAGGACGCGCACTTCTTCAGCTTCGGCACGAACGATCTCACGCAGACCACGCTGGGCATGAGCCGCGACGACAGCGGCTCGTTCCTGCCGCATTATCAGGAGCTGGAAATCGTCAAGCGCAACCCGTTTGAGGCGATTGACCAGGCGGGCGTCGGCCAGCTGATGCAGATCGCCATCGAGAAGGGCCGCAAGACGCGTCCCGACATCAAGCTCGGCATCTGCGGCGAGCACGGCGGCGAGCCGACGTCGGTGGAGTTCTGCCATCGGATCGGGCTGACGTATGTGAGCTGCAGTCCGTTCCGAGTGCCCGTGGCAAGACTTGCCGCGGCGCAGGCGGCGCTGAAGGACCAAAAAGCCGGCGGTAAAGGGCGCGAGATCAGCTAAATCGCCCAAAAACAGCGAAAATTGCACAGGGCCGGGTCGGTGACCCGGCCCTGTTCATTTTGGCGCAGGTGTTGCTTTGAACCAAAAGCGGTTACGAAGCATCTAAGTGACTGATGGGTGACAAGTGGGCAATCTGGGTCGAAAGAGCTTGCGTAGCATGAAGTGAGGACATAGCCTGCCGGGGAGCCGGAGGACTCGGTCGCCGGCGGTAGCGTGAGACGAACATGGTCATTGATTACAATCGAGAAAGCGAGAACGGGATCAAGATTTATCTGCGCGAGATCGGGCAGATACCGCTGTTGACCCCGAAGGACGAGATCCGTCTCGCGGCGCGCATCAAAAAGGGCGACAAGACCGCGCGCACGCAGATGATCAAGGCCAACCTGCGTCTCGTGGTCAAGATCGCCCACGACTATTCGAATTTCGGTCTGCCGCTGTTGGACCTCATCAGCGAGGGGAACATCGGGTTGATGAAGGCCGTCGAGCGCTTCGATCCCAAGAAGGGCGGCAAACTGTCGACCTACGCGGCGTGGTGGATCAAACAGTCCATCAAACGTGCGCTGGCCAACCAGGCGAAAACGATCCGGCTGCCCGTGCATCTGGTTGACAAGATCAGCAAGATGAAACGGGCCGGCCACAAGCTCAGCGAGAAGCTCGGACGCGAACCGACCGACCAGGAGTTGGCCGATCTGCTCGGCATGACCCGGGCCAAGGTGGCGCAATTGCGGACCATCAGCGTGCGCCCGGCCAGCCTCGACGCGCCGATTGGCGAGGACGAGGACGCGACAGAATTCAGCGAGATCGTCGGCGACGAAGCGGCCTTGACGCCGTTTGAGCTGTTGCGCGACAAGACGCTGCGGCAGGAAGTGCGGGACATCTTGGAAGAACTTGATCCGCGCGAGGCGGAGATTCTCACGTTGCGGTTCGGGCTGGACGGCAGCAAGCCGAAGACGCTCGAGGACGTCGGCCGGAAGTTCCGGGTGACGCGGGAGCGCGTTCGCCAGATCCAGAATATTGCGCTGACCAAGCTGCGACGCATCATGGAAAAGCAGGACCGTCCGCAGGCCGTGTCGCGGAACTAGCCGCTGCTATCTTCGCGCTTCCCTTCCGCCGCGAGATTCGTTACAAACGCCCTCGCAGTCCGTTGGGGAACGATCCATCATGTACGACGAATTGAAAGCGGCCGTGCGCGACGTGCCGGATTTTCCGATCAAGGGAATCCTGTTCAAAGACATCTCGCCGATTCTACAGGATGGGCGGCTGTTCCGCATCGCCGTGGACGCGATTGCGGACCGCCACAAGGGCAAACGGATCGACGCGGTGGTGGGGATCGATGCGCGCGGGTTCATTTTTGCGGGCGCGGTCGCCTACAAGCTCGGCGTCGGATTCGTGCCCGTGCGCAAGAAGGGCAAGCTTCCCTACAAGACGGTCGTCACCAGCTACACGCTCGAATACGGCAGCGAGACCAGCGAGATGCACGTTGATGCCATCCGCAAAGGCGGCAACGTCGTCATCGTGGACGACCTGCTGGCGACCGGCGGCACGGCGATGGCGGCGGCGACGCTGGTCAAGCAGTTGGGCGGCAAGATCGCCGAGATCGATTTTCTCATCGAGCTGAGCTTCCTGAATGGCCGCGAACGCCTGAAGGAATTCCCCGTCTTCGCAGCGATCGCGTATTGACATCATTCCGTCGGCGAAGATCGCCGCCCGACAAACAACAACCGACCTGACGCACTGACCAATTGTGCGGCGGCCATCCTGACCGCCGAAGGTGTTCGGACCGGCTGGACGGCATCTTGCCCCTTGCCACCGATCTCATCTGAATACTATTGTTCGCTTATGAAGCCTATCATATCGGGCATCACATTGGCTCTTCTGTTGGCCACGAGTGTGTTCTCTGAGGAGATGCAGACACTATCAGGTACGCCCACAAGTCAAACATGATCGTCCCTGGTCCGTACTATTTGGAGATTTTTCGCGCAGGCGGTGGCAATGAGAAGTTCATGCTCAATGGGGCTGACCTGGAGAAGTACGATGGGCAGCCGGTACTTGTTCGAGGCCATATCCGCAGTCGGTGGCAGGCGGCAACAGGTGCTCAGCCTACCCTGCCTAGGTGGCTTATTTGGATGGATGTTGTCGAGGTGAAGCCCGGTCCGCACAGAGGTGAGCAAGCCGTCCCACCTCCTCAGCCTTCGACCCTTGGGACTCGCTGAGTTCCAAGCTTAACCAGCGGTATCCATTGCCGACTTGAGCCAGCGGATGTCTTCGATATGCAGTTTGCCCACCAGCGACAACGCCTCGCGGCAGGGCTTGAGCTCCACGCCGTCAATCACCGCATCGACCTCGGCCACGATGTGTTCCTGGGCCGATTGAACCAGATCGAGGCACTCTGCCAGCGACTCGTTGGTGAGTTTCAGCGAGAACCGCGCGCTCGGAATATCCGTCGGTCGACCACCCAGCTCGCGAACGATGTTGGCGAGGCTGACGCAACTGACGCTGCAGTCTTTGCGCACGCGCTTGATGACCTCACGCGCGCCGGGTTCTTCCGCGAGCGATTCGGCGCGGCGAAGAGCGCGGACGCAGGCCCATTCGTCAGCCAGGATCTCATTCATTTTGGCAACGATCTCAGCCATGTTTCTGGCGATACAGATTCAGCCAGTAAAATCCGCCGATCACAATTCCGTGCATGATCTCGCCCCTTTCGATCATCGCCGGCACATCCGCGAGGGGGACCAGTCTCACCTGGATATCCTCGGCATGGTCGAGGTTCGGCTCGGCAATTTTGCGGCAATTCTTCGCGAGGACGTAGTGCTGCCAATTGCTCTGGGTCGCCGGATTGGGTTGCACCGTTCCCATGCGAACAAACTCGTCAGCCCCATACCCGGTCTCCTCCAACAGCTCGCGGCGGCCGCTCTGTTCCGGTGTCTCGCCCGCTTCCATCAGACCGCCGGGCGTCTCCAGTTGCAGGGAGCGGGAGCCATGACGCCATTGCTCAACCATGACGACCTGTTCATTCGCCGTCAGCGGGATCACGTTGACCCAGTTGGGCTGTTCGAGAACGTACATCTCCAGAGCCTGGCCGGTACGCGGGTTCACCGTCACGTCCTTGCGCACCGTAAAAATGCGGCAGTCCGCGACAGGACTGGAGGACTGGATGCGCCAGGGTTGTGGGCGGTTGCGAGTCACTTCTTCGCCACTTTTTCGGTGATCTTCCGCAATTCGTTGCGGAATTCGTCCGGGGAGGAATAGCCAATGATCTCCGACACCTTCTTGCCGTCGGGATCGAGGAACACGATGTGCGGGATCGCTTGCGTATTAAACCTGGACGCCAGCTCCTGTCCCTCCCGGCTCGCATCGATGTTGATCTTCACCGCAATGAAGCTATTGGACAACGCCGCCTGGACATCCGCGTCGGCGAACGTGGTTTTGTCGAGCATCCGACAAGGGCCGCACCAGTCCGCGTACATGTCCATCATCACGAGCTTTTTCTCTTTCGCGGCGCGTGCCAGAGCAGACTTGTAGTCCTGGGCCCAGTCGACCGCCGCATGCACAGCCATACCGAACACCAAAAGCCACATTGATGCGATTGTCACAAATCGTTTCATGAACAATTTTCTCAGTTCGCGCCGACTGCCACTTCCCGCGCCTCGGCTTTCACCGGCGGTTCGATCCATTTCCCGTGCTCTTTGATCAGCGCGATCAATTCGTCCACCGCCTGATCCTCCGGGATGTGTTGTTTGACCTGCGTCTTGCCCACCCAAAGCGAAATCTTGCCCGGGGCCGTGCCGACGTACCCAAAGTCCGCGTCGGCCATCTCGCCGGGGCCATTGACGATGCAACCCATCACGGCAATCTTCACGCCTTTCAGATGCGACGTGCGCGATTTGATCCGCGCCGTCACGGTCTGCAAATCGAACAGCGTGCGCCCACAGCTCGGACAGGCCACGTAATCGGTCTTGAACGTCCGCGCGCCCGCCGCCTGCAAAATGTTGTAGGCCAGCTTGACTGACTTCAGCAGATTGTCTTCGCCGGTGACCTCCACGGCGTCGCCGATGCCATCGCAGATCAATGCGCCGATGTGCGTGCTGGCGGCAATCAACGCACTCGATGGCGCGTGCCGGGCGCGCCGCGAGCTGACCCGGTCGCGAATCAGTATCGGCAGATTCAACCCGCGTTGGTCGAGGATCGCTGCCAGAATGCGGTACGCGGCAATCACGTCGAGCCCCTCGGCCCGGCCAACGGCCAGAATAATCTGGCTCTTCGGAAACAAATTCAGCACGCCGGCCAACGTGGCACACTGATTGGCAAACTGTTCCGGGGAATCGCCTGCTACATCGAACTGCACCGTCAGTTCCGCCGCATCCGTCAACAGGGCGGTGACATCTTCCTTGCCGTTGTAGGGAACGTTGATCTTCTCCGCGACGTCCGCTACCGGCAGCGTAACCTCGGCGCTGTCGAGTTTCACCGCGACCGGTGTGTGGATGTGCCGTTTCCGAAGCTCCGGCTTCAACGCGGCAATCTTGCCGATGTCGGCCATCGTCTTGACGTGGAATTGCAGAATCTCGGCAAACGTGTCCGGCTCGGCGGTCGTGATTCGCTGAATGTCGCCGATTCGGGCCGTCAGCGGCACGGGCAACTCGACGCGCTGCGGATGATCCTTGCCCAACCGCAGACGCAATTCGCCGATGAAATACTCGGGTGTGGGCCGCCGGGTATAGGTGAATGGGTCGCGTTTCTCGGCCACGTTGATGATCGGCCGAGGCGGCAACCCGCCCTTCTGCTGTTGCTCCCAAAGCGCGTTGTACTTTTGGACAAGTTCCCTACAAACGGGGATTTCGTGGACGCTGTCCTCCGTGAGCGAGACGCGGACGGTGTCACCGATGCCGTCTTCCAAAAGCGCGCCGATCCCGATGGCGGACTTGATGCGACCATCCTCCCCTTCCCCGGCTTCGGTGACGCCCAGATGCAGCGGATAATTCCAATCCGCACCCTCCTGGTCCATGCGCGCGACCAGCAGACGGTACGCCTCGATCATCACCTTGGGGTTGCTGGCCTTCATCGACAATATGATGTCGTGATAACTGTTCTGACGGCAGATCCGGACAAATTCCAGCGCGCTCTCCACCATGCCCAGCGGCGTGTCGCCGTACCGGTTCATAATACGGTCGGACAACGAGCCGTGGTTGGTCCCGATGCGCATCGCGCGGCCCAATTCCTTGCACTTGAGCACCAGCGGCGTGAACGCCTTCTCCAGCCGCTCCAATTCCTCCGCGTACTGATCGTCCGAATACTCGCGCGTGGCGAACTTCTTGCGGTCGGCGTAATTGCCGGGATTGATGCGGACTTTCTCGCACCACAGGGCCGCCTCCATCGCCGCCGCAGGCACGAAATGGATGTCCGCCACGATCGGTGTGCGGAAGCCCCGCGTTCGCAATTCCCCGACGATATTCTTGAGGTTCTTCGCGTCGCTGATGCTCGGGGCGGTGATCCGCAGGATTTCGCAGCCGGCCTCGATGATCGGGATCGATTCGCGGACGCAAGCCGCCGTGTTCATCGTGTCGGAGATCAGCATCGTCTGCACGCGGATCGGATTGTCGCCGCCGACGCCGACATCGCCGACCTTCACCTCGCGCGTGGCGCGTCGTTGCCAGAAAAACGGGTCGGAGCAATAGTTCATGGCTGTGGCGCCGGTTGGCTGGCAGGCGTTGGTTCGCTGCCGTGCACGGCCGCGGCCGGCGCGCGGTCCGGCAGGAACCATTGCTCGAGATTGTTCCAGGAGACATAGGCGATGAACGTGATGAGGGCAACCGCGGACGCCATCGAGGTGATATGCACGAGGCGCGTGTTCAGTGGTTTGCGCCGCAGAATTTCGACCACGGCAAACAGGATGTGTCCGCCATCCAACACAGGGAACGGCAACAGATTCAGGATCGCCAGGTTGATGTTCAGCAGCACCGCGATGACCATGCCGCGGCGGATTCCGCCGAGCACGATTTCATACCACCACGCCGGTAGAATACCCACCGGCCCCTGAATGTTGCGGACGCTGACACCGGTTTCCTTGGAATGGTAGATCGCTCCGACCAGCCGTCCCATCGAGCGAAATACCTCCGTGAATTGTGCCATCGGCGTGGGGCCGGGCCTCTGCAACTGCATTTCGTCGCCCAGCATCACCCCGATACGCGCGACCTGGTCCTTTGGGTCGAAAGCCGGCACGACCGTCATCACAACGGGCTTTCCGTCGCGAAGCATCTTGATGACCGTCGGCTCGTCCCGGCGGGTCCGGATCAACTTGATCACCTGTTCCGAACTGTAAATGGGCATGCCCTCAATGGAGACAAACTGGTCGCCAGGCTGGATGCCAGCCGCGGCGGCTGCCGAGCCGGCCTTCACGGACCGGGCAAAAGGATGCTCCTTCGGATTCAGGTCGATCATTTTCACGCCCAGTTTCTCGTTGACCTTCGTCTCCAGCAGATAACTCAAGCTATGTCCGTCACGCGTGACCGTGACTTTCACCATCGGTTCGCGGCTGAACGCCACGGTTTCCAGAAATTGCTCCCACGTATCCACTTTCTCGTCGTTGACGGCGGTGATCCGATCATCCGAATGGAGGCCGCTTCGCCCCGCCGCACTGTCTGGTTCGACCCAGCCGATGACCGGCAGGTTCGCGGGCGCGCCCACGCCCCAGATGATCGCGGCGAGCGCCAGCGCGAACACCATGTTCATCGCCGGACCGGCCAGGGCGACGAGAATGCGAGACGATGGCGGTGCGACCGGTAGTTCTTCCCGCTTGGCCTCGGTCCCGCCTTCGATCGCCTCCATCGGCGACATCTGCGGCAGCGCGACATAACCGCCAAACGGCAGCCACGAGACACGGTAGTCGATGCCGTCCTTCACCCAGCCGAAGATCTTCGGGCCGAACCCGATGGAGAATCGTTCGATGACCATGCGCCGGCGCTTGGCCACGAGAAAGTGGCCAAGCTCATGGACAAAAATCGTCACTGCAAAAAAGGCGACCACCAGCACCGCCGGGTAAACCCAGTCGGTGAGCACACGTAACACGGTTTCAAATGACACGTTCGGCTTCCTTCCTTGCCCAAAGGTCCGCCTGCAGTATAACATCCAGCGTCGGCGATGCAACCCAGGAAGCCCCGGCCGCGCCGCCTTTGTGGTGCGCGCGCATCACTTTTTCCACCGTCTCGAATATCTGAAGGAAACCGATCTTTCCGTCCACAAACCGCGCGACCGCGACCTCGTTCGCGGCGTTGAACACGGCCGGCATTGTCCCGCCCACATGTCCCGCCTCGTGTGCCAGGCGCAGAGACGGGAATTTCTCGCGGTCGGGATTCTCGAAGGTCAGCGACCCGATTTTCGCCAGATCGGTGGGCGGCATCGAGTTCGGCGACCGGCGCGGCCCGATCAACGCGTATTGAATCGGGTAGCGCATGTCCGGCACGCTCAACTGCGCCAGAATCGATCCGTCGCGGAATTCGACCATCGAATGCACCACGCTTTGGGGATGAATCACCACGTCCACGCGGTCCACTTCGACGTCAAACAGCCACCGGGCTTCGATCATCTCGAGGCCTTTGTTGAACAACGTGGCCGAGTCGATGGTGATTTTCTGGCCCATGTTCCAGCTCGGGTGCTTCAACGCCTGGGCGACGGTGATCCGGGCGAATTGCTCGCGCGGCGTTTGCCGAAACGGGCCACCCGACGCCGTCAGAATCAGCCGTTTCACATCGCGCGGATCGCGGCCCTCGAGACACTGAAAGATGGCGCTGTGTTCGCTGTCGACGGGCAGCACCCTGACGCCGTGCTTCCGTGCTTCGCTCATAACCAGCTCGCCGGCCATCACGAGAATTTCCTTCGACGCCACCGCCAGGTCCTTGCCCGCGCGAATCGCCGCGAGCGCCGGCTCCAGCCCGGCCGTGCCGACGATGGCCACCAGCACGATGTCCGCTTCCGGCATCGTCGCCAGGTCAACCAACCCTCGCTCCCCGGCGTGGACGGGAATCTTGCCGCCAATGCGGCGCTTCAGTTCGTCCGCTCTGTCCCGATTCGTCATCCCGACCGCGAGCGGCTTGAATTGGCGGATGGCCTGTTCCATGCCGTCCACATTCCCGCGCGAGGCCAGGCCAACGATGCGGATCTGATCCGGCAAATCCGCCGCCACTTTCTGTGTCGAGACGCCGATGGATCCGGTGCAGCCGAGCAGGACGACATTCTTTGGTTTCATCAAGCCGCGCCAGCATACTTCCCTCGGGCCGCGGCCTCAAGCGTTTCGTTGGGCCAGTTCGGACTTGACGACTTTTATTCTGCAGGTATGTTGCCTCCCCAATTCAATGCGGGAGGACCATATGACAAACGAGCATAAATACGAAGCGTCCCCCTTTCTACGAGCCGACCAGTAAGCGCCGCAAGGGATTCCCGTCCGAGACACAGGTAAGGAAAGGTCATCGGGTCGTCCATGGGAACAAGGAACTCCGAGAGAAATTGGGCCGAAACGATCCTTGCCCCTGCGGCTCGGGACGCCGGTTTCAAGAGATGTTGCCTCGGGACCGGCCATTATGACGGCTCCGAGCGGAATTACTTCTTTTAGGGAGTAAATTCGATCCACCCTTGGGCGAACCGCGGGAGCTTCCGCGGTTCGCCCCAGCTTGGCGCTATTACCGCAGCACCGGCCGCATGTAGGCGTAAAGCAGCGGCGGGGCGGGGCCTGCCCTGAGCCTAGGATTTCTTCCCAGTGCCGCGTAGGAGATTGGATGAGGCCTTTTTCATCACAATGCCTAATTTACAGATCCGCACATGCTGCTATGCTTTAAACATCGCAGCGTGTGGAAGGTGGAGTTTTCGAGTTTCAGTTGAGGAAAACCATCGTGCTTGCGAAGGATGCAATATCACCGAGCCGGCAGCTCATAGAGACCATGAAACCATGGCTCGCGATTGCTGTTTGTGGAGCCACTCTCGCTCTGGCAGGTTGCACCTTTCTGGGCGAAACCACCGTCCTCTCCTCAATCGGCCCAGCGCCCATCGAGTCCCCGCCAACAACCGGTTACGGGTCCCTTCAGGTCTATTCGGCTCACGCGCCGACTGGCCCGGACCTCATGGAGCAGGAATGGACCTGGTTCGCTGATTCTTGGAGCAACGATCTCTTGTACTCCCCGGCGCGCTCTGACTACGCCCTCTACAATGAGCAGGGCACCTTGATCAAATGGGTTCGCAATGCCCGCAATCAGTACGATCCGAAACCAACAAGCGTTTCTCTTCCCCCGGGCCGCTACGAAATTGAGGCCGCCGCGGACGGCGGCGAAAGCGGTACGTTCCCGGTACGGGTCCCGGTTGTCATCAAGCCGGGCCAGACCACCCGGGTACATCTCGGCGACGGCTGGCAACCAAACCACTGCGACGCCCGGGATGTGGTGCGTCTGCCGAATGGGGACTTTATCGGCTGGCGCGCGAATCCTTAGTCGGCGGGCCCAACGTCTTGCGGGTCAAGCAGCCGTTCATTACCGCAACACCAGCCGCATGTAGACGTACAACAGTGGCGCAGTGAAGAGAAGGCTGTCGACCATGTCGAGGCAGCCGCCGTGGCCGGGGAGGATGGTGCTGGAATCTTTCACGCCCGCTTCGCGTTTGACGAGCGACTCGGCCAGGTCGCCGATCACCGCCGCACTGCCCAGCAGCAGGCCGAGCACGACCACGTGCGGCACGGTCATGCCGTCCGCCTTAAGCTTGTCGGGCATCACCCACAGACACAGGAAGCTGCCGCCGACCGCAAACAACAGCCCGCCAACGGTCCCTTCCCACGTTTTCTTCGGGCTGATGCGCGGGATCATTTTGTGTCGACCGATCGATGAGCCGACCAGGTAGGCGCCGATATCGGTGAACTTCGTCACCACGACGAGATACATGACCCAAAACCGGCCGTTGACGACGGCGAAATTGATGCGGGTGATGAAGTTGCCCAGCCAGGCGACGTAGATCAAGCCAAACAAGGTGACCGCCATGGTTTCGATGCCGTGCGCATTCAGTTTTTGCGGGAACTGCCGGATAAACACCCCGATGGCGAACACCAGCAGAATGAAGATATCGAAATCGTAGGACGTGGCCGCAAAATCAGCGGTCGGCCGGGATTGCCTCATGCCGAACACAAACCAGCTTCCCGAAACCAGCGCCACGGTGCCGATCACACCCCAGACCTTGTACGCCGGCAGCCCCTTGGCCTCGCAAATCCTGTAAAACTCCCAGACCGCCCGCGCGATGACCAGGTTCATGAAAATGTACATCGCGGTCGGCGGCAGCCAGAAGACCACGGCCAACATGATCGCCCACAGGGCCAGTGAACTGATCAGGCGCCAGCGAAAGCCGCTTCGCGACGCGGGCAACGTCGTGGCCGCCGCACCATTCGTGAGACCAAGCCCGTTCGTCCCGGAAATGGGCGCGACGACGTCGGGATGTTCCCGGGCGGTGCTCAGGCGGCCTCGCTCGGGTTGACCCTGCCGAAGCGGCGGTTTCTGCCCCCGTAATCGGCCAGCGCTTTCAGGTACTCGGCCCGGCGAAAATCGGGCCAGCGCGTTTCGGTGACGTACATCTCGGCGTAGGAGATCTGCCACAGGAGGAAATTGCTCACCCGCATCTCGCCGCTGGTGCGAATCAGCAAGTCCGGGTCGGGCATTGCGCGAGTGTACAGGTGTTGCGAGATCACCTTCTCATCGACGTCCGAGCCGTCCAGCCGCCCGCTTTTCACTTCCCTGCAGATGGACCGCACCGCATCGACTATCTCCGCGCGACCGCCATAGCTGAGCGCGAGGACGAGTGTCAACCCCGTATTCTTTCTCAGCGCATCGATGGACTTTTCCAGTTGCCGCTGGGCGCGCGCGGGCAATTCCTGCAGACGCCCGATCGCGGTGAGGCGCACGTTGTTCCTGTTCAGTTCGGCAACCTCCTGCTTCAAATAGAACTCCAGTAGCCGCATCAACGCGGACACCTCGGCTCGCGGTCGGTTCCAGTTCTCCGTTGAGAATGCGTACAGTGTCAGGTAATCGATGCCCAGCTCGCCCGACACGCGGACGATCTCGCGGACGCTTTCCGCGCCGCGACGGTGTCCCTCGATGTGAGGCAACCCGCGCTCACGCGCCCAGCGTCCGTTGCCATCCATGATAATGGCAACATGATGCGGAAGATTCTTAAGGTGGTGAGACATAACCGACTACTCGGCGCGCCTTCGTTTGCCGCTTGACCGCGTCAGCAGCCAAACCAAAGGCAGCGTCGCCACAGTCCAAACCAACGCAAAGACCAGGATTGCCAGGATCACGCCAAAACCTGTCGACGCACCGATGACCAGCCCGCCAGCAACCGCGATCGACAAAGACACAGCGACAAACCACCCGAAGAACCGTCCTGCGCCTCTTACCTGTCGTGGTGTCATCGCCATGGCTACAGGAAGATCGTCTCCTCGCGGCGGGCCCCGATGGAGACGAGGCCGAGTTTCGCGCCGCTGAGCTGCGCCAACTTTTGCAGGTAAATCCGCGCGCGCTTCGGCAACTGGTCAAAATCCTGCGCGAGCTTCGTCGACGTCTGCCAGCCTTCGAACTCCTGGTACACCGGCGAGCATCGTTCCATGATTTCGAGGTCGTTGGGAATCGTCTCGTACATCCGGCTGCCCACTTTGTACGCCACGCAGACCTTGATCTGCGGCAGTTTGTCCAGCACATCAAGCTTCGTCACCGCCAGCTCGTCGATGCCGTTGACCATGACGGAATACCGCGTCGCCACGGCATCGAACCAACCGCATCGCCGCGGTCGGCCGGTCGTCGCGCCGAATTCGCGTCCCGTTTCGCGCAGGAGCAGTCCCTGATCGTCCAGCAGCTCGGTCGGGAACGGGCCTTCGCCCACACGCGTCGTATAGGCTTTCATAACGCCGACCACGCGGTCGACCTTGTGCGGCGGAACACCCGTGCCGATACAGGCTCCGCCAGCCGTCGCGCTCGAACTGGTCACAAACGGATACGTCCCGAAATCGATGTCGAGCAGCGTGCCCTGCGCGCCCTCGAACAGGATGTTGCGGCCATCGCGCACCGCCCGATTCAGCAATGTCACCGTGTCGGTCATGAACGGCCGCAGTTTTCGTCCGCACTCCAGATACTCGTCATTGATCTTCGCAAAGCTCAGTGGTTTGGCGCCGAAGGCCTTGAAGATCTCGTTGTTTTCCCGGATCTTTCGACGCAACTTCTCGGAGAAACGTTCAGGCGAAAGCAAATCGATTAGTCGCAAGCCCGTGCGCGCCACCTTGTCGGCATAGGCGGGGCCGATACCGCGCTTGGTGGTGCCGATCTTGCGTTTGCCCTTCTGCTCCTCACGAATCTCGTCGAGCAACTTGTGGTAGGGAAACACGAGGTGCGCGGTCTCACTGACGTAAAGGTTGCCGTCGATCATCACGCCGCGGTGGCGCAAGTGTTCGATCTCGCTCAGCAACGCTTCGGGATCGACCACCACACCGTTGCCGATGACGCTGATCTTGCCGGGATGCAGAATCCCCGACGGGATCAGGTGCAGCACGTACTTCTGGTCGCCGACCTCGACCGTGTGGCCGGCATTGTTGCCGCCCTGATAGCGGACCACGACGTCCGCCTGCTCGGTGAGCACGTCGATGACCTTGCCCTTGCCCTCATCGCCCCATTGGGCGCCAACCAAAACCGTCGTTGCCATAACCGACCCACCATAGCCAACCCTCAACCTGCTGGCAAGCCGCAAGCGCGCTTGCCAGCCAGCGAGTCGGGGCTGATTGTGTCGCCGTTTCGTGTCCTATCGAAGCGGAAATCGTCGATCGTGCCGAGCAGCCGCGACACCAGATCACTGCAAGGTCAGGTTCACGCGGCTCGACCCTTGGAATGAAGCGTCTACCGTCTTCGGTGCGACGAGGCTGATGCGGTCCGGCTCCACCTTTCCGCTCTGTAACAAGTAGCTCTGCACGGCGGACGAGCGGTCATCCATAAGCTTCTTGAAATCGTCCGGCGTGACCTCGGTGAGCTCGATCAGTTTCTTCTCCATGTCCGCGACGCTGACAACGCCACCCGAAGCTTCCTTCGCTCCCTGCGCCGCGCTCTTGGCGGGGTGCAACGGCTCGAAATTGGTCTTCGTTTGCAGATGGGCCAAAACAGTTTCCTCGCGTGAGGCGGATGCCTTGCTCGACACCAGCCCCATCGCCTCCGCGTACGCGAGCTTGATCAGCCGATCGTGATCCTCCGGCGCTAACCGCACCGCATCGACCGATGTCACCTTCTGGCCCGCCGCCTGCAACTCCTTCGCGCGCATCTCATCGAGGTGACGCTCCAGCTTGAGCTTCGCCAGCGCCTCGCGGTCCTTGACCGGATCGATGGAGCCGGCAATCCCGAGCTTCAACTGCGGTCGCTCGTACAATGCCGTCGCCAGACTATCGAGCTTGCTCACCTCGCCTTCCGCGAAGTCCGCCTTGCCGACCTCGAAGTTGATGTGGTCGAGGTCCTCGCCGCCTCCAACCAGCGAGCCGAGCATCGCGAACGGTTTGGTGATCGCCTTCGTGATGATGTTCATGAACACCTGCATGATGACCGGCCCGAGCTTGAATTTCGGATCATCGATGCGGCCATTGACGGGCACGTTGAGGGCGATTACCCCGTGGCGGTCCTGTAACAGCGCGATGCCGAGTTTGACCGGCAGTTTGATCGCGTCGGGACTGTTACTGGCCTCACCCAGACGCAACTGGTCTACGCGCAGCCGGTTCTCGGCTTTTAGTTCCTTTTGCGTGACGTAGTAGCGCAGGTCGAGCGACAGCGCGCCGCTTTCGAGTGGGAAACCGACGTATTTGGCCGCATAGGGCGACTCGGGCATCAGCGCGTCGTTCTGCAGCGAAATGGCCAGGTCAACAAACAAATCCGAGGACAGCGGATTGATTTTGCCTTTGATGGAAAACGGCGCGTACTTGTTGACCTTCCCGGAGAAATCGACTGCAGCGACCGTGTTCAGATCCGAAGTCAGCCCCTTGACGGTGCCGTTGAAATCTTCCACCGCCGATTCCACGTGCGGGTCGACCGACTCATCCCGGAAACGAAACGACGCGTTGTCGAGCGCGACTTCACCAATCGTCACTTGAAACGCGTTGTTGGTCTGCCCCGCCGCGGGTTTCGGCTCCGTTGCGGGCGAAGGCGCGGCTCGGGCAACAGTCTGGGTCGGTGACGCGCCGGGCAACAGCGTCACGCCCGTCGTCAGATCCGCCAAGCGAATCTCGGCGACATCCAGCCGTTTGGCTGCCGTATCCAGCGCCACGCCGCTCACCGAGAGGTGCAGTTTGTCGAGCTGCGCCCGGGCTGGTCTTGGTTGCGCGGTCAACACCGCAATTCCCGCCAGATCCACCGTCAGGTTGGAAACGGACGCGCTGGCCTCCTCGCCGGTTACGTCGACGCGGTAGTCAGTCTGCAGGTCGACCCGGCCTCCGACGACCTGAATCGGCAGGGCATCCTCCGCGTAGGCGGCGTACTTGTTGACGTGCAGCCCCGTCATCTTGAACACGCCGGCCGAATGCAGCGGTACAATCGACACGTCGCCCGACCAGGCGAACGCCTCACCGTCATCCGTGTCGACGACGACGGAATACGGGCTGCCAACCTTCGGGCGGGTCGTGAAATCAGTCAGCGTGACGTTGATTGGCCCGAACTTGCGCTGGAACGGCTTCTTGCGGTCCAAATCCGTGAACGAAAACCGGCCGTCTTCAATCCGCAGTTTGTCGATCACGACCAATGGCAATTGTTGCCTGTCGGCGGCCGTGCCGGCCGGTTTGGCTTCGACGGGTGGCGGGTTGGTGGGCGGCAGCAGGTTCGAAAAGTTGAACGTTCCATCGGCCAGTCGAACGATGTTGGCGGAGGGTTTCTTGACATCGATCTCGCTGAAGACAAGGCCGCGCTTAAGCGCCGAGATCGATTCGAAATTGATGTACAGCTCGTCCAAAGAGACGAATTCATCGCCATTGGTTTCCGTCAATGAAAATCCGCGAAGGGTAAACGACAGTGCGTAGGGATTGAGCTTCACTGCGCCGACAGCGACACGGCGATGCGTCAGCGCGGGCAGCCGCTTGAGCATCTGGGATTTGATCACCGCGGGGAGGATGAAGAAGCTGAGAATGTTGAAGAACACGAAGGCAATGCCGATGCCAATCGCCCATTTCTTGAATCTGTGATGTCGACGCTCCGTCATCACCCGCATCGAATGTACCGAAAAAACGCGGCCAAGTCAGCCGAAAAAGATGGCAAAGGAATTGCTTGAATCGACACCCAGTACAAACTGGAAAGATCACCGATGACTCCGACCCGTTCACTTCGCCAAACAACGCTGTGCGGGATGCTGCTACTTCTGTGCTCCTGTTCGCGATCCATCATCAACCCGTCGTCTGTCAATCGGGATGCCGCGGCCCGCTGCGTTCGCAACATCGATGCGTGGAAGAAGGATCTGGCCAGGCTCGATCTTCTTCGAGAGGAGTTTGACCTCACCGCCGATCAAATCCGCCGCGAATACGCGACCGACACTCCGGAGGCCAAGATGCGGTTGCGCGCGCGGCTCGCCGATGTGATCACCGAGACCGATCAAATGGATCACGATACGGATGCGTTGTTCCGGGAAATCATCCGCGACCTGGAATACGTTTCTCGGGATAAACGGACGCGGGCGCGGATCGCCGAGGTCACCAACCCCTTGCGAGACGCCGAGTACATCCGGGGTCCCGAAATCCAGTACGCGATGGATGCGGTGTCATCCCAGTTGCAGACTCTGCTGCAGGTGGATTAGGCTGATTTGTTCCGCTTGTCGATCGGCACGTAATGTTGTTCGGTCGCGCCGATGTATATCTGCCGCGGGCGATAAATGCGGCTGCTGGCCTGATCCATGATCTCTTTGTAGTTCGCGATCCAGCCGGGCATGCGTCCGATGGCGAAGATCACGGTGAACATCTCGACCGGGATGCCGATGGCCCGCATAATGATGCCGCTGTAAAAATCCACGTTCGGATAGAGCTTGCGCTCCACGAAATACTCGTCGCGCATCGCCGCGTCTTCCAACTTCTTCGCGATCGCCAGCAACGGATCGTCGATGCGCAGGACGTGGAGGATCCGGTCACACTGTTCCTTGATGATCTTCGCGCGCGGATCGTAGTTCTTGTACACGCGATGGCCGAACCCCATGAGCCGTTTGCCGCTCTTCTTGTCCTTGGCGGCGGTGATGAATTTCGAACCGTCATCGCCGTCGCGGTGGATCTGTTCGAGCATTTCGATGACGGCCTGGTTGGCGCCGCCATGGAGCGGCCCCCACAGGGCGCAGACGCCGCCGGCCGCGCAGGCAAACAAATTGGCCCGGCTCGAAGCGATCATGCGGACGGTCGAGGTCGAACAATTCTGTTCGTGATCGGCGTGCAGCAGAAAGATCAGATCCAGCGCCCGCACGACTTCAGGTTTCAAGTCGTAGTCCTGGTACGGCTCGGAGAAGAGCATGTGGAGGAAGTTGGCCGTGTACTTGTACACCGGCTTGGGATAGACGATCGGCAGGCCGCGCGATTTCCGGTACGAAAACGCGGCGATGGTGCGCACCTTGGAAATCAGCCGCGCCGATTGCCGGTCGAAGTGCTCGGGCCGATAGCCTTCCATGAGGCGCGGGTGGAAGCAACTGGCCGCATTGATCATTGACGAGAGGATCGCCATCGGATGCGCGTTGGGCGGGAACCCCTCGAAGTGAAACTTCATGTCCTCGTGCAACATTTCGTTTTGCGTGAGCAGCTCGGAGAACCGGCGCAATTCCTGGCTGGCAGGCAGATGGCCGTAGATCAACAGATACGCGGTTTCGATGAACGTGGATTTTTCCGCCAGCTCTTCGATCGGAATCCCGCGGTACCGCAAAATGCCCTTTTCGCCGTCGATGAAGGTGATGGCGCTGGTGCAGGAGCCCGTGTTCGAATAGCCGTCATCGAGCGTGATGCAGCCGGACTCATCCCGCAATTTGGAAATATCGATTGCGTGTTCGCCTTCCGTGCCGACGACCACCGGTATCTGATATGTCTTGCCACCGAGTTCCAATTTCGCCTGCTCGCTCATGGTGCCTCCTGCATGAAGATTTGTCGCATCTACGTTTACCGTGATTCGCTTCGCGCCGCCACTGTTTTTCGCAGGGAGGGCGTCTCATTTCCCGATGGCCGCGGGCCGCAGAATCGGACGCCGCGTCGGCTCGACCCATCTCTAGGCCGGGGTCTTGCCGTTCTTTTGGAAGACGTCGACGCGGGCCGGTGGTACGTTGGCCCAGACGACCGCCGTGCGGATCCGTTTGAAACCGGAGAGACAGGGATTTGGCGCCTTGCCCAGGTTGTAGGTGTACTGCACGAGCTTGCCCTCGCTCGGGAGAACGGCATGCACCTCGCGAACGATGCTCGCGACGACATCCTGGGGCAACGAACGCAAGGGCAGGCTGGAAACGACGTGGCTGACTTCAACCGTCTCCTTTCCGAGAAACGTCTTCAGCAGAGTGCGAAGATCGCCGGCATCCCCAAGCGCGACCTTCAGGGATGGAAACCGGCGCTTGAGCAGCCGCACCAGGGTTTCCGAGCGTTCGACGGAGACAATCTTCTCCGCCGGGATTCCCCGTTTGAGGAGCGCGGCGGTAATCGCTCCCGTTCCCGCGCCGAGCTCGATCACATATCCACGCGGGGCGCGCGGGACATAGCTGGCCATGCGCCGGGCCAGAAACGGGGAACTTGGCACGGCCGACCCGATGGGACGCGGATTGTTGAGCAACTCGCTTCCAAACGTCACCAACGATGTAACGGCTTCGATTGGCATGATTGATCTGCCGCCTTGTATTCCGATTCCGAGGCGAACTGCGACGTCATATCGCAAATAGAGCACGATACGAGCCACACAGCGTCATGCTCCGTTTGGCCATCGTGTGCCTCCTCGTCACGAAACGGGCGGACTATCCCCCATTTGCGCCAAAAAAGCGACAATCTTTTTTGGGTCGTCGGCCGTCGGGTTGCAAACCGCCAGAAAATGGCCTATTCATTGGGCCATGTCGTTTACCCTCGGCCAATTGACCCTGGAGTCGAATCTGTTCCTCTCCCCGCTGGCCGGGTACACCAACCTGCCCTTCCGTCTCATCATTCGCAAAATCGGCGGGGTCGGATTGTGCACGACCGACCTCGTCAACGCGCGCTCGCTGCTGGAAAAGAACCGCAAAGCGCTGGAGTTGGTCCGTTCCTGCCCGGAGGACAGCCCGCTTGCTGTCCAGCTTTACGGCGCGACGCCCGAACAGATGCGCGATGCCGCGGTGTTGTTGGAATCGCGGGGCGTGAGCGCGGTCGACATCAATATGGGCTGCCCCGTTCGCAAGATTTGCCGCAGCGGCGGCGGTTCGAAATTGATGGGCGATCACGACAAGGCGGCGCGGCTGGTGAGCCTGATGGCCGGCGCGGTGAAAATCCCCGTCACGGCCAAGATGCGGCTGGGCTGGGACGACGAAAACCTGACGGCCCCCGATTTGGCGAAGGCGCTGGAAGACGCCGGCGTGGCCGCCATCGTGGTGCACGGACGCACCCGGCAGCAGGGATTCAGCGGGTCGGTGAACCTGGCCGGCATCCGCGCGGTCGTCGAGGCCGTGAAGCGCGTGCCGATCATCGGCAACGGCGATATCACGACGCCGCAGGCAGCGAAAATGATGTTCGACCAGACCGGCTGCGCGGCCATCAGCATCGGGCGCGGCGCGTTCTACAATCCGTGGATCTTCCGCCACATCGAGCAGTATCTGACGACCGGCGAATTGCCGGCCGAGCCCGCCTTTGAGGAGGTCGTCACGGTGATGAAGCGGCATCTTGACTTGATGGTGGAAATCTTCGGCGAGTTGCAGGGTTGCCGCATGTTCCGCAAGGTCGCGCTGCAGTACGCGCGGCGGTTCGGTCCGACGAAGGAATTCCACAAACGCGTCGTCCGCCTCAGCGCCCGCGCCGAGTTCGACGACATCCTCGTCGCGTACCGCGCCTGGCGCGCGCAATTCCTCGACGAAGACGGCAGGCTGCTGCCACCGTACGAGCCGAAGCGCTTGGGGATGAGCGTTGACACCACGGACAAGGTCAAGGTGCCCGCCGGCCCGAATGAGTTGTGGTAGGCGCTTCCCTTACCGCACTGGAAACAGCGCGGCTTTGATGCCATTGAGCATGAATTGCATGGCGACGGCCGCGAGCAGCAGTCCCATCAAACGCGTGGCGACTTTCATGGCAATCGGGCTGATCCAGCGCAGCCCATGCGCCGAGACCCGGAAGATGAGGTAACAGGCCGCGCACACCCCGACGATGCAGCCGTACAGGGCCAGGTGCTGCGCCAAGCCGTCCGCCTGGCCGCGCATCAGAATGGCCGTG
This sequence comes from Verrucomicrobiia bacterium, assembly GCA_035541135.1. Classification (GTDB taxonomy): domain Bacteria; phylum Verrucomicrobiota; class Verrucomicrobiia; order Palsa-1439; family Palsa-1439; genus Palsa-1439. The sequence goes on from DATKNW010000041.1 coordinate 113,896, forward strand.
GTGATTGCCCCGGGCCCGGCCAACATCGGCACCGCCAGCGGCGTGATCGCGATGTCGTCTTTGTCCGTGCCGGCGGCGGTTTCCTCGCTCGTTTCGCGGACCTCGGAGCGCCGCGCCCGCAACATATCCAGCGCGACCAACAGCAACACAATGCTGCCGCCCATCTGGAACGCCGGCAGCGTGATGCCCAAGAGCCGGAAAATCCATTGCCCCGTTGCCGCGCAGACGATCAACACTCCGCCGGCCACGCAGCAGGCGAGCCGGGCCATCTTGATCCGATTGACCGGCGAATCATTCGGCGTCATCGCCAGAAATGCGGGCAGGGCGGCAATCGGGTCCACGATGATAAACAGCGAACTGAACGCGAGCAGAATATATGCGTGCAGGCTCATCCCTTGATCGTGTCTCGACCATCGCAAACCCGGACGCGTAACGCAAGCTGTCAAACATGCCTGATGTTAAGTCGCCGGTCTCCAAGCCGATGGCGGGGTTGAACAGAAAGCACAAACTTGGTAACCTTAGTACATGTCGACGAAAGGAATTGCGCTGGCTTCTATTCGAGGGCTTCCCGATACGGACAGATCGGAAGACATTGAAGAGGGCATCCGGTTTCTAGCGGCGATCGAAAAAGGCCGTAGCGATATTCGGGAAGGCAGGGTTGTGCCACACGAGGATGTTCGGAGCCAGCTCGACCGATGGCTTTCCGACTAAGCTGGGCGCGGTCGGCGCTCGCGCAATCCGTCGAGCGGTTGAGCATAACAGTCGAGGCACAGTCGTATCGAACTGTTCCTCCGTGGGCCTAACTCCGAGACGAAAATGATCACGCGAGGGTCGATATCACGTGAAAGTGCGGCACGTGCATTCCCATTTCTCGCCGAGTTCTTTGAAGGACGTCGAAATGCGATTCGCGAGCTGACGCATCGCGATCCAGAGTTCGCGTTTTGGATCCATCCAGACGGCCAACTTCACGACGCTCGCGACAGCCACCGCGATAATGTACCCAAAGGCTACGAACATATACTGCGCGATGAACCCGACTACTGCGGGTTCCTGCGAGGACGTGTGGTGAGGTTCAACAAACAGCAGCTTATTGTGGTTTATTGCCGCGTGGAAGCGCTTGCGGAATCTGAATCCAAGATCAGGCAGTTTGCCCGCGGTCTTCAACAAATGCCGCTGCCCATTGACCTCGATGCGCTTGTGATCAGCGACAACGCCGATATTTTCGGTACAGTGGCGGATATCATAGCCAGGCGCCCTACCGCCTCCTCCGGCTGGGGCTGAAGGAATAGCCTTTCATGGTGCGGACGGCGCGGACGCTGCGGCGGTCGCCGGAAAGTTGTTTCCCTTCGAACAGCGGCGTGGCGATGTAATTGAAATTCTCGACCTTGAGCTGCGGGATCTTCTGGCCGATGAACCGTTCGATGGCGCGCAGGTACTCCAGCTCCTCGATGGTCACGAGGGTAAACGCGTCGCCCACCTTCTGGGCGCGGCCGGTGCGGCCGATGCGATGGACGTAATCCTCGGGATGCTGCGGCACGTCGTAGTTGATCACGTGAGTGATGTCCTCGACGTCCAGCCCGCGCGCCGCGATATCGGTCGCGACCATGACTTCGTACTTGCCCGATTTAAATCCTTCCAGCGCCTCGACCCGTTCGCGTTGGGTGCGGTTGGAGTGCAGCGCGGCGACGGAATGGTTTTCGATTTTCAGCCGATGAGCGATCTTATCGGCGCCGTGTTTGGTCCGCGAGAAAATCAGGACGCTGTCGAAATTCGTGCGCTGGAGCAGCGCGGCCAGCAACTGAAACTTCTGGCTGGTCGCGACCGGATAACAGGCGTGCGTGACCGTCTCGGCGGGCGAACGGCTGATGCCGATTTCGATCTTCTCCGGTTGGCGGAGGACCCACGCGGCGAGCCGTTCGATTTCCGGCGGGATCGTGGCGGAAAACAGCATCGTCTGCCGCTGTTTCGGGCAGCGTTCGACGATCCGCCGCACGTCGGGCAGAAATCCCATGTCCAGCATGCGGTCGACCTCGTCGAGCACGAGAAGGCCGACGTCCTGCAATTTGACCACGCCCTGCCCCATCAAATCCAGGAGCCGCCCCGGCGTGGCGACCACGATGTCCACGCCGCGCTGTAACTGCTGTTTTTGCTCGCCGTAGCCGACTCCGCCAAATACGACCGATGTCTTCAAATTGGTGAACCGCCCGTAATCACGGAAGGCGGTCTCGACCTGGGCGGCGAGTTCGCGGGTCGGTTCCAGCACGAGGCAGCGGCACTTGCCATGGGTCTTGAGCATCGTGAGGATCGGCAGCGCAAACGCCGCAGTCTTGCCCGTGCCGGTTTGCGCCGAGCCGATGCAATCCTTGCCGGACAAAACCAGCGGTATCGCGCGGAGTTGAATCGGTGTCGGCTCGACGTAACCCGCCGCCTGCACGCCGCGCACCACTTCGTCAGAGAGTCCCAATTGCTTGAAAGGCATGTCGCATGGTAGGTGCGGCCCGTCACTTTCACAAGCAAGGATTTTGATGCCGGTCAGCCGCCGAGCGGCAGCGTTACTTTGACGCCGTAGTATGTCTGGTTATGTGTATGTGTCAGATCGATGTCGGGACGCACGGGCTCGTTCAACAGGAACCGCCACATCGGGCCGGAAAAGGCGCGCGAGGACGGTGCGTAGACGACGGGGACCGGCTTTGGGGTGTCAACCGACGGTTCCGGCTCGAATCGGTTTCGGACGGATATCGTGGGTGCCGCCGGGCGGAGAATCGCATTACGAGCAGCCGCCTCCGGCGCAATGGCCGATGGCGAGGGCTGCGGATGGCGTGCCACGGGCGCGGCGCGGACACTCACGACGGGGGCGAGAGCCTGGACGGGAAGGCGGTCCGCGTCGCGCCTCGTGGTCACGGCCAGCAGCACTGCCACGGCGCTCAAGGTGCAGCAAAAAATCGGTCGCCAGTGGCTGCCGAGGGCGGGAAGACACAATCCGTGTGCGTCGGGAAGTCTCGAAACTGAAGCTGCAATCTCATTCATGACGCCGTTCCATCGCTGCTTCGCGAGGTCCGGCCCAAAGGGGGTTGTCCTTCGTGGCGGTTGGCGGCTGATCCGCGCACAACTTGCGAATTCACGACTGCGTCCGGACAGAGCACGTCGTAAGCCACCTTGCGACAAAACACCGGAAATGGGGGTTGATTGGCGGCGAGGATTGCCGTATAAGCGGGACGCCTATGAGGCATACCCTGTCAGTTTTGGTCGAGAATAAGTTTGGCGTGTTGACCCGCATCTCGGGGCTGTTCAGCGGCCGCGGGTTCAACATTGACTCACTCAACGTCGCCCCGACGCAGGACCCGACCCAGTCCCGCATGACCATCGTGGTGAAAGGCGACGACACGGTACTGGAACAGGTCACCAAGCAGCTCAACAAACTCGTCGATGTCATCAAGGTGCTGGATTTCCGCGATGGCGAGTACGTCGATCGCGAACTGGTATTGATCAAGGTCGGGGCCGACAACAAGACGCGGGCGGAATTGATGCAGATTTGTGATATTTTCCGCGCGAAGATCGTCGACGTGGCCCACAAGGCGTTGACCATCGAGATCACGGGCGACGAATCGAAGGTCGGGGCGTTTCTGAATTTGATGGAACCGTTCGGCGTGCGGGACATCACCCGAACGGGCAAGGTGGCGATGCCGCGCAAATAGCGCGGTTCCTCGCGCATTACGTGCGAGACGGGCGAACAATCTCAGCGAACGAAAAACCAGCAACGGAGAAGATGAATCATGGCAATCATTGATTTTGGTGGCGTCAAGGAACGCGTGATCACGCGCAAGGAATTCACACTGGCCAAGGCTCGCAGCGTCCTCAAGAAGGAAGTTATCGCCGTCATCGGCTATGGCGTGCAGGGTCCCGCCCAGGCGTTGAATATGAAAGACAACGGCTTCAACGTGATCGTCGGCCAGGCCCGCGAATTCAAGCGGGACTGGGACCGCGCGGTCGCCGACGGCTGGGTGCCCGGCAAGAACCTGTTCGACATCGAGACCGCAGTCAAGAAGGGCACGATCATTCAGATGCTCGTGTCCGACGCCGCGCAACGCGCCGTTTGGCCGACGATCAAGAAGCACCTCAAACCGGGCGATGCCCTGTACTTCTCGCACGGGTTTTCGATCACCTACCGCAAGAAGAGCGGCGTCGTCCCGCCGAAGAATGTGGACGTGATCATGGTCGCCCCGAAAGGGTCCGGGCTGAACGTGCGCCGCAATTTCCTGTCGGGCGCCGGCATCAATTCCAGCTTTGCCGTTCATCAGGACGCCACCGGCCGGGCCAAGGACCGTTGCTTGGCCATCGGCATCGCGATCGGCTCGGGCTACCTGTTCGAAACGACGTTCCCGCATGAAACGAACAGCGACCTGACCGGCGAGCGGGGCGTGTTGATGGGCTGCCTGGCGGCCATAATGGAGGCGCAGTACGACGTGTTGCGCTCGCACGGCCATACGCCGAGCGAGGCGTTCAACGAGACGGTCGAGGAACTTACCCAAAGCCTGATTCGGCTCGTGGATGAAAAAGGAATGGATTGGATGTACTCGAACTGTTCGGCCACGGCCCAACGCGGCGCGCTCGATTGGAAGCCGAAGTTCAAAGCGGCTGTCCTGCCGGTCTTCCGCAAGCTTTACAAGCGCGTGTCGTCCGGCGCGGAAGCCGAGCGCGTAATCAAGGTGTGCGGCGCCAAGAACTATCCGAAACGTATCGCCGCGGAGCTGGCCACCATGCGCAACTCCGAGATGTGGCGCGCCGGTGCTGCCGCCCGCGCGTTGCGTCCGACGGAGCATGCTCGGGCGATTTCCCGCGGGACCAAAGGCCTCACGGGGCGCGCGGGCTGATCGTCCGAACCGGGCTTGTTATCGCGAGCCAGCGGATGACACTTGGTCGTCCGCTGGCTCGTTCATTTTCAACGCAAAACCGGCTGTTGTCGTCGGGACCCAATCGCGGTATACTGCCGGCCGGGTCAATCGCGAAAGGAATTATCACCATGCGCTCTGACATGATCAAGAAAGGCGCCGAACGCGCTCCGCACCGCAGTCTGCTGCGGGCGACCGGCTCCATCGAGTCCGAAGACGACTTCAACAAGCCGTTTGTGGCCATTGCCAACAGCTACACGGATTGCATTCCCGGCCACGCACATCTGAACGAGGTGGGCGCGCTGGTCAAGCGGTTCGTGCGCGAGGCGGGCGGCGTGCCATTCGTGTTCAACACCATCGGCGTGGACGACGGGATCGCGATGGGCCACGGCGGCATGAAGTATTCGTTGCCGTCGCGGGAATTGATCGCCGACTGCGTGGAAACGATGCTCAAGGCGCATTGTTTCGACGGTATGATCTGCATTCCGAACTGCGACAAGATCGTGCCCGGCATGTTGATGGGGGCGATGCGGGTCAACATTCCCACCATCTTCGTCAGCGGCGGGCCGATGGCCGCCGGCATCGTGGAACAACAGACCGGGGAGTTGCCCGCTCATCTCGGCGCGGCGACCAAGAAGTCCGACCTGATTACGGTGTTCAAGGGCGTGGGCGAACTTCAGGCCGGCAAGATCACCGAGGCGGAACTGAAGAAACTCGAACAGAGCGCGTGTCCGACATGCGGTTCGTGCTCGGGCATGTTCACGGCGAATTCAATGAACTGCCTGTGCGAGGCGCTGGGCATGGCATTGCCCGGCAACGGCACGGTGCTGGCTGTCTCCAAGGAGCGCGAAGCCCTGTATCTGCGGGCGGCGCGGGCGATCCTCAAGCTGATCGAACACGATCTGAAGCCGCGCGACATCGCCACGCTCGAAGCATTCGACAACGCGCTGGCGCTCGACGTCGCGATGGGCGGCTCGACCAACACGGTCCTGCACACGCTGGCGGTCGCCCGCGAGGCCGGTCTCGCGTACGACATCGCGCGCATCGACGCCATTTCACGGCGCGTGCCCTGTCTGTGCAAGGTGTCGCCCTCGTCGAACTACCACGTCCAGGATGTTCATCGGGCCGGTGGGATTCATACGATCCTTGGCGAACTCAAGCGGATGGGCGCGCTGACGCCCTCCTGCAAGACGGTCACGGGCAAGACGATTGGCGAGAATATCGATGAATGGGACATCCGCTCCGAGAAATGCACGCTGTGGGCGAAGGCGGTCCGCATTTCCGGCGCATCGGCATTGGTGCTTGACCCCAACGACAAACTCGGCCCCGCGGCGCGTACGGCCAGCGGAAATCTGATCCCGAAACCGATGCTGTTCTTCCCCGGTGATGAACGGGCGATCACGTTGTGGCGCAGAGCCGCGGCGTTCAATTCGGCGCAGGTGCCGGAGCAGGTCGCGCTATTTGCCGCGAAGGCACGGCTGGATGTCGAAGGGCAGGAGCCAGTGATTGGCAAGGAGGCTATTGGAGCCTTCTTCGAGAAGATACTCCAAGAAGGCAAAGGCCTCCTGCGTCAGGAACTTGGCCAACTCCGCAAGGATCCGGTCCTGATCGTCTGGAGATACGAAAAGGCCGGCGGCCGGCAGCCCTTTGCACTTTTCCTGATCAAGCGCATGAAGAATTGGGAGATTCAACGAGCGGCCGTCATCAAAAACCCGGCCAAATTGGCCAAGGCCGAGTCGGCTGGCCTGATGCCGTTCGATCCCGCGTTTCTGTTCAGCGCGAGCGATTGCATTCGCACCAAGGATATGGCGTACTCCAAAGACGGCGGCCTCGCGATTCTTTACGGCCAGCTCGCCCCGCAGGGCAGCGTGGTCAAGACCGCGGGCATCAGCGGAGAATTCAAGAAGTATTGCGGCGAGAAATTCGTCTTTGAAGGTCCGTGCGTCATTTTTGAGAGCCAGGAAGACGCCTGCGCCGGTATTCTCGGCGGAAAGGTGAAGGCCGGCGACGTGGTCATCATCCGCAACGAGGGGCCGAAAGGCGGCCCGGGCATGCAGGAAATGCTCAGCCCGACCAGCTACATCGTCGGCATGGGCCTGAGCGACAAAGTGGCGTTGATCACGGACGGACGGTTCAGCGGCGGGACGGCGGGCGCGTGCATCGGCCACGTCAGCCCCGAAGCGGCGGAGGGCGGTCCGATTGGCCTGCTGCGCGGCGGCGACCGATTGCGGATCGATTTCCCGAATCGCAAGATCGACGTGCTCGTGTCCGAATCGGAACTGGCGCAGCGTCGCAAGACGTTCCAGCCCGTGAAGCGTGAGTTGACCGGCTGGCTGGCGCGGTATCAGCGGCAGGTCACGAACGCGAGTTCGGGAGCCGTGCTGGCTTGACGCAGGGCGTGGAATGCCCCACCGAGAATGGTCGGCGAGCGGATTCGCTCAAATTTGCCGTGGATGTAGAAGCGCAAAACCAGCGGCGCAGAGGCCGCATACCAGGAGGCTATCATGCGGAAGCGGATCAACTTCCTCGCAGTGGGCATTGTGTTGGCGATCATTAGTTTCGCTTATGCGAGGTACGATTACTGTAACAAGAACAGCGCGACGCTGACGAATCCGTTCGGCAGACACGAGAGCACCACGGTCGCCAATCCGTTCATGGACAAAGATTTGTTTGGTGATTGGATGAAACATGAAGTGCTGTTCGCCATCGTGTTCCCCGTTGCGTGCGTGGCTGGTGGTGCGGTGCTGGCGATCCGGAAGTAAGTGGCTGCATCAGTGAGAAGAAAGTTTCACAAATCATCAGGCGTGAGCCCGGTGCGCTTGGCGATGCGCGCCAGCATGTGCGGGCCGATCTCCACACGGTCGTGAAACGCGAACACGTAATCCGGCCAGCCGTCTCGCGCAAGAACTCGATGGGAAGTGCCGGATTGCCGTTTGATTGTCCAGCCGATTCGCAATAGCGCCGCCAATACTCACCGGGCCTTGGCTGACGGCCACTGGCTCATGCGGGCACGGCAAAAACACCGCGCAACTCAGGAATTTCTTCGCCGTGCTCCAGCCGGTCCGCAATGACGCGAAGCGCAAGCGCCTTCGCCTTGGAAATCGCTTCTTTCCGGGTGCGCCCGTAGCTCATGGCTCCGGGCAGCTCCGTTACCTCAGCCAACCAGCGACCATCATCCTCGCGTTCGACCTCAATCTTCATGGCCAGTCTCCGGTAACAATCTATCGTAATTCCGCCCCCCTGACAAGCCTGCACCCCACCTCGCGTCGCGGGCTTGACTTGTGGCCCGTGACCTGCTACGTATAAGCGCGAAATGAAACGAAATCTCAACCTGCTGCTGGCGTTGCTGGCTCTGCTCCGACTCGCGTCGGAGACGGCGGGTTGAGGTCTATCACATAGAAACCCAAACCCACCCCGACGCGAATGTCGGGGTGGGTTTTTTATTTTCCTGCTTCGACGATTGCGTTAGAAAGGAAGAGTCATGAGCGAACAAGTATTGGTATTCGACACGACGTTACGCGACGGCGAACAATGCCCGGGCGCATCGATGCACATCCGCGAGAAACTCGAGGTCGCGCGGCAGTTGGCGCGGTTGCGCGTGGACATCATCGAGGCCGGCTTCCCCATCGCCAGCGACGGCGATTTCGAGGCCGTACGCGCCATTGCCAGCGAGGTTCAGGGACCACGCATTGCCGGGTTGGCGCGATGCGTCGATAAAGACATCGACCGCGCCGCCGAAGCGGTGAAACCAGCGGGCGACCGCGCGCGGATTCACGTGTTTCTCGCGACGAGCGCGATCCATCGCGAGTTCAAGCTCAAGATGGCGCAGCACGAGATCGTCAAGCGGGCCGTGGAAGGCGTCAAACGCGCGCTCGGATACTGCAAGGACGTCGAGTTCTCACCCGAGGATGCGTCGCGGACGGAGCCGGAGTTTTTGGCGGAGGTGACGCAGGCGGTGATCGAGGCGGGCGCGAGAACGGTCAACATCCCCGACACCGTCGGCTACGCGGCGCCGCATCAGTTCGGCGCGCTCATCAAACATCTCTTCGACCACGTGCCGAACATCCAGAACGCCGTCATCAGCGTGCATTGCCACAATGATCTCGGGTTGGCGGTGGCGAATTCGTTGGCGGCAATCCAGAACGGCGCGCGGCAGGTCGAATGCACGATCAACGGCATCGGCGAGCGCGCGGGCAACGCGTCGCTCGAAGAAATCGTGATGGCGCTCAAGGTGCGGAAGGACGCGTTCGGCGGGTATCACACAAACGTCGACACGACGCAGATCTATCGGAGCAGCCGGCTTGTGTCGCACATGACGGGGATGGTGGTGCAGCGGAACAAGGCGATTGTGGGCGACAACGCGTTCGCTCACGAAGCGGGCATTCACCAGCACGGCGTGATGACCAATCGGGCGACGTACGAGATCATGCACGCCGAGGACGTGGGCCGCTCCAGCGAGCTCACCTGGGGCAAGCACATGGGACATCACGCCGTTGGCAAAAAGCTCGAAGAAATGGGTTACAAACTCAGCGACGACGAAATCCGCCGCGTGACCGACCAGATCAAGGCGCTCGCCGACAAGAAGAAGCAGGTGTACGACGAGGATGTGATGGCGATCGTGGAAGGCCAGTTCACCGAGGTGCCGCAGGTCTGGAAATTGGGCTACCTCAGCGTGACCACAGGCGAAATCCCGACAGCGTCGGTGAGATTGATTCGCGCCGATAAACAGGAACCGGTGCAAGATGCCGGCACGGGCGACGGCCCGATCGACGCGATGCTCAAGACCATCGACCGCATCACGGGGCTCAAGGGCAGTCTCGCCGACTACAGCGTGAATAGCGTCACGCGCGGCAAGGATGCGATTGGCGAAGTGACGGTGCGCGTGCAGTTTGATGGCGATACGGCGAAGGTCGTCACCGGCAAAGGTTCGTCGACCGACATTATCGAGGCCAGCGCCCTCGCCTATTTGAACGCGCTCAATCGGTACTTGTTCGAGCAACGCCAGACCGCCGAGACCGAAAAGCCGACGCTATGAAGAAGACGAGAAACGGCAAAGCGGCGACAAGTCGCCGCACTCCAAGGCCCAAGCGGAAGATGGATGCTTGGGCCAGAGCCGAGGCTTATGGCGTCGATATGAACCTGCTGGAGATAAACCTGCGGCGGACACCGTTGGAGCGGATTCGAGCGAATCAAGACGCCCTAGATTTAATCGAGGCGCTGCAACGGGCGTACAAACGGCGACATGTCAAAACTTGAGGCTCTGCTGCAGCAGCTTGTCGAACACGACGTGGAATTCGTTGTGATCGGCGCGTTTGCCTCCACGATGCATGGGGTAACACTAACGACGTTGGACGTCGATGTTTGCTGTCCATTCACGCCGCGGAATCTGCTGAAGCTGCGGGATGCGATTGCCGATTTACATCCGGTTCACCGCCTGACGCCTCAGCGTCTGCCGTTGGAATTGACGCGGGAGAAATGCCGCGGTTTGAAAAATCTGTATTTGGAAACGGACTTGGGCGTGCTGGATTGCCTTGGTGAAGTGCTCGGTGTGGGAAGCTACGCCGCAGTGAAACATCAGAGCGTGGTTCTCGAAATGCCGATTGGCAAATGTCGCGTGCTGGGACTCGATGCACTTATTAAGTCGAAGCGTGCCATGGATCGTCCCCGCGACCGCGAGGCGGTGAAGCAACTGGAAGCAATCCGCGCGCGGAAGCGCCGTGGGAGGCAGCAGGGTGGCAAATGATGGTCATGGGCCGATCTTTGTCCAGTTTGATGGTCCAACTTGCATGCTGCCTTCAATTATGCGGCTCGCCTGATCGACCGGCGACGGCAGCAATTGAAATGATCGAGGGACGCCACGAGTGTAGTCCATCGTGGGGCTATCACCGTGCCGGGCGTATGTTCCGACCATACAATCAACCCAGTGGCGGCGCTGCTGAGTGTCCACCACCCGGAAGCCGATTCCGAAGTTAAGCGGCGTACCGTCTGAGAAGTTTCGGCACACCCCCTTGAGACTCTCAGGCGACGGAATGAGATTCGTATGAACCTTGGTGCCTACCGGAATGACCATACCCGGTTCTTGTGAGAGCATGATCTTGAAGAAAGCGTCGGTGACGGTGACTTCGTAGCACGAACGCGGAGGCAGCATGAACACCGGACCGGGTCCGGGAGGCGCGATGCCGTTGCTGAGTACCGTGTATGTGTCGTTCAGCTTGGCATCCGGAGGAGGTTTGATGGTTATGTCGGCTGAGTAAACCGTGGCGTCCCGGTTGCCTTGGTTCTCAAACTCAAGTTCCGCTGCTCCTGTATCAAGCGCCACGTGCCTGACCGTAACGGTGAGATGTTCATGAGCTCGCGACTGGACAAAATTCTCCCAAACCCACGGCACCAGCTTCAGCCCGACGGCCGTCACGGAGGCGATGATTGCAGCAATCACAGTGGTTAGAGCACCGTACTTCTTCGCCCACTTGGCAAGCCGTTTCATGCACTTGGCATCATAGCGCCAGTGGGTGTCCGTGACAAGGCGCCCGGAACGCTCTAAACGGTGCCGGTCGCTGGATTCCCTAGCTGTTGCGTGTCATGAGCCACACCTTTATCATAGCGTGCATGGATGACCGAGAAGGCGGGCGGATGTGGGATGAGAAGGCGGGGGTGTGGACGCCGCTTGCGCGGGCGGGAAGACGGCGGCGGAATGTCCGGCCCCGAAAAGGATTCGGGGCGGTTGGTGGCGTATTTCCTGATCATCCGCGGTCGTAAACCGGGCGACCTTTGATTTTGCGGGTCCGGTCTGTACTCACGAAGCGGTTCCTGCTAGGCTGTCCCCGTCGCAGGAAGTTTCCCCAAAAGGGCATCAAGTGAATCGGATGAAATCGCTGTCATTTGCCGCGTTTCTGTTGTTGTGCTGGCTGCCGTTCGCGCGCAGCCAGGTGAGCGTCCTCACCTATCACAACGACAACATGCGCACGGGTGCGAACACGAACGAGACCGAGCTTACCCCGGCCACGGTCAGCTCGAATGCCTTCCGGCGTTTGTGGTCGCGCGGGGTGGATGGATACGTGTACGCGCAACCGTTGATTGCCACGGGTATCAGTATTCCACGTTATGGCACGAATACGGTCGTGTACGTCGCCACGGAACACGACAGCGTGTACGCCTTCGATGCGGCCACGGGGCGGAGTTACTGGCACGATAAGTTGCTGCCGAAGCACGGCAAGACTCTTTCAGTCCGCGACGTTGAATGTGACGATCTGGTTCCTGAAATCGGCATCACCAGCACTCCGGTGATCGATGCGATATCCGGCACGATGTACGTTCTGGAAGAAGGGAAGACAAACGCGGTGTTCTTCCAGCGTCTTCACGCGCTGGACCTCGGCACCGGTGCGGAGAAATTCGGCGGGCCGGTCACATTGGGTGCGTCCGTATCCGGCACTGGCGACGGAAGCGTGGGCGGTCTCGTTCCGTACGACTCGCTTCGTCAACTTCAGCGCTGCGCCCTGCTGCTTCTCAACGGCGTGGTCTACATTGCCTCCGCGTCGGAGTGCGACAACGACCCCTATCACGGCTGGATTTTGGGTTACGAGGCTGCAAACCTGCAGCAGGTCGCCGTGTTCAATGCCACACCCAACGGCAACCGCGGCGGCATTTGGATGAGCGGCTGTGGTCCCGCAGCGGACTCCGACGGCAACATTTTCTTCGGTACTGGCAACGGCACGTTCGACGCGGACACGGGCGGAAGCGATTACGGCGACTGCATCATGAAGCTCGACACGGAAGCCGGTTTGACGGTCGACGATTATTTCACACCCTTCAACCAAAGCGATCTCGACGCTGGTGATCTCGATCTTGGGTCCGGCGGTGTTCTTCTGCTGCCCGATCAACCCGGCGGCCACCCGCACCTGGCCATCACGGCGGGCAAGGAAGGCCGGGTCTACTTGCTCGACCGCGACGATCTCGGCCGCTTCAACAGCGGTAGCGACAGCCAGATCGTTCAGTCACTGCCCAATGCCACGGGAGCGGCGTTCTACACGCCGGCGTACTTCAACGGCTTCATCTACTGCCAAGGCCAGGGGGATTTCCTGAAGTGTTTCTCGATCACGGACGGACTCCTTTCCACCAACCCGGTTTCACAAACCTCCGTCGCCCAGGACTTCCCGGGTTCGGAGGCGTGTGTTTCCGCCAACGGCACGAACAACGCCATCGTCTGGACCCTGCAAACGGATGGCTACGATGACAATCGACCTGCGGTACTTCACGCCTATGACGCGCACGACCTGACGGTCGAACTGTACAACAGCAATAGCCGGCACCAGTCCCCCGGTGGGGCTGTGAAGTTTGCCGTGCCGACCATTGCCAATGGCCGCGTGTATGTGGGCGCTGTCCGACGCCTGAGCGTCTACGGCCTGGAATAGCCGGCCGCAAATCGTCGCAGATACTTGAGGGCGACGGTGAGATCCTTCGGCCAAGGGGCTGTGATGGTGAGCGGCTCGCCGGGAGGCTTGCCCTCGCGGGGTCGGATCAATGTCAATTGCTCGGCGTGGAGGGCGGGACGGTCGAGGAGCGGGCGTTCCTCTTCCTCTTCCTTCGCTTTGTACTTCCGCTTGAGTTGCGAGAGGAAGAGCGGCGCGCCGCCGTAATCAGGGTCGCCGACGACCGGGCAACCAATGGCCTGAAGATGAACGCGAATCTGGTGAAGTCGACCGGTTTCGATGACGACCTCGAGCAGCGTGAAGCCGCGGAATTTCTCGCGAACGGTGACGATGCTTCGGGCTTCGCTGCCGTGAGCGAGGTCGACGCGAGCGAGGCCGGGGAATTTGGGATGCGGACCGATTAGAAGGTCGATGGTCAGCGGCGATGTTTCCAGCATGCCGCGTACGATGGCGGCGTAGGTCTTGCGCGTTTCGCGGTTGCGGAACTGGCGGGTCAGAGCGCGAAACGCGTCGCGATTCCTGGCGATGACCAACACGCCGCTGGTATTGAAATCGAGGCGGTGGACATTCGCCAGCCATTCGTCCGGGCGCGCGGCTTGCAGGAGCGCCATCAGGTTGGGCCTGGCTTTATCGAATCGATCCGGGACGGCGAGCAGGCCGGCGGGTTTATTGAGCGCCAGAAACTCGTCGGTCTCGTGAAGGACTTCGACCGACGGAAATTCGCGGCTCAATCGGATTGTGTTCACGCGCGAGCGGCTTTGACGAGCGCGGCGACGCGCCTGGGATCGACTGGATCGAAGAGCTTGCCGTCGACTTTGAGCGAGCTGCCGACGATCACGCCGTCGGCGTAGCGGAGGAATTCGCAGACGTTGTTGGCGTTGATGCCGCTGCCGATGAGGATTCTCGCCGAGGGGCAGGCTTTGCGAACGCGCTGGACGTCGGTGATGTCGGCGACGCGGCCCGTGCACGTTCCCGAAATGATCAGCGCGTCAGCGAGACCGCGGTCCAGCGTATCGCAGGCCGAATCCTCGATCTGGACATTGCCGAGCGGCACGGCGTGCTTGACGTGGATATCGGCAAAAATGGACGTGGATGGGCAAATGCGTGCGCGGTAGCGGACGGTTTGGTATGCGTCGCCTTCGATGATGCCCTGATCGGTCAGCATTGCGCCCGTGTGGACGTTGACGCGGATGAAGCCACCGCCGCAGGCGGCGCAGAGCGCGAGCGCGGTCTGCGGGTCGTTGCGCAGGACGTTGAAGCCCATCGGCAGCTTGATGGCGGCGCGCACGGCGGAACCCGCGGCGGACATCGCGGCGATGGTTTCCGGGGCGACGCGGGATTTCGTGAACGGCGCGTCGCCGAAGTTCTCGATGATGACAGCATCGGCGCCGCCGCGTTCGTAGGCGCGCGCGTCAGCGATGGCGGCGGCGAGGACGGCTGGGAAGTCACCGCCCCATTTGGGTGCTCCGGGGAGTGGCTTGAGGTGGACGACGCCGATGATGGTTTTGTGGTGGGGACGAAATAGGACGCTCATTTTTGCGCGAGTGTGGCAAAAATGAGCGCGAAATGGCAGGACTTTTTTGCAGGGCTGAGAGCGCGCGGACGCTCGGCCGAGCGGGTGCGGCTAGTCTGAAACGATGACGCGGCGCCCCTCGAACTGGCCCTGCAGACGGACCTTACGCGAATTGATCAGGTCAGCAACGATATACGCGCCAAGCTGTTCGTCACGGGTCAATTCGTTGACGGTGGCGATCAAATCAGCCAGCGTGGGGTTGGTTTCGCGGGTTGTCTTGGCAGCTTTCCGTTTCATGGGCGGGATGTTAAGCACGGCATATGCCAGCCGGGAAAGGCGGGGCGATCCGGCGTTGACGACGCCGCCCGCGTCCTGTAATGTTCCGCGCGGTTGGCGGTTGCCAGTGTCTCGCGCCGTGAGCTGCTGGATTCTGGAGCACGGACGGCAAGCGGAAGGCTGGGGATGTAGCTCAGTTGGGAGAGCGCCTCGTTCGCAACGAGGAGGTCAGGGGTTCAAATCCCCTCATCTCCACCAGCCTGTTTGTTTACGCTGCCGAAACGCGTGGTTGCTCTCTCGCATCCCCCTTGGTATAGTGGGGCTCATGGGTCCGGGTCGCGCGCCAATCCATAATTGGCCTGAAATTGGCCTGAACACACACGCAACTGATGAGGGGTAACTCATGACGAAACCGTATTCTCATCCGGACGTTCTCGTTTCGACAGACTGGGTCGAACAACACAAGGCCGATGCGAACGCGCGCCTGGTCGAGGTGGACGTCGACACGTCGAGCTACGAGCAGGGCCACATCGCCGGTGCCATCGCCTGGAACTGGCAGAGCCAGCTTTGCGACAACATCCGCCGGGACGTGCTCACGCAGGAGGCCTTTGAGAAGTTGATGAGCGAGTCCGGTATCAGTCCGGACACGACGGTTGTTTTGTATGGTGATAATAACAACTGGTTCGCGTGCTATGCGTTTTGGCAATTGAAACTGTACGGCCACCGCGATGCGCGCATCATGAACGGCGGCCGCAAGAAATGGCTGGCAGAGAACCGGCCACTCACCAAGGACGTTCCCAAGTACGCGGCGACAGAGTATCGGGGCCGCCCCGCGGACACGTCGTTGCGCGCGTTTCGCGACGACGTGGCGCTGGCGATCAAGGAGAGCCGGTTCAACCTGGTGGACGTGCGCTCGCCGGACGAGTACACGGGCAGGGTCATTGCGCCGCCGGGCATGACGGAAACGGCCCAGCGCGGCGGGCACATCCCCACGGCGGTAAACGTCCCGTGGGCGCTGGCGGTGAATGAGGACGGTACGTTCAAGGATCACGACACGCTGCTGGAATTGTACCGCGGGCGCGGCGTCACGCCGTACGACGACGCGATCGCCTACTGCCGCATCGGGGAGCGTTCGGCGCACACGTGGTTCGTGTTGAAATACCTCCTCGGGTATCCCAGCGTGAAGAACTATGACGGTTCGTGGACCGAATGGGGCAACCTGGTCAACGCGCCGATCATCAAGGGCGACAACGCCGCATAACCGATGGGTGAAGCCTCACTGCTGCCGTCGACGGACCCCGATGCGCTGCTGCGAACGATTGGCCATACGCCATTGATTCCCCTGCGGCGAATCGGGCGGGAATTCCCCCGCGTTCGCATCTTCGCCAAGGCCGAATGGTACAATCCCGGCGGCTCGGTGAAGGACCGGCCGGCGTATCGGATGATCCGCGCCGCGGAAGTGTCGGGCCAGCTTACGCCCGAGAAGATCATTCTCGACGCCACCAGCGGCAACACGGGGATTGCCTATGCCGTGATCGCGGCGCGACGGGGATACCGTTGCAAGCTGTTGATGCCGGCGAATGCGAGCACCGAGCGCAAAAAACTGCTGAAGGCGTACGGCGCGGAAGTGGTGCTGACCGATCCGGCGGAGGGCAGCGACGGCGCGTTCTATGCCGTGCAGCGAATGCATCAGGAACATCCCGAGCTGTATTTCTACCCCGATCAATACGGCAATCCCGAAAACCCGCGCGCGCATTACGAAACGACGGGGCCGGAGATCTTTCAGCAGACCGAGGGCGCGATCACGCATTTTTTCGCCGGGATGGGCACCAGCGGGACATTGATCGGCACGGGCAAACGGCTGCGCGAGTTTAATCGCGAGATCAAGTTGGTCGCCGTCCAACCCGACGGACCGTTTCACGGGCTGGAGGGCCTCAAGCACATGGAGACGGCGTCGCATGTCCCGGCGTTGTATGACCCGAAGTTTCCTGATCAGACCGTCGGGATCTCGACCGAGGCCGCACAACAAATGGCGCGGCGGATGACCCGGGAAGAAGGCTTGTATATCGGCGTGAGCGCCGGGGCGGCGATCTGCGCCGCGCTCGAGGTCGCCGCCACGATTCAGGAAGGCGTGCTCGTCGCCATCTGCCCCGATGCCGGCGCGCGCTATCAGAGCGAAAAGTTCTGGGAGGCGACATGAAACTCTCGCGGCAACTGTTGCATCGAATTCACCAGCATTTGGAATCGGGTTATCCCAACGAAGCGTGCGGGGTGATGCTGGGAAAGGATGGAGTGATTACAGAGGTCGTCTCGGTAGACAACGAGCGCACGGAGCAGCCGGCGTCCGGCGGGGAGAGTGCGCGGAATCGGTATCTGATCGATCCCCTCGCCTACATGAAGATCGAGCGCGATGCCGACAAACGCGGTTTGGAAGTGATTGGCATTTATCACTCGCATCCGGACGTCGCGGCGCGTCCATCGCAGTTCGATGCGGACAATGCGTGGCCGAGTTTTTCGTATCTGATCGTGTCGGTGGCGAAAGGCAAGGCGGTCGAATCGAATTCGTGGCGGCTGCGGGATGACCGGTCGGGGTTCGACCAGGAGGCAGTTGAAATTTCCGAGTAATGCGATAGACTATCCACCGCGAGCCGCAGACTCGATTCACGAGAACACAATGGCGATTAAAGTCACGATACCGACGGCATTACGCCGGTTTGCCAACGGGCAGGCGACGGTCGAGGTGCAGGGCAACACCATCAGCGAGGTGCTGGGCAATTTGACCACCGAGCACGCGCAATTGCGCCAGCATCTGTATGGCGACGATGGCAAGCTCCGCAATTTCGTGCGGGTGTACGTCAATGATGAGGACATTCGCGCCAAGGGCGACAACGCGTCCGTCAACGAAGGCGACGAGATTTCGATTGTGCCGTCGATTGCCGGCGGGAATCTCGCCAAGCTTGACCCGATCATCCAGGACCGCGCGAAATTGACGAATGAGGAGATCAAGCGTTACTCGCGGCATTTGATTTTGCCGGAAGTCGGGATGGAAGGTCAGGAGCGGCTCAAGGCGGCGAAGGTGTTGCTGATCGGTTCGGGTGGATTGGGTTCGCCGATTGCGTTATACCTGACTGCGGCAGGCGTCGGCACCATCGGGATGGTGGAGTTCGACACGGTGGACTTCAGCAATTTGCAGCGGCAGATCATCCATTTCACGGGCGACGTGGGCAAACACAAGCTCAAGAGCGCCGAGGAAAAACTCAAGGCGATCAACCCGAACCTGAATTTCATCCCCCACCCCGTCAAGATCACGAGCGACAACGCGCTGGAGCTGATCAAGGACTATGATCTGGTGATCGACGGCACGGACAATTTCCCGACGCGCTATCTGGTCAACGACGCGTGCGTGATGCTGAAGAAGCCGAACGTGTACGGGTCGATTTTCCGCTGGGAAGGCATGGCCAGCGTGTTCGCGCCGCACCTGGGCGGGCCGTGCTATCGGTGCTGGTATCCCGAGCCGCCGCCGCCGGGGCTGGTGCCGAGCTGCGCGGAAGGCGGCGTGCTGGGCGTGATTTGCGGCATCATCGGCAACATTCAGGCCAACGAGGCTGTCAAGCTGATCATCGGCAAGGGCAAACCGCTGATGGGGCGGCTGCTGCGGTTCGACGCGATGGACATGAGCTTCCGCGAGTACAAAATCCCGCGCGATCCGAATTGCCCCGTGTGCGGCAAGAACCCGACGGTGACGAAGCTGATCGATTATCTGGAGTTTTGTGGTATAGGTCGCGGCGAAGAAGGCGGTTCATCAGGAGATTCGATTGTGGAACAAAAAGACGAAGGACTTGGCCCCGACGACATCAGCGTCGAGACATTGAAGAAGATGCGCGATTCCAAAGAGGATTTCGTGCTGGTGGACGTGCGCAATCCCGACGAGTTCGCGATCTGCACGATCGACGGCTCGGTGAAGCTGCCGCTGCCGGAGCTGCCACAACGATTCCAGGAATTGCCCAAGGACAAGCTCGTGGTCGTCCATTGCAAGAGCGGCGGCCGGAGCGGGCGCGCGGTCAAGTTCCTCAAGACGCAGGGCTACACGAAGGTCAAGAACGTCGCGGGCGGAATTAACGCCTGGGCCGAGCGCATCGATCCGAGCGTGCCGCAGTATTAGTCCGTCGCCTCCTACTCAAGGGACGTGCCCGCAGGAGCAGTGCCGCGCTGGGTTCATTGTTTGCCTCCATACTGGCGAAGGAGGTCGCTTATCTTTTGCTCGTCTCTCTCCACAGCCAACGCAAGGGGCGTCTTACCGTCTTCGTCCCTGAGGTTGATGGCGGCACCTTTCTTCAACAGCAGTTCAACGATACCCTTCTCGCCTTGCGACACCGCGACATGCAGTGGCGTCCATCCCTGTTGATCCTGGTGATTGATATCAGCGCCTTTCGCAAGGAACAGTTCGACGAGTTCCTGTGGTGGCCGCAGGGCTGCCACTCTCAAAGGGGTCCAGCCTTTCTTATCCCTTGCGTCAATTTCAGCACCGCTTGCAAGCAACATTTTAACGATCTCCACTTCACCCTGCACAGTCGCGCTGTGCAATGGCGTCCATCCCTCATTATCTCCGGCCCGGACATCAGCACCCTTGGCAACGAGTAGCTTAGCGATATCCCCGCGTATTCGTTCGTCTCCTGGGGCTAGCGGGACACCGAGGAGTGGCGTCCGCCCTTCATTGTCTCTCGCATTGACATCCGCACCGTTCGCTAGAAGCAATTCGACCATCTGCTTATCACCACAATCAACTGCCACGTGCAGCGGTGCTTCTCCATTGTCAACCCTTGCGTTGACGTTGGCACCATTGGCAAGGAGGAACGCCGCAATTTGTTTGCGATGGAAAGCTACTGCGAAAAGGAGCGGTGTGCAGCCACCATCGCCCCTAGCCTCAATACTAGCGCCGTCGACTAACAGCCGCTTCACTTCAACCAGATCGCCGCACGCCACGGCATCGTGGATCGGCCCGCCTAACGCCACACTCGCGATCGAGGAGATTACCCAAACAACGATGGTAAGGAGTTCTGTCTTTGTCGTTTTCATAGATCGCGTCCACACCTTCTGAAAGCGGGCTCCTTATGCCGGTGTTAGACCCTTGGATGTCGGGTGTCAATCCCGGATTTTCTCCGCCTCTGGGTGCACCTCTATTCACCCAGTCACCGCGGGAAGCACGGCGGGCATTTCCTCCGGTTCGGCCAGCACCTCAGGTCTCGAAAGGGAGTGTCGAACGAGGGTGAAATCTTGGAAGTTCTGTGACCGGCAGGGACTGGAGAATACCAAAAGAGGTGGTTGCGACCAAGCGGGCCTGTGTCTAGTTTGGAGGGAGTCATTCAAGAAATCAGCGAGGATTCCATCATGATCGGCCATCCCATGGCCCGACGTGAGGCGCTGAAGACCGCGACTGTCATCGGCGTAACTGCGGCGCTGGCGGGCGCCTGTCTTAGCGGCTTGCTGGGGGCTTCTGGTGCTGGCCGTGGTCGCCCTGAAGGATGCCGCGCAGAGAGAGGTCTTCATCGAGGTCCGGCCAGTGCAGGCCGAACGGGGAGATTTCGATGTTGTTTAGCTGTTTTTCCGTGCCGCGCGCCAACCGCGGATTCTCGGCGACGGGAAACTGGACTTGCGCGCCACTGCGCATGGTCACGACGATGTGCCCGTCGCGGTACACGGCAAGTTCTGCAGAATCAGTTCCGAGTGGCTTCGCCATGGTCGGCAAGATTAACGAGACAGCCAGAAAAGGCAATGTCTCTGTTTGAATGGCAGCAGGATAGCCGTCAACGGCCTTGCGATTGTGCGGGGCGCTCCGGCTCGGCCGGGTAGGACGGGAGACCTTCGGCCGAGAATTGCGCGGGGTCGGGAGATCCTCGCACAACAAGGCGAAGAGCCAGCGCTTCATAGAAGCGCAGCTGCAGATGGATTGCGCGGTGGGCCACCGCGCGCTACCACGGCGTGGCGATGGCTAAAAAGTCGGTGGTTGTCAAGATTGGAGGTATCGCTGGGCGATATTTTCTGCTTGGCTTGGGTTGGTGGTTGTGATAGGGTTTGGGGAGCATTGTTCTTTGACAAACGAAAGCGGCTAGGGAAACGGCAAAGCGGCGACGGGTCGCCGCAGTCCAAATGGAGAGGGGGCCGTATATGTGTTTTTGCGAAACGAAGCCAACGGTTTGGGGCGTTGTGAGTCATGGAAGAGGAAGCAGGACAACGGGTTACAAAATCCGCGAGCACGAAAATCGGGTTGGCTTCGTTTGGCTTCGTTCGGGGTGTTTGGTGGGTTCGTTTGGACGTTCCGGAGCGGAATTGGGGCTTTTGCGCGTTTGTGCGGCTGAAATCTCCGTTCCCGGTCGCGGCAGGAATGCCGCTCCTACGGCACCAGGTGGACGCGGTAGAACCGTGGCGGTGCATTGGTCGCGCCGCCTGCGTCCAGATAGTTCGTCACGCTGCCGACGGTGTTGGTGACGATGAACAAATTGGTGAAATTGTCCGTGTACCCGCGGCTTGTGTCACCTGTCGTTACTTGTAGCGCGTTGGTCTTGCCGCTGCCCATCGTCCACGTGACCGAGATAGCGCTGCCCGTGGTCACGATGCTGGTGATCTGAAACACGGAAGCGGGATTGGTTGGGTCGGTGCCGGCGAGGAACTCGGCGAGATTATTCTGTCCGTCGCCATCGGGATCGGCCGGCTGCGTCGTCTGGGGACAGTCTATGCAACGGAAATACCGAATCTGCCATGCCTGCCACGCCGTCGCTGGCGTGAGCAGGAAGCCGTGCGTTGCCCCCGATGGACTCGTGCCGTAACCAACGATTTGTCCGTTGTCGTTGATGGCAGTTGCTTCCGTCAGCGTCCAACCGGAATTGGTCGGGATGAGGCTGTTGAGGTCGAACATGCCGGTGCCGTTGTAGAAGAAGGCGTGGGTCCCGCCATTGGTGGTCTCCGACGATCCCACGACCTGGCCGAGGTTGTTGATTGCCAGTGCTTGCCCGTTGGTGCCACCCAACGTGCCCAGGTCTTGCATCCCGCCACTGTACAGAAACGGGCGGTAAACGTTATTGTCGCTCGTCGTGTAATTCGCCCAACCAACGACCTGGCCAGAATTGTTGATGCCATAGGCGTGGCTCATATTCCCCCCGAGGGTACCCAGCGAATGCATCGAACCGTCCCAAAGAAAGGCGAGTTGGAAGCCGCCCGGTGACACTTCCGCCCAGCCAACCACCCGGTCGGAATCATTGATGCCGTAGGCGTAGCTGTAGTTACCGCCAAGCGTGCCGAGGTCCGTCTTACTGCCGCCGTAAAGATAGGCATGCGCGTAGCCAGAACCAGTCTGTAGATAGCCGGCAACGTGCCCGAGGTTATTGATGGCGAATCCGGCCCGCGCCGAGACACCGGCGCCAATCTGCGTCATGACTCCGTTCGTCCAGCGAAAGGCGCTGGAATAATAACCAGTGGCCGTATATGACTCACCAGCCACCTGGTTGGTATTATTGATCCCGAATCCCCAACTCCAACTCCCTCCCAGTGTGCCGAGGTCCTGCATCACTCCATTGGTATAAATGAACGCATGCGGCTGCGAGTCATAAAGACCCAGGTACGAATAGCCGGTGACCCAGCCGGCCTGGTTGATGCCTTGCGGGTGACAGCTCCCAGCACCCAACGCCCCCAGGTCGATCACCGTGTATGCTTGCGCAAATGCAGCCGGCGCGGCCAGAACGAATGCACAACCAAGCCCCGCGAGAATCGCTCGACCGAGCGAAGACCGATGTTGTCCAGCCTTCATCACGCCTCTCCTTATGAGAATCCCATTACACCGAGCGGATACTGCATTCGCTTCTCACCGCGGGGCACTTCGTACCACAACGGAGGTGTCCAAGTCGAGCACAATCCGAGCTCACTGTGGTTAAGAATGTCTCTATAACGAAACGGGGATCATCGCCAGGGCGGGACACCCGCGGTACCACGACGGGAAAAAGGGGATTGCGAAAGAGGCGAGGCTACGTTTAGTCTGGGCACGGCGCTCCGACAACCAGCGAGGATTTTATCATGATCGAGCAGCAGACGATGACCCGACGTGACGCACTCAAGACGGCCGCAGCGATCGGCGTGACGGCGGCGTTTTCACCACTGGCGGCGCTGGCCGACGCGACGACGACCGCACCGGCGGCACGCAAGAGCACAATGATCGCCATCGCGACGGCCCCGGCGCCGTTTGCACGGCAAGATGTAGACAAGATACTGGACGACATGCAAGCGCGGGCGGGCGTCAACGCGGTCTTTCCGTTCATGTACACGCATGGGAACGTGCGGGCCGGATTGCCGGCGGCGGGGTTTCGCGGGGGGAATTACGCGATCCCGCACATGGAATATTACAAGGATTGCGGGCTGACATATGAGGACATGCGGGGGACGGAATTCGGCGACGTGGATGTGTTGGCGCGGATGATTCCGGCGGCGCACAAGCACGGCGTCAAGGTGTTCACCTGGATCATCGAGGACAATGAGAGACCCGCGATACCGCACTGGGAACCGCTCTACTCCGTGGATCTGCACGGGCGGCGTTCCGAAAAGCATCCGGGCGGCCCGTGTTACAACAATCCGATGTATCGGGCGTGGCTGCTCGGGTTGGTGGAGGATTATTCGCGGTCGTATGAGATCGACGGGATCATGTGGGGATCGGAACGGCAAGGCCCGCTGTTTTATGCGCTGGGGGCGTATCACGGCGGCGGCAAGACGGACCCCGGGCGGGTCGTTTGTTTCTGCGAGTACTGCGAGAAGAAGGCCAAAGGTCTGGGGATCGACGTTGACCGCGCAAAGAAAGGGTTTGGGGAGCTGGAGACGTACGTCCGCAACGGCCGGGCCGGTATTCGTCCCCGCGACGGCTACTTCGTGGCGTTCTGGCGACTGCTGTTGAAGTATCCGGAATTGCTTGCGTGGGACAACTTCTGGGTTACGAGCCGGCACGAGTTTCAGGCCGACGTGTATCGCAAGGTCAAATCCGTCAAGCCGTCGATTGTCATCGGCTGGCACACGTGGCAAAACCTGACGTTCAGTCCGTTCCACCGGGCCGAGGAAGATTTTGCGGAGGTCACGGCGTACTCGGACTTTCTGCGGCCGGTGCCGTACAGCAACTGCGCCGCCGAGCGGATGAAGACGGCAGTCGACAGCATGCACGGCAATGTCTTCGGCGACGTACCACCGGAACAGACGCTGGAGTTCCTCTATCGCACTCTCGATTACCAGGAAGTGCCGTACAACAAACTGGCCACTGCGAGCTTTTCACCGGATTACGTTTTTCGGGAAGTGAAACGGGCGTTGGACGGCGTGGCGGGTAGCGCGACGCAGATCTGGCCGGGGGTGGACATCGACGTGCCCGTGCCCGAAGGCGCGAGCCATTGTACGCCGGAGAGCGTGAAGGAGGAAGTGTTGGCGGTATTCAAGGCGGGCGCCCCGGGCGTGTTCTTGTCGCGGAATTACGTCGAGATGAAGCCGGAGAATCTGTCTGGTGCGGGCGCGGCGCTGCGGGAGCTGGGGAAAATCTGACGAGTCGCCGCGCGAGGCGGAATGGCTTCGGCGGTCATAGACCGCCGCTACAGGGTTTGGTATAGTCGGCGCCATGGCGATACATCCGACAGCGATCGTGAGTCCGAAGGCGGAGCTGGATTCGTCCGTCGAGGTGGGACCGCATGCGATCATTGAGGAGCACGTGAAGATCGGCGCGGGGACGAAGGTCTGGGCGAACGCGTACCTGACGGGCTACACGGAGATCGGGCGGGACAACGAGATTCACATGGGCGCGGTGATCGGGCACGAGCCGCAGGATTTGAAGTTCGACCGGACGCGGCGGACGTACTTGCGCGTCGGCGACCGCAACGTGTTTCGCGAGTACTGCAACATCCATCGCGGGACGGAACCCGAGAGCGCGACGGTCATCGGGAATGAGTGCTACATCATGGCCACGGCGCACGTCGGGCACAACTGCGTGATCGGCAACAACGTGATCATCTGCAATTGCGCGCTGGTGGCGGGACACGTGCACGTGGGCGACCGCGCGTTCATTTCGGGCGGCGTGGTGATCCATCAATTCACGCACGTCGGGCGGCTGGCGATGTTCTCGGGGAACGCGCGGGTATCGATGGACGTGCCGCCGTTCACGCTGGCGGCGGAGCGCAACGAGATCCACGCGCTGAACCTGGTCGGCCTGCGGCGGATGAAGATTTCGCACGAAGCGCTGGGTGAATTGAAGAAGTTGTATCAGCTTTTCTATCTGTCGGGCATCAACGGTTCGAAGGCGCTGAAGGAAGCGTCACAGGACGGGGCGTTCCGCACACCCGAGGCGCGGGAGTTCATCGAGTTTGTGCGGAACTCGCCGAATGGGATTTGTCCCGCGGCGCGGGTGTGAGAAGCGCCGCGTGAGGGTATGCGGCCGACAACACCTTCGGAATTGCTGTGCGGGGCGATTACTGGCTGCAGGGCCCGCAGGTATCGCCGGCGGCCAGATGACCGGCGACGGCGGCCGGCGGGACGCAGACGGTCTGGTCGGGATGCCCCTGTTGTTTGTGGCATATGGCCACGGTGTCGCTCGAACAAGCTCCTCCCGTCGGGCAACCGCCACCGTGAGCGGCGAATTCTTTCGAAGCACGCGCGATGGTGCGGGTCTCCAACGAGCCCGACGCCAGGACGCGATTGGCGACGACCTGAACCGTGGTGGCCTGGAGCGCCTGACGGATTTGATCGTCGGACTTGTGGCTGGCAAACGCCTCGGCCAACGAGATGGCCATCTCGCGCCACGCGGACAGCACGGCAGCGACCTGTTCGGCGGATTCGCCATCATCGGTCACCATCCCGACCTGACCGTGCCACGTTCCTGATTCCAGCGTGGCGTCGAGCACGAGGCCGTGAACGCGGGATCGGAGGCTGGTGGGAAGAAATGTGCCGCCGTGAGGCATCACGACCAGCAGGCGCAACGGATCGACGATTTGTTGCTGCAACAGGGTCATGTCGCCGTTCAACGCGCCCTGGAACGCGCGTTGGGCGAGGCTGACCTGATCTTTCGGACCGAACCAGATAATTTGCTGGTAGATGAGACCGAGAAACTGGTGTGCCGAGCCAGACAACTCACCGCCCAGCCGCGCATGGACATACCCGTCAGCATTGAACGGGCTGAGATCGGCACTGATGGGATTGTAGTAGGCCTGGACGACGACGTCGCGAATCTGTCCCACGTTTTCGCGCCAGGTGACGGCGATGAGAGATGGCGGCTGCTGGGGAACGGCCTGGGAAGCGTTCTCCGGATGGCTCAGGAGTTGGGCGACGGACTCGACGAGAGCGGGGCTGATGCGGTCGGTTTGCTGTACCAGCGTGAGGCACTCGGTGTAATTCGTCGGGGCGAGTGCGGATGCTGGTTTCGTGGGGTGAAAAGTGGAAGCGGGCGCGGCGAGCGCGGTGCCGGGCGTCGAGGCCGGCGATTCCGGTGCGAGCGTTGCGCGGCAATGCGTTGACAGAAAGACCGTGGCCAACGAGGAAAGACAAATGGAAGCGGCGCCTCGACAGGCGATTCCGAGTTGTCGAAGGCGAAATATCCGCTTCATGACGTCAGTTAAAAACATGCAGATTCGGTGCCAGCGCGTCAACCTGGGGAGATGAAGAAATCCATCGGCTGAACCGGAACGGCTGCCGCCTGTTTTTCGACACCCTCCGACGCGAACGAACACTTCGACGAAGATAAACGTTCGACCCGCAAAGTCAACTCCGGCTTGGGCGGGACGCCCATTGTACGGGTCAGTGAGCAGGGTGGGATTCGGCGAGGCGTTCCTGTTTTTCAGCGATGCGGGCGAGGGCTTCGGCGGCGGCGTCGCGGACGAGGCTGTTCTCATCGTTCAAGGCGCGTTTGAGAATGTCGCGAGCGGAGGGGTCGGCAATCTGTCCGAGGGCCCAGGCGACGGAAGCGCGGACGCGGGATTCCTTTTCCTTGCGGAGCCGCATGTTTTCATCCATTGGCCCGGTGGAGATGGTCAGATCCTGGCTGTCTTCGGGGACGGTGTCGTAATAAGGGCGGACGGTGGCTTCAAGAGGTTTCTCGGCGCGGGCCTCGCCGATTTTGCCGAGGGAGACGGCGGACTCGGCGCGCAGTCCCGGGTCCTCGGCCTTCAGTCCGTGCTCGATCAGGGCGTCGACGGCCAGCGGATCGCGGATATCACCGAGAGCCTTGGTGGCGTTGATCTTTTCCTCGACGAGCTTCAACCTGGCGATATCAGGCAACGCGCCTGGTTGATCGGAGATGACGAGGCCCTCCTGTCCCGAGCCGGAGGCCGGGCGTGGTTTTTCGCCGGTGAGCACCTGAATCAGGGCAACGGTCGCGGTGCGATCCCCGAGTTGGCCGAGGGACTCGGCGGCGGCGCTGCGCACGAAACCATTGTCGTCGTGCAACAGCTCGACCAGTTTCGGCACGGCCTTTCGGTCGGCCAAATCGCCGAGAGCGCGGGCGGATTCGGCGCGGATGTTGGGATCGGTGTCACTGGCCTTGGCGGCGATCATTTCGAGCATTCCCTGGCCGTGAAGCTTCGGGAGAGCCCGCAGTGCGGCGAGGCGGACGACCGGATCCGGATCGTTCAAGGCCTCGGTCACATGCGGGAGCTGATCCGGGCCACCGATCTCGCCGAAGATTTTCACGATCTTTTCGCGCACATCGCGGTTCGGATCGTGAACGTGTTTGGCCAACTGCGGCAGGGCGGCCACGGCCCTGCATTTGATGATGGCTTCATGGGCATCAAACCGGGCCTCGCGATTCTCGGAGACGATCGCCTGGACAAGCGCGGCGACGGCCTTCTCGTCGTCGGGCCGGGCGAGAGCGTCGGCGGCGCGGTCGCGGACGAGGGCGTACTGGTCATCCTGGAGGCGGGCGGCGATGGGATCAATGATCTTCGCGATCCGCTCCTTGTCGTTGCGTGCCAGGGCGGAGGCCGACATGATGGCGGCGGCGCGAACGTGCCAATCGGGGTCGTTCAAAGCGGCCAAAAGCGGGGGGATCGAGGACGGATCGTCGAAGCGGGACAAGGAGCTTGCGGCGGCGGTCCGCACCAACGGACTGTCATCGCGCAAGGCTTCGATCAGCGACGGGACAGATGCGCTCGTTCCGCAGGTAGCCAGCGAGCCAACCACCTCGGCGCGGACCGCCGCGTCGGGATCGTGAATGTTGTCGAGGAGAGCAGCCTCGGCGGATTTATCGGCGATCTGGCCGAGGAGGGCCGCGGTGAGCTTGCGAACATCGGGACGCGAATCCTTGAGACCTCCCGCAGAACTGGCGACCGGCGTGATGCCCGACAGATGGATGAGCGACCCGGCGGCGGTGGAGCGAACGAACTCCGCGGGATCGCGGGTCAATTGCCAGAGCGGCTTGGCACCACCGGGTTCACCGAGGTCTCCGAGGAGCATGGCGACGAGGACGCGGACATCGGGGTGCTCGTCGGACGCCAACTCGGTGAGAGGACCGAGGGCGCGTGGGGCTTTCTGCAATTTGTCCTGAATAAAGGAGACGGCTTCCGCGGGGTAGAGATGATCGAAATGGAGCCGCTGATACGCGGCTTGGAGTTTGGGGTCGACGGGCGCGGGGGACGGTTGGCCGAGGGATGGCCAGGAGAGCGCGAGCAAGCCGACCAATCCGAGGAGCCCGAACTTGACTCGTTGTGTTGTCATGTTCGTCGCAAGTGCACAGAGCCGAGGATCTGCTGGCTAGCTGGGATAGCCCGGCCCGCGCTGGATGCGCCCGACCCCCTTGGCCAGGGCGCGGATGGCGCGGGGCAGACCTCGACCGATCAATTCGCCCGGCAGCATGCCGGTCATTTTCACGGCCGGCCCGTCGGCAACGATCTGGGCGCGGGACAATTGTTCGAGGGCGGCCTCGGCCTCGGGGCTGCCATAGCGAACGCGGGCGATCCCGATGCCCATCATGCGCGTATCGGAGAGCAACTGCGCCAGTTCCCGCGCTTTTTGCGGATCCATGCTGAGCGCGACCATTTCGGCACGACCCTCATCGAGGGAGATTTTTCCCTTGATCAACGCGGCGGCCATGTAGGGGCGGAAGCGATCGGTGAACAACAAGCCCGGCTCGGGAATGACGGCGATGAATGACACCGGCTCGCGGAGATAATTCTGAACGGTATCGTAACGGTTGTTGAGGATCGCTTCCAAGAGGTCGCGCTGACGTTTCTCGGCTTCCGGACTGGCCAAAATGACAACTTCGCGTCCGAGCGTGGAGAGCATCGATTGTCCCATTTGGAAGAACGTGTCGGGGAGCTGCGATTTCCAATAACCTTCGGAGCTGAACGCCGGCAATTTCTCGGGCACCAGGTTTCCGAAGATGTGGATGGCGACATCGCGCAGCTCGCCCTCGGCGCGATAGGTCACCAGCATCATCGCGACGTCGCCCTGGGCCAACGTGGGGTTTTCCCCGAGGGCCTTGCTGAGAGAGTCCTTGATCTGCTCGAGCAGCTGCGGGTTGTCACCGAAGGCCATTTGGAGGAACGCGGCGGAAAACTCCTTGCGGGCGGGCGCTTTGACGATCATGTCCTGGCGTTTGACCGCTTCCTGGACGACCGAGCGGACCTGGGTGGTTTCCTGGACGACGCGATGAATGCGCTGGGTCACATTGAGAGCGAGGATCCCCGCGACGAGAATGAGCACGGCCAGCCCGGTCCAGACGATTACGTTGGCCTTGGTCCCTTTACCCTTACCGTTGCCGTTCGCGCTACCAGCCATGAGTATCCTTATTGGGTGGCGATCGCCGTGCCACCCTCCCCGAACTTGATTGCCTCATCGATCCCGAGCAGTTCCCAACCCGTATCGAACCCAGCCTCGTCGGCAACCTTACGAGCCTTGCGAAACATGTTAAAGCTATCATCTCTGACCAAAAAAGCAATGTATTGCTGGTTCTTATCCAGTTTGGACAGGGTCTTCCGAAACTCGCTGATTTGGCCATCCAGCTCGGTTACCGTTTCTCCGGCGACACCCGGTTTGGCCTCCAAGCCCATTCGTCCGACCAGCAGATACCGTGGGTCCACCTTGTAATAGGCGTTTCCAACCTCTTGTCCCTGAATTGCTTTCAGAAACGACTCCAGATCGCCGCCGCGGATGCTCGGGTTCAACGTCGACATCAGTTTCTCGACCTGATCGTCCAAGCCGGCCTTGTCGACGAAGAACAACTCGTTGGTGCGGCACTCGAAGAACACACCTTGTTTGGATGTTATCTTGGCGCGAGGGGTGGGCTTGAAGACGGGTATCTTCACCGCTTCCTGAACCGTGATCAGCATGGCGAAAAACATCGCGGCCGTCGTGATGGTGACGATGTCACAGAACGACACGATCAACATTTCCGGCTCGCCCTTTTTGATTCTGGTTCGTCGCCGTGCCATTGGGTCAGTCCTCGGAAATGGCCAACGCCTTCTCGGCGGCGTTCCAGTCCACCTTGAAATCGGCGTCGATGGCGTCGTAGCCCACGTCGATGGGGCGTTTTTCGATCAGGTTGCGAATGGTTCGGAAGAACTTGACGGATTGCGGGCGGACCATCACCACGACGTATTCTTCCTCCTTGTGCTGCTGCACACGGTCGAGAAGGTGGTTGACGGGATTGTCGGGCCGCTGGAGATCGTCCCAAGTCACGGGTACGCCGGCGGGCATATCGCTCGCGTACAGGGTAAGCCCGTCGGGATGACAATCGATGTAGGAAGGGATCTTGGGATTGACGGTGTTACCGTGCCCAGAATACAGCCCGGAGAAGGCGACGATCCGTTTGCCCTTCGGGTTCATCGCGATGCGCATGACGATCACGACGAGAATCAGGGAGATCAGCTTGAGCACGATCGCCATGATCGACAGGAACGGCTCGACATTGATGTCGATCTTCTCGTAGGCCTTCCGTCGCGCCATAAGATTGTCACTCTCGAATCGTCGGTCCCACCGGTCGCAACCGCGGGTTACATTCCGTCGTCGCCGCGCGCTTCCTGGAAGACCACCTTGCGCGGACGGGACAATTGTTTGAGCAATTCATCGCTCGTGCTCAGGTGACTGCGCAGATTGGCCAGCGTCTGGCGGAATTCGTCGGAGCTGCCCACCTGCCGGAGTGTGGTCTCCATGGCCTGCGTGGTGCGCAGCACCTTGTCGATCTCCGCGCCCAACTGCGCCACCTTTTCCAATTGCTCGTTCAGGGAGTCCACCGATTGCTGGATGCGTTCGCTGTAGCGGGTAGAGGTGCTCTCCATCGTTGTCACCGCCTGACGGAACGAGTCGGCCAGGCGCGTGGAGAGTTGGGTGAATTCCTGGACCATCTTCTCAAACCGCGCGATTTCCTTCTTGTCCAATTCCTGGACCGCCTCGACGTAATTCTCGTGAGCCTCGCCGAACTGCTCGGCCTGCTCCTTGGCCATGGTGGTGAGTTGCTCGGTAAGTTCGTCGAACCGGTCGGCGAGCTTCTGCTCGTTCTTGGAGTAGATCTCCAGATTGTGCTCCTGGGTCTTGGTCAGCTCGGACACGATCCGGTGCGTGCCATTCTGGAAATTACTGGCCACGCCCTCGAGCTTGCCGCCGAGTTGCGATCCCAGATCACCGATCCGCCGCTCGTAATTCTGGGCGAACTCGTCGTATTTCTGGTTGATGATATCGCCGGCCTTGGAAATCGCCCGGGTGAAGACTTCTTCGTATCGGTCCGGGTTCGGCAGTCGCCGGAACCCCGCGTCGATTGCCTGGGCCAGTTCCTCGACGGGGAATTTCGTTTGCGTCTGCAGGCCTTGCAAGCCTTCGCGGATCGCCGCCACCATCTGCTCGATGGGAAACTTCTTCGATTCCTCCCCGCCCTCCGAGGGCATTTGGGAGAGCAACCGGTCCTCGACGAATTCATCGATCTCGTTGAGCGTCTCCTCCTCGCGCCGTTCCGCCGCCAGACTCGGGAAGGCCGACAAGCCGGCCGTGAGCAGCCCCAGCAGCGTGCAATAGAACGCCACGGCCAGACCGGTCGTGATGATGCCCACCTGCTCCTTGATTTGTTCGGGGCTGACGTTTGCCTGCCGCAAGAACGCCGCGAATCCGCTGATCCCTGCCGCCACGCCGAACACCGTTCCGACGAACCCCAGCAGGGGCATCGCCCAGATAAACAGACGATTGCGGCGGTAGGACGCGTCCGAGGCCGCCGCGTCGAGGTCGGCTTGTTCGCGGGCATATTCCGCCGTGCGCTCGAAATCGCCGGTATTGATCCACATCGCCAGCACGCGGGCCACACGGGTCAACCCGACGCTCTCGGCCAGATCGGGACGCGATTTGATGCGCTCATACACGCCAACCAAACCGGCGCGGTCGGAGAGATTCAGACCCTGCGGCAGGAGCGTGGTGTCCAGCGCGGAGCGTTCCCGGGCGTTGCGCCTGATTTTCAAGATGACCGTAGCCATGGATAGCGCCCAGACGAAAGTGATCGTGCCCTGGAAGATCAGGCGCTCGGGGAGGTATCCGCGCAGAACCACGCCGTCCTTGACATCCGATCCCAGAAACAGGTCTCGGACGAAATTATGCTCGATGGGGGTGGCATACAGCAGCGCGAACCACATGATGGTGAATGCGGCTGCGATTCCCAGCATCAGGGCGGAGTTGATCTCCGTATGCGGTCGCTCGTGCGCCGGAAACTCGACATGTTGAGTAGCCATAGCGATGTATACTCCTCGTTGAATGATCGTTTGGTTGGCTCGCTGCGCGCGCCTGCTTACCAACAAGCGATTTCCATGCTCACTTCATGGCACTCGCTACCATCCTGAGGCTTTTCAGCCGTCCGGGGCGCCAAGATGGTCCCTCACCGATACGGCGGATAGTATATCGAAACGTTTTACCTGCGTCAACTGGCGGCTTCGGCAGCCAGAAACACTCGCGTTTTGGGTGTCCGCCCCAAATGTGCGTCCCAGAACTGCCAGACCGCACACCGTACATCACCCAACTGCTTATCGCTAAGCTTCACTCGTGCAACGCCTTCCGGCGTGGAATTCGCCAACGAGTGAAGTACCCGGCCTGTGCCGGCCTCGGTTTCCCAGTCCGGTTTCCACCCGGCCGCAGCCAAAAGCCGAACTCCGAACCAGATCAGCAGCAACTCGTCGTCCCGACCCTCCAAAACGTGCAAAATCGTCCGCAAGAGCCCGTAAATCGCCGCATTCGGGTCCTCCTGCTCTGTCGCCAATTCCACCAGCTCACAGGCATAGGAAGCCGCTGTCAGCGACGCAACCGAGTTGCGCAAGGGAGCATGGGCGTCTTCGAGGTAGCAATCGTGGAGCAAATGCAGGTCGCTACGCCTGCTGGGCAAAAAGACGATCTCGTCGCGATAGAAGAGGTCGATCTTGCCCTGAAACGGTCCCTTCGCCCGACGTGCCCCTTTGGCAAGCGTCTTGAGCTTGCCAAACTCGCGCGTGTACCACGTCACCAAGAGGCTGGATTCGGTCACTGGTTGCCGGCGCAAGACAATCCCCTCGGCGCGCTCCGTGTCCATGGGATCTCAGGTTTGTCCGAGCTTGAGAGTTTCCTGCGACGACGCCGTGAAGGATGGCACGACTGCCCCACCCGAAATCACCATCTTCATTCCTTCGGCGACGGTCATGGTCAGGTCCACCAACTGCCCGCGCGGCACGAGAATCAGAAATCCACTCGTTGGATTAGGGGTGGTGGGGACGAAGACATTGATCACAGTTTCTCCCGTCTTCGCCTGCGCTTCGCCCTCGGTTTCGCTCGTCACAAAACCGATCGAATAGACTCCCGGGCGGGGGAACTCGACCAACACGACGCGCTGAAACATCGTCTTCTGCCCGGAAAGCACCGTGTGGCTGATCTCCTTCATGAAGCCATACGTCTTGTTCATCAGCGGCACGCGACCGATCATCGCTTCCGTGGCCGATATCATCCGCCGGCCCACCACGTGACGCGTGATCCATCCCACTCCGGTCGTAAGTCCTACAAACAGGACCAGTGCGACGACCCGGTACAGCGGCGTGAGCATCTGCTGGCGCAACGCATCCGGCAGCATGAAATCCGTCACCCACCTGAATACGCTGAGGAGAATCAGCGCCGACGCGGCCACCGGCACGACCACCAGCAACCCGGCAAAAAACGAAT
Organism: Verrucomicrobiia bacterium; assembly: GCA_035541135.1. GTDB lineage: Bacteria > Verrucomicrobiota > Verrucomicrobiia > Palsa-1439 > Palsa-1439 > Palsa-1439. Next base: position 148,152 of record DATKNW010000041.1, read on the forward strand.
TCCGCAGCTTTTTCCACACCTCGCCCATGGGCGCGTCATCGTAACCGCCGATTGCAGCGCTGTCAAACGCGCCACGCGGAGAAGCGGCGGCCGCCGCTTCATCTGGGGCCGCTACGGCAACAGCACCCGCACGCGGTAGTACCGATTGGTCGGCACGCCGGGCAGGCTCGAATCCGTCATGTTCGTGACGATCCCCAGCCCATTTCCGCCACCGAGAATGTTGGTCTGGCCCGTGTCCTGCCACCCATCACTTGTGTAGTTGCCGCTGGGATCACCCTGCGTGAAATCCAGCACGTTCGTCCGCGACGCAATCCCGGGCGTGTACGTGTTGTCACCATTGGGACCGAGATACGTCACCACGGCGTTTGTGTTCCCCTGGTTCGCGATGC
>DATKNW010000042.1:0-31932 GCA_035541135.1 Verrucomicrobiia bacterium
GAACAAATGCCCGACCCGTCCATGCCGCCGGTTAAACCACACCGTGTAGCTGACACCCAACCAGTGCATCGCTTGCGAAAGATTGGTCTGCGGGGTTTCCACCAGCAGATGATAATGATTGTCCATCAACACATACGCATGAACCACCAGGGCGAAGCGCCCGACCGATTCCTCCAACAACTGCAGAAAGCGGCCCCGGTCGGCCACATCGCGGAAGATCGCCTTGCGCTCATTGCCCCGGGCCGTCACGTGATACCAGCCCCCCGGCACCTCAATGCGAATGGGTCGTGCCATCACCCCAACGCTATCGCCGATGCGCCCACGGCGTCAAGCAGAATGAATACTGGATAGACGTGACCCCTGGCCGAGATGGCGGTCGGCGGATGCGCGGGACGTGGGAGAGTTGGAGCCGGGAGACGAGGAGAGGATTGGATCTCGGTGGGCAACGACAGAAACCCTTCGACGTTGCTCAGGGTGACGCCGCGCTTACGGACCTGCTTTGCGCGATGGCGCCGCGTGAGGGCACGGGGCCTACAGCAGCGATCCCGGTGGGGGCACCATCCTACGGCACGAGGCGGACGCGGTAGAAGCGGGACGAGGTGTTGGTGAAGGCGCCGGCGTCGGTGAAGCTACCAGTGCCGAGGCTGGTGCCGGGAAGGGTGATCACGGGGCTGGCGTCGGTGAATATGCCGGAGTAGCCGCCGCTTCCCGTGGCGATTTGAACAACATTGCTGCGGCCGCCAACGGTAGTCCAGGCGATGTTGACGCCGTTGCTGAGCGGGGCGATGGCGACCACATTGAAGGAGGAAGCATCCACGACGGCGCCGTTGTTGATGAACGCGCCGTGAAAATTCGTCGTGCCGGTCAGGATGTCGATCACACCGTTGTTGACGACCGTGCCGTAGGATTCGAGCACGGTGCCATTGGTGGCGCGCAGGAGGCCGTTGTTGGTGACGGTGCCGCCCGCAAACGTCAATGTCCCGCCGCAGTTGGCCAGCACGGTCGCGCCCGGATCCACGGTGACGTTTCCGCTGATCGTGCCGCAGCCGGTCAGAAACGAATTCGACGAGACACGGCAGCCGGTGGAGAAAGTATAGATGCCGCCCTCCAGATTCAGCGTGGCCGCGTTTGTTCCGTCGCCGATGGCAAAGACGATGCCGTTGTTTGCCTGGATGCTCCCGGCATTCAATACGCCTTTGGGGAAGCTGACGCTGCCGCCGGCGTTGGTGAGCTGCAGCGAATCGATGGTCGCCGTGCCGGAGATGGCCAGGATGCCATTTTGAACGCTGGTTGTTCCGCCCGTCACCGTGAGCATACCTCCCTGGGCAACCGCAAACAGGTTGGTGGCAGTCGCGTCGACAATCAGGCCGTCGGCGATCACCACCTGCCCGCCGTTGCTGACCGTGATGCCGGCGGAGGCGCCCCCCATGTAGACCCCGTAGGACGTGTTGTTCCAGATCGAACCCGGCCCGGTGACGATGACGGTACCGCTCACAACCGCGTCGATATCGACCAACTGACCGCCGCCGGAAATCGTCAGCTTGGAACCGGCGCCGACGGTCGGACTGCCCGTATTCGACAGATGAGCATTGTTCGTCACCATCATCTGTGATCCCTGCCCGCTGATCTGGATTGCTCCGGCAACAAGAACCGAATTGCTACCCGTAACAAGCAGCGTGTTGTTGGAACCGGGGCCGGAAGACCCAATGGCCACGAAGCCATTCGTACTGCTCACCGCGCCCCCATTCTCGATCAACAGCGAGTTTCCCGCGCTGCCGTATCCAACATATATCCCGGTCCAGCCCGGCGTGGTCTGGCAGATCCAAGTGGAGCCCGCGCCGGTGACAGCCGCGGTGTTGTTCGACCCGGCGGCGGTGTATCCGATGTAACCGATTCCATTGGAAAGAACGCCGCCGCTCTGAATGACCAGTACATCAGAGAAGGTGTTGCTGCCCACGACATAGTTGCCCGACCAGTTGCTGGTCACGCCGCTGATGAGATTGACCTGGAAATTGGCGGTGAACTGGGCCTGCGCGACGTTGACGCTGATGACAGCCCCAGCGAGAAGTCCCCGGATCAATGATGGCCATTGCCGCGTTCGCAAGATTCCACTTGCCTTTCCTGTGACCGTTTCGGCGTCGCTCCCCCAACCCACCGATGAGGATATGGTATTCCGTCCGAGTCGCAAAATCAAGAGTGAAGGAAGCCAATATGCAGCGCGAGGTGCGGCCACGGCAGGGGCGGGCAGAAGAACGACAGAGACGGGAACCCTCACCCTGACCCGCCTTCGCCAAACAACGGGCTACGGCGGGCGCGCCCTTTGCCGCAAACGACAGCGGCGTCTCGCGGACTCGGCTCCCCTTGCACGGCAAGGGAGAGGGGAATACTCGTCGAGTATGGCGCGGGTGGACAGGGGCGGCGCACATCTGCTAGTATTCATGCAGCGGATTGTTGGCTGACATGAGAGTTTTGTACCTGGATTGTTTTGCGGGGATAAGCGGCGATATGTTTCTCGGCGCGCTGCTGGATTTGGGCGTGTCGGAAGAGGCGTTGCGGGCTGACCTGTTGAAACTGCAGTTGCCCGGGTATCAGATTTCCTCGCGGCGAATCGTCAAACAGAACATCTCGGCGACGAAGTTTGATGTGATTGTCATGGAAGATTCGACGCCTCATAGAGGCGTTGCTACAACGCACCACCAGCACCGCGGGTATTCGGACATCGTCGCGATGATCGGCAAGAGCGGGCTGTCGGACGCAGTGAAGGAACGAGCGTCGCGGATCTTTCGTCGGATCGGCGAGGCGGAGTCGAAGATCCATGGCATCGCCCTCGAACAAGTTCACTTCCACGAAATCGGCGCGGTGGATTCGATTGTGGACATTGTGGGCGCGTGCGTGGCGGTCGAGTCGCTGAACGTGGATGAAATTCAGGCGTCGCCGCCGCGGCTGGGTTCGGGATTTGTGGAGACCGCGCATGGCCGGTTCCCCGTGCCGGCACCGGCTACGCTGGAATTGCTGAAGGGCGTCCCGGTGCAATCATCGTCGGACCCGGTCGAACTGGTCACGCCGACGGGCGCGGCATTGCTGGTGGAATTATGCACGAGCTTCGGACCGATGCCGACGCTGAGCATCGAGAAGATCGGGTACGGGGCCGGGTCGCGCGATTTGGACAAGGCGCCCAACGTGCTGCGGGCCGTGCTGGGAGAAGCGGCGGTTTCGGCGCGTACGGCGGATGAGACCGATACGACCGCCGTCATCGAAACGAACATCGACGACATGAACCCGCAGTTGTTCGGCGACGTGATGGAGCGATTGCTGGCGGCGGGCGCGCTGGATGTCTTCCTGACGCCGGTGCAGATGAAGAAGAACCGGCCGGGCACGTTGCTGACGGTGTTGTGCGACCGCAACAGCGTCGACGCATTGACCGAGCTGATTCTCACGCACACGACGAGTTTTGGAGTGCGCGTTCACGAAGCGCAACGGCGCAAACTGGCGCGGGAGATCGTGAAAGTGAACACGAAGTATGGCGAGATCGAGGTGAAGCTGGGGCGGTTGCGTGGTAGGATTGTGGCGCGGTCGCCGGAATTTGAATCCTGCAGGCGGGTGGCCGCGGAGTTTCATGTGGGCGTGAAGGACGTGTACAACGAGGCGCTGCGGGTGGCGGGGGAGATATTATGATCGACAAACAACTGCTGGAGATCCTGGCGTGTCCGAAGTGCCGGGCGGATGTCAGGCTCGAAGGCGAGAAAATCATCTGTACGAATCCACAATGCGGGTTGCGCTATCCGATCCGTGACGGGATCCCGGTGATGTTGATCGACCAAGCGGAGAAGCCGGCCTCGAACTGAACCACAGAGACACAGAGGGCCCAGAGAGGGAATGAACTTGCCGCAAGCCGCACCGCCGACTTCATCCACACAAACAGGCGGGACGCCCGTTCGACTTTCCGTGATCGTTCCGGCGTGGAACGAGGAGAAATACATCGGCCGGGCAATCGACTCATTGAAGCACGCGGCGGAGGTGTACGCCCGCGAGCGGGGCTGCGGGGCGGAGATCATCGTCGTCGACAACAACAGTCGGGACCGCACGGGGGCGGTGGCGCGGGAGCACGGGGCGCAGGTCGTATTCGAGCCCATCAATAATATCGGCAAGGCGCGCAACGCGGGCGTGAAAGCGGCGCGGGGCAAGTACATTGCGTTTTGCGACGCCGACAATCAGGTGACCGAGAATCTACTCGTGCTGATTCACGATCACCTCGAAGACCCGAAGATCGCCGGGGGCGGCACATGGATCGAGCCCGAGCGGCGGAATTTCAAGATCAGCTTCTTCTATTTTCTCTGGGGGATTTACGTGCGCGGCAGCGGCGTGGGCGTGGGGATGATGCATTGCCGCAAGGCGGACTTCGACGCGTTCGGCGGGTTTGATGAATCGATCTACGCGGCCGAGGACGTGCAGCTCGCGTATGATTTGAAAACGATCGGCAAACCGCGCGGGCAGAAATTCGAGGTGATCCGCAAGGGCTGGATCATCACCTCGACGCGCAAGATCGATCAGACGCCGCTGGTCACGATGATCGCGAAGCTCGTCGGGTTCGGGTTCGGGTTGCAGAAGAAGATTCGCAACAAGGAATACTGCGAGCACTGGTACGAAAAGGCGGCGCGTTAGCCGTTCTGTTCGGGGACGTCCTTCTTTGGTTTTCGGCGCATCTTCGCCACAACCTTATCTGCGTGATGCTTCAAATGCGTCTTCAAGCGGTGGGCCCAGACGAAATCCACAGCGAGGATGCTGAGGCCGGCAATGACGAGCACGATGCCCGGGCCCGGGACACCGGGAAGCATCAGGATCAGCCCCACCCCGAGGAGCACGAAGCCCGCAGCGATGCGCAGGACACGTTTCGTGTGATGGAGCAGCCACTTCATGCCGGCGCGTCCAGATACACCGCGCCGTTGTCGGCGACCGGCAAAACTCTGCGACCATTCACGCGGCCAGCTTAGGCGGCCATGCGGGGTTTGACAACGGGTTTGTGGCGGGGCGGCAACAGATGAACGCTCAACGCTCAAGGAGCGAAGAGGCGGAGACGAAGCCCTAGCGACAGATGGGCGCGGGATCGGGCGGCACACGATGGCTAATGGTGGATGGTTGAGGGGCGGTGGTGGGGATGTATTGGAAAGCGCTGGGGCCATTTAGAGGAAGTTGCTGTGTTGGGACGTGATCCGAATTGCCTACGTCCGTTGGTGTGCGATGAATGTAGCGCGGGCCCGGAGGCGGTACTAGGAATTCAACGAACGTTGCGACACCCATGTAGAGGAAGAACAGGTGCACAAAGAAGACGGGCAACAAAAGCAACGACGCGAAGGCATCCCAGCGAAAAAAGCCGCGAACGGCGCAGAATCCGCCCCCGACCGACAAGCCAAGAAGCGTGAGCGCGGTGAACAACGTGACGAGCCGCCAATAGATCCTCGGCACCGTGCTCCCCGAGGCGATCAGCTCGATGCAAAGAACAACGGCTGTCCCCATGGCGATCAGGGCATCGTTGCGGCCGCTACGGCTTCTCGCGTTGGCAAGCGTACGTTGCACCGTACACCCCAAATCTCCGGCACACCGGAGGAAAAGGCAAGCCTGCGAACGGGGAGCGGACAGGGCCGGTTGACACGGGTACGGGGTCGGGCTACCATGGGGGGAAGTTGGCGAGTAATCTTATCGCAGGGGATTGAACTCAAACGCACGAAAGGAGTCGTATTCATGGCGCACGAACTACCGAAACTGCCGTACCCGTATGACGCATTGGAGCCGCACATTGACGCGCGCACGATGGAGATTCACTACACGAAACATCATCAGGCTTATGTGACGAACCTGAACGGCGCGTTGGACAAGCACGCGGAGTTGCACAAGAAGAGCCTGGAAGATTTGTTGCGCGGCATCGCGAGCGTGCCCGAGGATATCCGTGGCGCGGTGCGCAACAACGGCGGCGGCCATCACAATCACAGTTTGTTCTGGACGATCATGAAGAAGGGCGGCGGGGGCGAGCCGAAGGGCGCGCTGGCGGAGGCGATCAAGGGGACGTTTGGGGATTTTGCGAAGTTCAAGGAAACGGTCACGAACAATGGCATGACGCGGTTCGGCAGCGGGTGGTCGTGGCTCGTGGTGGCCAAGGACAAGAAGCTCAAGGCGTACTCGACGGCGAATCAGGACAGTCCATTAATGGAGGGGGACGTACCGATTCTCGGCGTGGACGTGTGGGAGCACGCGTACTACTTGAAGTACCAGAACATGCGAAAGAGCTACCTCGACGCGTGGTGGAACGTGGTGAACTGGGACGAGGTGGCGGCGCGATTTGACAAGGCGAAGTAACAGACGAGTTGACTCCGAAGTTCTGTGGGAGATTAGGAGTTGAGAGAATCAGCGCAGGTCCGATCCATATTCTGTATGGGTCGGACTTGTTTTTTTAGTCGCGGCCGATTTTCTCCCAGGCGTACTTGCCTTTGATATGTTGGAGAAAGAACTTGCCGGGCGACGGTGTGCGGGCGAATTCCTCGTGAACGGTTTTCGGGACGGAGAAATAGCGGTAGATGCCGGTCGCCTTGAATTCGATCTCCAGCGTTTCGGTGTCGGCGTCGTAGCCGATGCTGGCGATGTCGCTGGAATTGACGGGTTGACGTTGCATTTCACTCACGGAGGCAATCATCTGGGAAGTGGGCTGTGGATGTCAACTCCGGTGCGCGATATGGAGCCCCAAGCGAAAGCCATTGCCTGAGAATGGCGCAAAACTCTGCACCGCCTTGCGCTAGAAAGAGATAGCATGTTGCTTTGAGTGGCTGGCAGCGCGTGCAACTGACGGAATCGAGGACTTAGGTTACCACCTCGAGGGGCTCAGAGCGGGCTATGGTTATCAGGATTAAGCATTATGGATGTGGGGTTGGTCCCAGCCCGAGCCGCGCCGCGTGGCCGTTTTCTGCTAGGTTTGGGCCGACTTTTTATACAGAATTACGCAGATTTGTCTTGCATCCTGTCGGGGCAGCGGCTAGTCTGTGATTGTTTTGTGGAGTGGTGGGGCTCGCGTATGGCCCGATGGGACGTTTTGTACGGCGAAGTTTCGCAGAGCTTCAAGCCTGTACTGAGTGGCGGGTGTTAGGGTTGGTATCAGAAGGTGAAGGTCTAGGATATAAAGCGAGTTCATGGGGCGATGAGAAAAATGAAAACTCTTCGGTGTATCAGTCTGCTTGGCATTCTCTCCATTTGTGTCACACTTCAGGCACAGGCAATGTTGCTTGGGGTTGGCGGCAACGCCAATTGGCCGGCAAACCCAAATTTGTTCTCTGACTTTTTGACGGTTTCGTACAATGCGTCCACCATGCAGTTCACCGTCTCGGGGCTGACGCCGTCGTATGTCGATCCGACCGGGAATGCGGCCTATGGTGGGCCGGATTACCCTGACTTTGTGGTCGACGACTATGATATGGCCAATCCTGGGACGTTCAGTTTGTCCGCCACCGTGAACAATAGCGGCTCCTTGGTGAGCGGGACAGTGGCGATTGGCTGCGCCGCCGGGGTCTATGACCCGAACTATGAGGCACAGCTTGATGGACCCGGGATATTGCTGGAGGGGAATTTGACGGCCTTTGGATATCGTGATGGAAGCGACTATAGTCGGTTCGATTTCGAGTTCACCGTCACCGGCGGAGAATTGGCCAACGACTATGGAGGAATTGGTGCCACAGCCGGCACGGCGTTGGATACAGCGGACTTGTCGTTCCCGGGGAGCTTCACCGGCAATTTCAATAGTAATGGGCAGGGCGATGCGGATACCTTGATGATGGTTCCCGAGCCGGAGCCCCAGATTCTTGTGATTTTATCGTTGCTCGGACTGTGCGGGGTCGCGCGGCGGCGGGCAACAATGCGCAAAGCCTAGGCGGTCCTGCGCACGGTTGCGCAATAGAAGTGCGGTAAGGGTAAAAAACTACTGAACGCCACTGCGTGAGTTGGCGTGGAAAGCGGGAGAAGCCAAGATGAAGAAGCGTCTACTTGTGTCTACGGGTGTGGTGGTATCATTAGCGGCTCTGATTGGCGTGGCGCGAGCTGTCTTGTTGCAGGTTAGTCTGATCCCGCCGCTGATTACCTATGTCAGTTCCTCCACAACGGCGACGACCTACAATCCGGTTTCACAGGTATTCTCGGTGGCTGCGCCGGACGTCAACATCCAGTTTACGCCGACCGAGCCGACCCTATCGGTCTTGCCGCCGCGCAGTATGACAATCAGCATAAAGGTGGATAACACCGGTGCGCTGATTGGGAGCGTTGGGCCCGGACCGGACCTGGTAATTACCGGCAAGGTAACCCGGATCGTCGGCACGACGACGAATGTTTATTCCGGCTTGTTGCTGACAGGCAAGATTTATGCGTTCGGTTACCAGTATCTCGGCAGCGGCGTAGCCGACTTCGATTTCCGCTTCACGCCCACGGGTGGTTTGTTACAGCCGTTCTACGCCTGCGACCATGTCGGGATTACGCTGGATAGCGAAAGCTCCACGTTTACCGGCAGTTTTGCCACGAATTTCCAGGGACAAGCCAAAGGCAACGTCGGGCTCGAAGATCTCATTCCACCCTCGGTTACCTGCCCGAGCAACATCGTCGTCCAGTGCAACACCGCCTATGGTGGCCAGCATGGCGCGTTCGTCACGTACCCGAACCCGGTGGGCTCCGACAATTGCAGCACCAATGTCACGTTCGTTTACGCACCGCCATCGGGCAGCTTCTTTGCGCTGAATCCCACGGATATTTCCACGAATTACACGGTAACACTCACAGCCATTGATGGTGGCGCCAATTCGAATACTTGCACGTTTACCGTCACCGTCGAGGACACGACGCCGCCGGTCCTGGACGTCGCCGACCCGATCATTGGCCAGTGCGAGATCAGTCCGTTTGTGCTGACGAACGACATCGGTCAATGCTCCGCTACATTCACATTCGAGAAGCCAACGGCCTTCGATCTGTGTTGCACGAATAACCTCACCGTGACCGTGTCGGCTGTCGACCAGAGCAACGCGGTCATTATCCTCACGGATAACGGCGATGGCACCATGACCGGTCATTTCCCGGTCACGTGCCCCGGCGGCACCAACGTGATCACGTCCGTGGCCACCGATGGCCGCGGCAACACCGCACAAGCACAGTGCGACGTGATCGTTCTGGATGTCCAGCCTCCCGTCATCACCTGCCCCAGCAATCAGGTCGTCGAGTGCACGGCCAACACGCCGGCGGGCGGCGCAGTTCATTTCCAGGAGCCGACGGTCTACGACAACTGTCCGAACCTGACGACCTCCTGCATGCCGACCAATGGCAGCGTACTGCCCCTGGGTACGAACGCGATCGTCTTCACGGCTGCGGATTGCAGCGGCAACGCGAACTCGTGCACGTTCTACGTGATCGTGCAGGACACTACCGCGCCGACAATCTCCTGCCCGGCGAACATCACGCTGCAATGCGGCCAGTCGACGAACGTCAGCGTGACCGGCACGGCGACCGCCGGCGATACGTGCGATTCGAGTCCGGTCGTGACGTACACCGATGCCGCCGGCCCCGTCAATTGCACCGGGCTGGCCAGCATCAACCGCACGTGGACAGCCACCGACGCCTCGGGCAACTCCGTCACCTGCGTGCAGACCATTGCCTTCACGAACACCACGCCGCCCACCGTCACAGTGCCAACCGGCAGCAATCTGGGCTGTAACCCGGCCAATCTGCCCACCGAGGCCAGCGTGCAAGCGCTGGTGACGGTTGTGAGTGCCTGCAGCACGCCGACCGTCAATGTGTCGCACTCGGATTCGACCAGCGGCTGCAGCGTTACCCGTACCTTCACCGTGACGGCGACCGATGCGTGCGGCAATACTTCCGCTCCGCAAACGGTCGTCTATACCTGGACGGCCGATACCACGGCCCCAACCGTCACGGTCCCGACCGGCAGCAATCTGGGCTGCAACCCGGCGACGCTGCCCACGGTCGCCAGCGTGCAGGCCTTGGTAACGGCCACGGATAGCTGCAGCACACCGACGGTTAACGTCACCTCCTCGGATTCCACGAGTGGTTGCAGCGTCACGCGGACGTTCACCGTGACCGCCACCGATGCTTGTGGTAACACTTCCGCCCCGCAAACAGTCGTCTACACCTGGACGATCGATACCACGGCCCCAACCGTCACGGTCCCGACCGGCAGCAATCTGGGCTGCAACCCGGCGACGCTGCCCACGGTTGCCAGCGTGAAAGCCCTGGTGACCGCCACGGATAGCTGCAGCACGCCAACGGTTAACGTCACCTCCTCGGATTCGACCAGCGGCTGCACCGTTACCCGTACCTTCACCGTGACGGCGACCGATGCCTGCGGCAATACTTCCGCTCCGCAAACGGTCGTCTACAGCTGGACAGTCGACACCACGGCTCCGAGCATCACCTGCCCGGCTCCTGTGACGGTTTATTGCGCGTCGAACGTGCCGCCGGTTAATGTGGCGTCCGTGACCGCCGTGGCAAACTGCGGAACGGCGACTGTGACATGGGTGAGTGACGTCATCACGAATAAGAGCTGCCCGAACCGCTACACGGTTCTGCGCACGTACAAGGCGGTGGATCCGTGCGGCAACAGCGCGACCTGCACGCAGACGATCACCGTCAATGACACGGTCGCGCCGACGATCAACTGCCCGACGAACATCACCGTGTTTGCTTCACCGTACTGCACCAACACGGTGCGCGTCTCGTCTTCGTGCCCCAATAACATCCTCAAGCCGTCTTGCATCGACACCAATCTGCTTCCGTCCTGCGGGAATACGGGATCGTACTCCTGCTCCTGCAGTAACGCGGTGTTGGCTACGAATCCGCAGGTTGCCGCATTCCTGAACAGCGTGACCGCTGCGGACAACTGCGGCAGTGGCGCGACGGTGACCAACAACGCTCCGGCGTCGTTCTCGGTGGGCACGAACACGGTGACGTTTACGGCGACCGATTCATGCGGCAATACGAATAACTGCCAGGCCAAAGTCACGGTGGTGGCACAAGTGCCGAACTGCGAGCCAATCCAAACGAGTCCGTCGTTCTGCTATCACGCGTTCGACGGGTTCGGCCGCTGCCAGTTCGCCACATTCGCGGGCAACCTGACGTTGACCGATGGCGACCAGCCGTCGGACTTCCGCACAGCCTCGAACGCCTGGGTCGGAATCACCGTGACCTCCGGCACAAATTCGCCGACCGTGCTATACTGCAGCCAGATGTTGATGTCGGTAATTCCCGATGGCTGCGGTGGCGAGGCTTGGGAATACTACAGCCGTAACCCCAACGAGAACGTGATCTTCCGGTTCACGGACAATCAGGTGTACAACTCGTTGATGGATCCGAATCTCCCGCAGTCGTCGGCGACCAAGAACAAGAACGTGGGCAAACTCTCCACGGTCCAGATCGGCGCGCTGCAAACGAAGTTCTACTATGCGTTCCAGTACGCCTCGCAGCCCATCACCATCGTGGTGGACGGCATCGCACTGGTGTCGGTCTCCAACTACGTCGCGAGTTCGGCTCTGCCGTTCACGCAATGTGGCGCAACGGCCCAGATCACCCTCCCCGAGAGACTGGTGCCTGGCAACACCATTCAGTGGTATGCCACGGGAGACCCAACCAAGGTGTCGACGAACAACCTGCTGTACACACAGGTTGTCACGGCGAGCGGCTCGGCCACGGCCACGTATGTGAACGAGGGCGCCGCCTTCTCGATCCAGTTGCCGGCAGTCGCCACGCTCAACTATGGTTGCCAAGACCACTCGGCTTGCGTGAACTTCGTGTTCGGTCAGGCCGGTGTGAGCGCCAAGGTCGGATGCGGAACCTTCTGCCAGGGACTGCCCAGCTCCACGGGCACCTGGGGCTGGGAGTGGGGCCAATGCTCCGGCTTCGACGATCAGTATGGCCAGGAATGCTGGCATTGGTAAGTAGCCAGCCTGTTGTGCTATAGTACTGGTGTCGTAGGCAATGAAGAAGACAACACTCATTCTGTGTGCCGTGGGCTTGGCCTTGGCCGTCGGTATTTGGTGGCTGATGAAGCTCCAACGGCCGGCCATGCCGGAGTCGCTCACGACGACAGCCCCACCGGCCTCTGCGAACCGGGAAACCGCGCCTGCGCCAGTTCCCGGAAGCAAACCCGGGTCGGCAGCCACCAGCCCGGCGGCCTCGACAGCGCCACCGGTTGGTCCCTCACCAGCGCCGGCCACGACGCTCACTGGCCCTGCCGCCCAGAAAGCGTCCATCGCAGCCGCAGAGGAGGAGATGAAAAAGCTCTATGCCTACGCGGGAGCGCTGAAGTGGAATGACGCCAAGGCGCTCGTCGACCGCCGGAAGGAGCAAACCAAGGCGCTGGAGACACAGTTGGCTGGTCTCGGGGAAGGCGGAGCCGCAGCCATCGCTGCCGCCTACAAGGAAACGGATGACGCTCACGCGAAGCTGATGTTCATTCACGCCCTGGGCGGGATCCAGGACCCGGCGGCGGACACGACGCTGCAGGCAATGCTCAATGGCGAGACCACGTTCAGTTACCAGCGGGAGATCATCATGGCCCTGGGCCAGCGCCAGGATGCGGAGTCGGTGGCGATCCTCGGCCAGGTTCTGGCCAATCAGACTGATTCGCAGCTCCGGTTTGCGTCGGTGCAGGCGTTGTCCGGCCAGCCGGCGGCCCTGCCCGTGCTCACACAGCTGTTTCAGACGGAGACCAACCCGGAGGTGCAGAAGCAGATGATCCTGGCCATCGGTGCGACTCACAACGACGCCGCCCAGAGCGCGCTGGCGGGAATCGCCGAAGGCAGCACGGACATCGCCATCCGCGAAACCGCCATTCAGGAATTGGCGCGAGTATTCGGAGGCGGGGCGCTGGGCGTGTTCTCGCAATTGCTCGACGACCCGAACGAGGCGATTCGCGCCAACGCCGTTACGGCCGTCGCACAGGTGCACAACGACGGCGCCGTGGCGTTGCTGCAGCACACCGCCTCTTCCGATTCCTCCGAGCAGGTGCGCGCCAGCGCCCAAGCTGCGCTATCGGCCGCTACCGCTCAGTGACTTCGACGCGGCCGGGTTTCGTAGACCCAGTAGGCTGCCGCTGCGATAAACCCGCCAAATGTGTCGGCCGCCCAGTCTACCAGGACATGGGGGCTGTTGAGCGAAAGCCGTTGGTGACACTCGATGGCCGCGCCGTAGGCCGAGGTAATGAGGAAGGCCCCGACGATCGCCTTTGCCAGCGATAGGCGGTGGGCGTATCGAAACGGAAGCAGGAGGAAACACCAAAAGACGAAGTAAAACGCCAGGCGTTCGACCTGGTCTGCGTCCGGGAATCGCGGCCGGACTGTCGGCAGTTTGGATTGCGACGACAGATAGAAAATGAGCCCCGCGCACATGAGAGCCGGAATCCAGTGGGCAATCCTCCAGCCCGGATTCATGGAAGCCTGCCCGAATATTACCAATCGTCTTTCGCTGTCCGGGCGGAGTGATTCGCGAATATAATAGGCGAGCACCGCCACCGCGCCCGCTGTCGTGTCGAGCATTACGTCGGAGAACGCACTGTGACGGCCGGGCACAAATCTCTGGTGCCACTCGTCGGAGGCCCCGTAGGCCGCGGTGATCAGAATCGCGAGCGCGAGCGATTTCGACAACCGTAGCGCCTGACCGCGATGCAGCGCCCACACAACCGTTCCTCCCAGAGTCGCGTACACAACGATATGCCCAATCTTGTGTTCGATCGTTTCATCCGACGGACCGCCTCTTCCGATCGTGGACAAGAACAGAATCAGTCCGGCCCACAGCAGGGATGGAAACCAGAAGACGGTCTTCTGCAGCGGTGTCATGTAAGGATATGGGGTGACGCCGCTACCATCGCCATCGCCCGTGAGTACATTTGGTATCATTGGCCCGCATCGTATCATGTCACGCGGCGAGAGCAAGAGGGTCGAGATGCCGCCGCTTCAGAGAAGAGTCGGGAGCCCACTGAGCGGCTCACCGAACCAGTGTCAGGGCGATGACGCCCGCGACGGAGATGGCGCCGCCGAGGATCGACTGCCAGCCGGGCCGGTCGTCCTCGATGTGGTACGAGAACGGGATCACCGCCAGCGGCAGTGTAGCGACGATGGGGAGCACTACGCCGCTCGGCGTGGTCGATAGCGCCCATTGGTAGCAGGCCACGCCGAGGACGGGTCCACCGAGTGTGTTCATGACCACCCACGGCCACGCGGCTCTCCACTCCAGACGTGAGACTCCCCGGGCATGGGTGCCGCGGAGCCAGCGGAACCCGAAATAAACCGCGGCCACGCCGATCCCACCGACGATGCGCTGGTACGCAGCCGTGCCACCGTCGATGGATTGGCCGGCATGGGTGGCAAGCAAAAACGCCTTGCGGCTGAGTACGGCTCCCCCACCCTGTCCGATGGCGGCCAGCACGCCGAAGATCGTGCTGATGAAGAGATGCCGGCGGTCAAGGTGAAGATGGCTTCTCGGGGCCAGTCCGACCGCCACGCCGGCCAGGATCACGAGTCCGGCGACAATCTGTGCGAGCGTGAGGGTCGTTCCCAGCCAGAGCCATTCGATCAGCGCGCCGACGGGTGCGGCGAGGCATTGGGCCAGCAGCAACGTGAGCCGGGAGCCGAGCCGCGGCAGCGCCTCGTACAACGCCACGTCGCCGAGTCCAAACCCGACGAATCCGCTGAAGAGGAACCAGCGCAATCCGGGGCCGCTGAGTCCTTTCCCAAAACCATACGCCCAGACGGCGAGGAGAAGCATCGCGAGGCACAGGCGCGTGAGATTGGCGATGGCGCCGCCGAGATGACGCGTCGAGCGCGTCGCGCACACGACGGAGATCGACCACAGCACCGTGGTGAGAATGGCGGGAAACATGCGGGAAACGAGGTAACCGACACGCGTTGCCGGAGCAAGCGCGCCGAGTTGACGGTCCGGAGTTCAGTTCCTGGAGATGCCGATGTAGGGTGGCTGCCCGGGAACTTGCTGGACGTCCATGGCCAATTCGTATTTCTGAGCGAGCAGCCAGAGCGCCTGACGGCGCGTGATCTGGCTGGCGTGGAGGGTCACCCGCAGCGATTCGACAGGCGCGTCGGCCCGGGCGATGGCGATGCGGATGCCGGAAAAGGCGTCCGTCAGCGGCAAATGGATGATGCGCACGTCCGCCAGATCCACGTCCACGGGTGTATCGAGCCAGCGGTTCCATGAATTATCGGCGGACGACAGGAACTCCGGCGGCGGATGAACCATCGTCGCACAGGAGATGGCCAACCCGACCAGCAATAGCGCAAGGGCGGCGGGAACAACGGTCATCCTCGCGGCGTGATGAGGAGTTCGGATCATAGATTCAGTAGCGCGATGATAGCACATTGGCGCAAGTCATGGATGAATCGCATTCAGTTGCTTCTTCAATTCCTTTTCGCCCGCCGGAGTCAGTGCGCGGATTTGGCGGCTCGTTATCGGTGCTTTCTGCTTCGTTTCGTCCGCTTGCACGCTGGCTCTGTCGTTGTCTTTGTCGGCCACAGCGCGCTTGGCAGTGAAATTCACCTGCGGCAGCATGGGCTCGGAAACGGTCGGCATGTCGACCGAGTTGAGTTTGAGCTCGCTCAAGTTCGCTCTCTGCAGGTGAAGATCGCCTTGTGAAAGTGGCGCCGAGGTGGTGAACGCGCGCGACGACTGCGGGACCGTGCTATAATTGAGGTTGCCCAATTCCGCGTTTTTCCCGTTCACGTCGGCTTGTTTGGTGTAATCCGGTGGCTTCTTGATCTGATCGAGAATCTGCCCGGGCAGCCGGCTTGGCATGGCGATAGCGAGCGCCATTGTCAGAATTACGTGCCGAAGCTTCATCATAGCCATGTGGTTTCTGGTGCGGACGAGAGGAATCAAGCCTTCACCTCCCTTTTCACACCAGTGATTTTCGTTTTTCCCAAATAGCAGAGACTCTCTTGAATGTGTTTGACACGCGATGTCATGCCAATTCCAACAGGAGCGTGACGGATGGCCAGTGTCCACAAACAACCCGCCAAACCGTACGGACACTGCGCGCACACCACCAAGCCCCCCGACGGCACTCCCAAGCGCCACCTCAAGACTATCAAGACAGCCAACCGTAGGCAAGTCGAAGAAATCCGCCGCTGGGAACCGGTGGGGACATTTCCGACGATCGCGCTCCTTCACGCGGACGTACTTGTGTCCTTACGGCAGCAATACCCGCACGCGGTAGTAGCGCGACGGTACGTTGGTCGCGCGGCCAAAGTCCGTCATGTTGGTGACCGTGCCCAGGCCCGTCCCTCCATTGACGCTCAGGCCTACGCCGAGTACGTTCGTCTGGCCCGTGTCCTGCCAGCCGCTAGCGGGGTAGTTGCCGCCGGCATCACCCATCGTGAAATCCAGTACATTCGTCCGTAACTGAACGCCTGGCGACCAGCTTGTGTCCCCGCTGGCGCCGAGATAGGTCACCACGATGTTCGTGCCATTCGTCGGGGCGACACTGATGATATGCAGGTAGGCTGCCGGGTTCGTGGGATTGAACCCAGCCAGGAATTTGTTGGTGTTGCTCATGCCCGTGCCGGTGTAATCCGCCGTCGGCGCGGTGTTGCCGGAGCCGTTGGTGGTGCCGAAGTAACCGAGCTGCCACCAGGCAAACGGGCTGTAGACGCTGATCAGGTTGGCCACGGTGCTTGTGCTGGCGCCCCCCAGATCGCTGACGATCTCCTGCACCGCATAGCTGCCCGGAGTCAGGTAGGTATCCGACGGGTTCTGGCTGGCGGAGGTGTTGCCATCCCCAAACGCCCAAGCCCAACCTGTTGCCGACCCGGACGAGGTGTCGGTGAAGTTCACGCTCAGCGGTGCCGGCCCACTGGTCGGGCTGGCGGTAAACGATGCCACCGGCAGGATCACTCCCGTACCGGAAACCAGATTGGTCGAGCTGTTGGCAGTACTGGTGAAGATCACGTTGGTGCTGTAGCTGCCGGCAGCCGCCGGACTGAAACTGACCACCACGCTGGTCGAGGCCCCGCTGGAGAGGCTGAACGAATTCCCCATGACAATCGCGAACGGCGGCGCCACGCTGGCGCTGCCGGTGAGCAGGGAGCCACCGGTATTGGTCACCACAAAACTGGCCTGCGCCGTCCCGCCCGTCGCCACCAAGCCAAAATTCAAACTCGACGGGCTGACTCTCAACTGGTTGGTGTTGAGCAATTGTCCGAACGCGGCGGCAGCGGGCAAGACATTTCCTCCGGAGTCAAACCAGGATGCCGTGTTGAACCCGGCTTCGTTGACACCACTGGCCGCTTGGTATTCCGTCCCCCACCAGAAGGCGCCGGCGCCGTACCCGCCACTGACTCCGCTCACAATCGGCGCGAACTGCTGCACGTACTGGACCTGCCCGGTCACACTGGGGAAGATGCCGTTGAAATTCGTCGTCCAATAAGAGTTGTTCCAGGGAAAGGCCGTTTCCATCACGCTGATCGGCTTGTGGAATTGGTTGGCGGCGTTGTTGAGACAGTTGCTCAGGCTCGAAAACGGGCCATCCCAGAATGGATAATAACTCAAGCCGATGATGTCGAACGGCACCCCTTGCCCCGTCAGGTTTTGGAAGAACCACTGCGTCGTACTCCAGTTCCCGCCCGTAGAAATATGCACGATGATCTTCGGTGTCGTCGTACCGGCCGAGGCGGCTTGGATTCCCTGGATCGCTGCATTCATCAACGCCGCCAGTTGCGACCAGTTGTTGGAGGGGCTGCCGACCTCGCCGTAGGGCCACAACATGCCGCTGGTGATCTCATTGCCCACCTGCACGTAATCGGGCATCGCACCGGCGGCGCGGAATGCAGCAATGGTGTTGCTGTTGTAAGACTGCATCTGCTGAACGAGCGCCGTGTACGACAGATTTGTCCAAGCCGATGGGATGGCCTGGTGACCGGGGTCCGCCCAGGTGTCGGAATAATGGAAATCCAGGCAGAGCTGCAGTCCGGCATTCTTGACTCGCTGGGCCAGCGGGATCGTGTAGTTCGTGTTGTTAATGTAATCGTATGGGTCGGCCGCGGCCTGTGCCGCGCTGCTGGTGAACAACCGCAGGCGCACGCATGTCACGCCAGACTGCCGGACAATTACCAGTGCATCTGTCGATACGCCGCCCTCCTTGTAGACCTTGCCCTTCGACTCGAAAAACGCGAGAAGCGACATGTCCGCCCCAGGAACGAAATTCCCTGCAATCGAGCGGCAGACCGGGATCAAAAACAGCAAGACCGCGACAGCCAACTTTGAAGAGTGTAAGCGCATTCCCAATCGACGACTAAACCCAGCGGACCACAGGTCAGAGTACGCTGTCGTCTCCTCCCAGTCAAGGCTTTTGTTCTTTGCAGCGTACGCCAACGAGTTATGTCAGATTAAATGACACCTGCAATCGCCTCCGACACCCCGTTGGTGTCCACGTTGCCGCCATGGGCCTTTGCAGTTGCAGACGGCGTCACCGAGATGGGCAGAGTGCACATCTATGGGGGGCATGTCGATTTGGATTTCGAGGCGCCAAGACTTCCGTTTGCAGTCGACTGATATATCCCCAGCACATTCACGCCCGCCCGCGCCTCGCTTAGTGCCTCCTGCTACCCGTTACAGTCACTGACTGTTGACGCCGGGTGCATGCGTGAGAGTACCTTGCCTTGCCGCGGCTAGGAGTTCTATCAAACCGATGTGAGACTCGATTTCTTCCCTTGTAATCGTCACGTCCGTGGCGATATTATCGACCTTGTCGAGCCATTCTCTTAGCCTCTCAAGCAGGTCGGCTGGACTGTAGGAAAGACGGGCGTCCCCCGAGCCAGCGCAATGCCAATTGATCTGGCATTTCCCGATCTTCTCGTGCCATTTAACATCTTCCCGTCGAAACTCTTTCGATGGAACTTGTACTTCGAGAATACCTCCGAATGGATGTTCCACGAAGTTCGTCGGATTCGCCAGAAACCTGACCGCGTTGGCCGTGCCCGGGTGGTGAATTCCTGCGACAAGAATCGCGAATACGTGATCACCCGGCGCTGAAAACGGATTGCGTCCAATACTGATGACAGCGAAATCCATGTCCTGCCCAACATCGATACCGAGTCTCAGATGCCGGTAATTGAAATCGATGAAACCCGGAGGTTTGAACAGCCTCATGATTTGTTTCAAGTCGTCCCTGTTTTCGAGGTAAAACTCGGTGAGGTCCACGGGCTTTTCGAGTTTGTACATCATGTCTCGTTTCTTTTCCCATAGCCGCTTGGCTTCGCGGCTAACCGCGAAGCGGAAGAGAAACTGCTCATTATACTCGCGCGAAAACAAGTTCGACGCCGGCGACCCGATGCAAAGGATGTTCTTCTTTCCCAGTTCCGCAAGCCATTCCGGGTCAGAATGCGCTGTCATCAAGACCTTATCCGATATCTTCTCGGTATCGGGTGGAAGTCGTAGCGAAGCCAGCCACCTGTCATCGGTTGGGCTCGCTGAAAACACGAACAGATCCCCGGCGTTCTGGGGCTCCACTTCCCGCTTGTCGCCCACGACAACGACCATTGGCGAGAACGCCTCAGGAAAATCGACAAGGCTGAGGTGCGTTTGTGGCCCACCACGCTCGGAGTGCTTTGAGCCAAGACGTCCACTCGCGAGCATGAGGCCGTTCACTACCTTGAGCAATTCACCATCCGGCGTGTCACACGCGGCCGACCTCTGTAAGTCAGCTAGTAGCAGATACGTGGCAGCGTCTTCGTTGAGCAGGGTTGCCAGTTTAACCGCCCGATCAGCCTCGGGACTTGCCTTACCGCTTTCCCAGTTCGCGACAACCACACGGCTCACACCTAGTTCCTTGCCGACGGTCTCCTGGGTAAAACCCAATCGACCCCGAGCGGCTTTCACTTGGTCTCCCAAGCAAGTCTTGGCACTTTCCTTCGTCACTGGACGTAACCACATATCAGGCTCCTTCGTACTCACGTGTACCTTCTCCCCTGCCGGCCGGCCGCCGCCGGTCGCTGGGCGCCATTTCTCCGCACAGCTGCGGCACGGATCTTCGCACTTGTAATGGGCTCATTCAACGCCCGTGCCCTTACGGGGTCAACAACCGCTTCCTCCCCGCACGGGCCCCTCACCTCTTCCGGCTGAATCCGTCACGGGGGCTTCAACGCAAGGCCAATCCATTCCGAACCGGTCAGAATTGCGCCCTACCATGCTAAGAATCTACGTCATCCAAAGTGAAAAGCAAGCTATTTCGTACATCGCACTTGTTTGAGGAGTATCGCGATAACATATTGCCCCATAGTGTGTTACGTATTGCGATGTCACCAAACATGGAAGCAGAATAACACGAATCCACCTATCCATGTAATCATTTGTGACACGACTCGGACTGCCGTGTACCACGCAGGCTACACGCCGTAAGATTCCTTAGCCATGTCATCATTGGTGACAATGCTACAGTTCCCCTGTCACGTGTCTCCAGAAAGGCGCGATCATACCAGCGAGAGTGACCGCGTTCCCATGGAACACGTAAACCCGCTGACTGCAGATTCCTGTGAATCCACACCTGCTTAGAGTCATGACTTTTTGACTGCTCCAAGCACGTCGGCAACTTTTTCCGGCTCCCGTTTGGTGCCACGTTGCCATCGCCCGGGTGCTTGCGTTTACGGACGGGCAAAGCGAAGCCGATAGACGGGAACTCCGGGCGCAAGTGGCCAATGCCGAATCCGGCTTTGCGGCACTGGCAAGAGCACACTCCTAAAGACAGCGGTGGTTCGCCTTTTTATGTTGACAAGCAATCTGCGCTCGTTGTAAGGTAAAGTGACGTGGCGAGAGCGTGTCGCTTGTAGAAGACAACGGGGACACCCGACGCATAATTGTTTTAGGTCGGCATTCGCTGCATTTGTTGTGTTCGGTTTTGGAATCACAGGACAGGCTTTTGTGAGGTGCGGATTATAGCGCTATTGAGGCGGGACGGCATTGAAAAGCACGGGAGAGGACATAATGAAAAACCGATTTACTATTTTTGCTGTGGTGGTCGCGGCAGCTGTTTGTACTCTATCGGCCAGCGGTCAGACGACGTATTATGTCGTCGGCGACTTCAATAGCTGGAGCAACACCACGAACGCAATGACGCAGATCAGCGCGGGCGTTTGGCAGGCATCATTAACCAATCTGAGTGCTGGGCAACACAAATTCAAGATTTACGACGGCAATTGGAGTGACCCCGCCTATCCGACCAACGCGAACGGATATGACTCTTGGCTGTTTCCTGATACGAACGGTAATGTGACGATTACGTTCAATGTTAATACCGTTGCCGACGGTTGGTACGGCAAAGCGTACCGGATCGGAATGAATGACGACCCCACGAATTGGGTAGCCGTGGGCAACTGGGCAAGCTTGTCGGGCGGCGCTTGGAACACGACGAATCCCGCAACGGCGATGACGCCGATTGGCGGGGGAGTGTACATGCTTTCGACGAACTTGCCGCCGGGTAACTACCAGTACGAAGCCGTGCTCAATGGCGCCAGCATTGGTACCAATTACTGGTGGGCGATCGGCGTGGACTACCGCTCTACCGGTGCCTCTCCACTGCTCTTCACGAACGCCAGCGCCGGCCCGATCACCTATAATTTATATGTCAATCCTTCCGTTGGTGTCATCACGGTCAGCAATCCGCCACCGGCTTGCACGTATTCACTTAGCCCGACGAGCGCCTTCTCTCCGGCCAGTGGCGGCACCGGCAGCATCACCGTGACAGCAGGTTCCGGATGTTCTTGGGCGGCAACCAGCAGTGTGCCGTGGATCGTGATTACTTCGGGAGCCAGCGGCACCGGCAATGGCACCGTCAATTATTCGGTCGCGGCCAACACTGCCGTATACGGCCAGACAGGCACCGTGTGGGTTGCCAATCAGGCGTTCACCGTCTACCAATACTGCCAGCCTCTCGCAGGACCTGTCATCGACGGCAGCGTCGACACAAACGTGTACGGGTGTGTTCCGCTGGCAGTCCAAGCCATCGGTTCCTCGGCCGGTCAAAACAGCGACGGTCAAATCGATCTGGCCAATGGGAGCGCACTGGATGCGGCCTATGGCCGGATTCAGAATGGCATCCTCGACCTTGTTTTTACCGGGAATCTTCAAAGCGACTTCCACAGGCTGGAGCTATTCTTCGACACCGGCGCGCCCGGCGAGAACACGCTCACGAATATCAACCCGAGCGTTGACCCTTACTTTGGCGACAGCGCTCTTGTAATCATGGGCGCCGGTGGGCCAGGCGGAACAAACGGAACCCCGGGACTCACGTTCGATGCAGGGTTCAATGCCAGTTACTGGATGGACGTGAGCTGCGGCGGATCACCGTTTGCTGTCTACGCCAATTACGCCCAATTATACCCCGGCGGCGGCGACACGAACGGCTACTACCTGGGCCAGACCGTCGGCGCTCCCACCAACGGCACGCTCTTCGCCGGTACTGCCAATCCGTACGGAATCCAGGTCGCCCTGAACAACATTAACGTCGCCGGTGTGGACTCATCCCCGTGTTACGAACAAAATGCGCAGGCATCGGTGATGACTGGGGTGGAATTGGCCATCCCCTTGGGCGCTCTCGGCAACCCGACGGGAGCTGTAAAGATTTGTGCCTTCATTAACGATCCGAGCCACAATAACATCTCTGATCAGGTTTTGGGCCCGATCTGGGACGGAACCGGAGCGTTTTGCACGAACGCTCTGGGCGTAGCCAGTTCGGTCAACTTTGCCACCGAGCCCGGGCAGCACTACTTCGTCGTCGGCCAAGAGGTGATGCGCATTACGGGCGTTACGAGGAGTGGCAGCAACATCAACGTGACCTGGCTGACGGGGTCAAATACCAATCTCGTCTATCAACTCCAGAGAACCAGCACGCTGACACCTGCCTCGTGGAGCAATGTCGGCTCTCCGACGAACGCCACGGGCTCGACGATTACGCAGACCGATACGAGTGCCACGACGAACTCGACGATGTTCTATCGGGTACGTGAAGCCATGGGCGGGTGCCCCTGAGCAGGTTCTGGCGGTGATGCAATCCGACTCCAGCAAATGCTGAGGATGATCAACAGCAAAGCGGAGGGCCGGTCAACAGACAAGGCCGGCCGGTCGCTTCGTGTAGCCACTCGAACAGAAGTCGGCGACCGGGCATTTACGTTGATTGAGTTGCTCGTGGTCATCGCCATCATTGGCATTTTGGCGGCCATGTTGCTGCCGGCGTTGAACAAGGCGAGGGAAAAAGGCAAACGTTCGGTTTGCGCCAGCAATCTGCGGCAGATCGCCATGGGAATGCTCACCTATTCCGAAGATTACAACGGCTATTTCCCGACCTGCTACCCGGCGCAAAATCCTTTTACGGGGCACAATTGCGACCATTGTGCGGGACCGGGACTCGGAATCGGTGCCACACAGTTCTATCAATTGCTCATAAAGAACCACTATGTTCCCACCCCGAAGGTGTTCGTATGCCCGAGCAATAGGTATCATGGCAACAATCAGGCGCCGGTGTTTCCCGCGTACGCGTGGAATCAGCAGACCCCGGGCAGTATCCTACCCATGAAGGGGTTCAACCACAGTTACTTCTACGTCTCGAGGCTCAATACCAAGTATGGGTACCGAGCCTACATGCTCCTGGCCGACGACGCGCATTGTATGCCTTCTAGCTGCGGCGCGGCTTGCGGGGGGCCACCAGCAAAGATCACGCCGGACGTTGATGGCTTGGACGCCCACGGTTCCGAGGGGCGGAATGCCGCGTTCACCGATGGCCACGTCCAGTGGATCGAGAGCGCCAACGTGGACCCATATTTCGCGGATATAGACGCTGACTACCATCCACATGACCCCAATGGCCTCGGCTACGAAACTCTCGATAACCAGTAGGATCATGAATTATGAGAGGCCTGATATTCCAATCCAGCTCGGCAAACAAGGAGAACGGAGCCATTTTGCTTGCAAGCCAGTAATTTTGTGGTTGACAGGTAACCCGTACTAGCTGTATACACGTCATCCAGGGGGATGGGCGAGGTCGGTTGGTACTAACAAGAGTGAGGGATAAAATATGAACAGAGGTATGAGTCGAGGTTTAGTGGTTCTATCCGCAGTCGGTCTATTCTCGATTGCCGCGCTAGGCGCGGGGGCACAGACTACGTTTTATGGCCCAGGTGTCGCCAACGGATCCGGGGTCAACGACGGCGCCGGCATCAGCAGCTTGGCGATTAACAACGACGCGAACAATATTACGTTCACTTTGACCTCAAGCCAGCCGCAGGCTTCTTACATCTTTTATGCGATCGAGCTGCAGATCGTCGGCCAGGCCGCCAACGGGTCGACCTCGCTCGTCAACCCTTGGGGTGAGAATCTCGGCATCAGCAGCGGTGTCAATTCCCTGGTCAATACGTGGAACACAGGCGCCAGCGCGTTGACCTATAGCGGTGGATCGTGGGGCCAGAACGAAGCGGAGAGCTACTCGGCGGGTGGCACCGGATCGACATTTTTCACGGTGACGTTTGCGTTGAGCAGCCTCGGCCTGAGCGTCGGGGAACAGTTCAAGGTCGATGCGGTCTCGTCCTACGCCAGCCCCAGCGGACAATCCGCCTATGGCGCCTTGGACAGCTCGGGTTGGCCTGCGGAGTCGGATAGCAGTTACCACCCTTGGGCGGGCGGCAATTATTACGATTCGGCTACCGATGCCAACTCGACTTTTAACACCGGAAACGACGTTTACACCGTGATCCCCGAACCGACCACGCTGGTCTTGGTTGGTCTGGGCGGACTCCTGCTGGTCGGCCGCAGGTTCTTCCGTCGAGCGTAGTCAATTGTTCGACAACCCGGGAAGGCCGTTGCATGGAGCAACGGCCTTTCTGCTGCCCGGAATTGACGCAGGATATCGCGCTTCCTCGGCCAACCCCACATACAACGGATTTGCACACCACCAAAACATCAACCAGCTCAAATAAGACGTGTTGTCAGATGCGCGGCGGCGAGGCCATTATGACAGCCATGCGACAATGGACGCTGCCGGCTCTGGTGCTGATAATGGCGCTCGCCGCCGGTCCTTCGCAGGGAGCCAGCCGCTGGGACCGGGAGACGGGCGGGTTCTTCACGCCGGTAACCCCGGAGAACCAGGCCCAATTCTATGCGAATTCGAACCGCTGCGCCACGGTGCGGGTCGATTTGGACCGGACGCTCCGAACGATTGCGCCCGGCTTTCTGGGGATCAACCTGAGCTGCTTCTCCGACACGACGGATGTGTGGCGGCAGTACGAGATTCCCGACACGTTGCGCTATGCGGGCGTCGGGGCGCTGCGTTTCCCGGGCGGCGCGGAGACCGGCTACTATCATTGGCGATCGCCCGGGGCAAACGGCTACGAAGACATTTGGGAGCCGGCGGCCCAACGCGGTAAGGGCGATCCGAGGTGGGGGCGGTTTCAGGCAGTGTGGATCCCCCCGGAAAAATGGGCCGGCAACCGGCTGTTCATGAGCATCGATGAATACCTGAAGCAGTGCCGCTCCGCGGGCGCGGAACCGATCGTGGGCATCAACCTGTCCTCCGGCGCAAAGTATGGCCGGCGCGCCGACGGCATCCAGGAGGCGCTCGATCTCATGCGGCATTGCCGCGCCGCAGGCTACAAGGTCACCTATTGGTACCTGGACAACGAGCCGTGGAACGAAGGCAATGTCAACTACACGTTCCGGGGCAACGCGTATGCGGAAGAAGTGCTGGCCTACGGACAGGCCATCAAACGAGAATTCCCCGACGCGCGGCTGATCTGTAATCCGACCCAGCAGGACGCCGGCTCGGACGCCATCCGCGCATTCCTCCAAACAACTGGAAAGGTCGTCGATTATCTGGACGTGCACTGGTATTGGGACTGGGGCAAAACCTCCTTCGACCGCTGGCTGGATGATCCGCCCTCTTACGGCGAGACGATCAGCCGCATCCAGACGGTGTGCCACGAAGCGGGCTACCCCAATGTCGGGTTGGTCGTGCTCGAATGGAACGTGGCCCCGAGCGACTGGAGTGTCTCGTTCTCCCCCGCCCTCTCCGCCGTGATCCAAGCCAATCTTCTGTTGGAGTTCTTGAATCACAATGTCGAGATCACCTGTCTGTGGCCGTTGTTGTGGCGGACGTCCCGCGATGTCTGGCCGGAGCAGGACGCTTTCCCAAGCATTGTCTCGTCGCTGCCGCCGTATGAGCGGACGCTGTCGGCGGAAATGTTCCGCGCGTTCTCCGCCGTCCGTGGGCGAAACCTGGTCGACTGTGAATCGGACTCCAGCCGCAACCTGATCTCTGCGGCGGTCTACGATCGCGCCGGCAACACCGCGACCGTGCTGCTGGTCAGCCGCAGTCCGTTGCGGCGGCGCATCACGTTCGATTTCGCGCCGGTGCGTTCCGGCTCGGCGCGGCTGGAGGCGATCCCGATCCGAGACAACAAACTGCGGATGGCGGATGGACTGTCCGTCCGCGACGGCCAAGTGACATGTTACATTGAGCCGTATTCGTTCGACGCGCTGACCGTTCATTTCGAGAAGGGGCGCGGGAAGTGACCACGGACAGGCCCTGCATTCACGGCGCCGATCTTTCGCTGCTGAGCACGATACCGGCGCGTGGAGGCCTGCGCGATCACTGGGGACGCCCGATCGGCGACCCCGCCCGTTTTTTGCGGCAGGCCGGTTTTGAATGGGCGCGGCTGCGCCTGTTTCACACGCCGAGTGGCCATGGCGCTCAGTGCAATGATCTGGCCTACACCCTGGCGCTGGCGCGAACCTTGAAGCAGTCGGGGTTCAAGATTCTGCTCGACCTGCATTACTCGGACACTTGGGCCGATCCCGGTAAACAATACACGCCGAAGGCGTGGGCCGCGCTGGATTTCGCAGGCTTGGTGGACGCCGTCCATGCGTATACGCGCGAAACCGTGAAGCGCCTGGTCGCCGAAGGGGCGGTGCCGGAGATGGTGCAGGTTGGGAACGAAATCACGCCCGGTATGCTCTGGGAGCACGGACGGGTCACGCGGGGGCGCAGCGCGGATACACAACATTGGAACCACGAGGCATCGTCCGGCGACCGCGAGGCGTGGACGCGGCTCGGCGCCCTCCTGAACGCCGGTGTGGCCGGTGTGAAGGATGCGGCGGGAACCGGCGTCCAGATCATGTTGCACCTGGATCGCGGCGGCGACATTCCCACTAACCAATGGTTCTTTGACCATGTTCTCGAGCAGAAAGTGCCGTTCGACGTCATCGGCGAGTCCTATTATCCTTTCTGGCACGGCATGCCCGACGCACTCGCGCAAACCATCGAGCATTTGGGCCGCCGCTATGGACGGAAGGTCCTCCTGGCGGAAATGGCCTATCCGCACAAGCACCATCCGATGTACGAAAACGCGTTGAGCGGCGATCCGGCGGCCTGGCATCGCCTTGTGGGCAAATATCCTCTCACGCCGGATGGGCAGCGGCGGTTTGTGGCGGATGTGTTCGCGATCGTGCGGGGATCGAAGCATGGCGGCGGCGTGTTCTACTGGGCACCGGAGTGGATTCCCCCGCAAAACCCCGGTTATGAAGATGAAGGCGATGCTGCGCCCTGCTGGGCCCGCGCGCTCTTTGACGACAAAGGCCAGGCCTTGCCGGCGTTGGAGGTCTTTTCCCAATAGGAGCCCATGGACAAATTCATTCTGAACGTCGTCCACAGACCGGAGTTGATGCCCGAGTACATCAACGCCGACGCGCAGGCCGGCAAAGCCGAGGAGTTTGGCGGCAAGAAGGTCGTCGGTGAATCGCTGGACATCTTTCGGTTGCAGCAGGATATCGCCCACGCCAACGGAATCAAATGCACCATCCAGATGACCTATGCCTCGCTGTACAGCGACGAGGCAATCCAACTGGCGAAGGACTACCACAAACAATACGGCGACGAGATCGGACACACTTTCCTCGGCGTCCAGTGTGACCGGTTCCGCGCGACCTACGGCTCCAGGGAACTGGCGATGTGGCTCTTCCCCTGGGATCTGAAGGTGCGTCTGGTGCATGATTCGTTCGAGCGGTTCAAAGAGGCCTTTGGGTTCTACCCGACATCCACCGGCTCGTACTTCCTGGATGCCGAGCTCATCAACTACATCAAGGAAAAGTACCCGGGAGTGAAGATCGCGGTGGCCGCCTGCTTCGAGGAGGGTCCCAAGGTCTTCCGGCACACGAACAATACCTGGTACACCCTGCTCGATGGCGGCCCGTGGACGGCGTGGGTGCCCTCGAAGGCCTGCTCGCACGCCATCGCGGAAAACGCGGCGGATGATGCCGGCATCGTCGCCGTGCCGCACCTGTCGCGCGATCTGCTCGGCGTGATGGACAACCCTGGCGACATGTTCGGCACCCATCCGCAGAACATTATCCGCGGCCTGGCCTACGAGGATGACCGTCTGCCCTTCATGTACAACCTGGTCGACCAGTATCAGGTCATGAAACGTTACAACAAGGGATTTTCCTATAACCTCGTCTATGTCGGTCCCGGTTGGATGGGCAAGGCGGGCCGGTGGGAGTGCCCGTATCGGATTCTCAAGAAATCCTACGAGGATTTCCTGGCCTACTACGGACAACTCAAACGCGAGGGCAAGGTCACCGTCATGACGATGACCGAGTTCGCCGACTGGTATCGCGCGAACAAGGCCGTCAACGAACCGATCTGCGCCCTCTGGAAGGATACGATCTTCGGCACGAAGAACCAGTGCTTCTGGTACGCGGACTCCCGGTTTCGAGTGCAGATCGATCTCAAACTCGGCGGAGCGATCACCGACATCCGTCCCTATGCCTCCAAGCTGAAACGGCCCTGCGGCGCCGGCACACCCGCCAACCAGGACGCCTCCTACCCGTTCATCGTGCATGCCCGCTATCGCGGCGGTCCGTTCACGCATTACGCCGGCGAAGGCGCGATCAAGAGCGCCAAGGTGCGGTTCCACGGCGAAGAAGTCGACCTGAGCGCCTGTCGCTCGACGGGCCGGTATGAGGAGGGTGACGGCTACCGCAAATTGATTGTGCGACCGGTGACGGTCGAGTTTCGGGGCTTGGAGGTGCGGATCGAAACGTCGTACACGTTCCGCGAAAACACCGGGACAATCGACATCGCCCGCAAAATCGTCGGGCTCACCGATCCCACCGCCAAGGTTGAAATCGATGAGTTCATCACCGCCTGCTGGGGAACTCGGGAGTATCCGGAAGACCTGACCGGTTGCACGCTCGCCGTCATCCACGATGACGGAACGCGCCACGCCATTGACTACGCCTACCGGTGCCGCGAGCATTCCGCGGAGGCGGTTGCCGCCGTGGAAGCTGTCATCCCGATGGTGCACACCCGCATCCGGATGACGCCCCAAACGGGTCCGTGCAAGGGCTACTATGAGGAGGGGTACTCCTTTGCCCCGAACCTGAAGATCGGCCTGTGCCGGGAACTCGGACTCAACGAGGAACTCGTGACCACTTTCAGCATCGAACGCGCAGCCTGAGGAGAGCAACCATGGCCCAGGGAAGAACCGGCAAGATCAATTACCGCTGCCCCCAATGTCTGTTTCGGACAATCGACTACGATCTGCTTTACGACCGCGACGCCGACCAATACTATTGCCGCCGCTGCAATTGGGAGGGGGACGAGATGGCAATTCTCGCCCTTTATCGCGTCTACAAGCAGCAGTATCCCGATATGCTGAAACGTTGGACCGTGGTGGAGATCCTCGCCAAGGACGAGGAGCCCGGCACGACCGGCAACACCCCAAACCCGAGGCCGTCATGACCGATATAACTTCCAACCACGATCGCGTACCTGTCGGCGAAAAACTGGCGTTGGGCGTCGGCGCGCTGGCGGCGTTCTTCGGCTATGCCGGCGTCAGCGTGTTGGCCTACCCGGTGTACAACATGATGCTCGGCGTGAGCACCGCCTGGATCGGTGCCGCGCTGATGGTTCCCCGGATTTGGGACGGCCTGATCGATCCCGTCGTCGGCCGGTGGTCGGACAACTTCCATTCCCGCTTGGGTCGTCGCAAGCCCTTCATCGTCATCGGAGCCATCGCCATGGGGCTGACCTTTGGGCTGATCTGGTTCGTTCCCCCGTCGTGGAGCGAGACGATGAAGATGGCCTACTTCATCGCCATGCAATTCGTGTTCTTCACGGCCTACGCCATCTTCGCGGTGCCCTACAACGCGCTGACCTACGAGATGTCGCCCGACTACCACGAGCGCACGCGCGTCATGGCGTTTACAGCCTTCTTCCACAAGCTCGGCGAACTGACGGGTGGCTGGATGTTGCCGCTGGCCGGCCTGCTCAGTGCCGCCCTCGTGGCTGGCGCGACGGACCTGAATATGACGGGTGTCCGCGCCATGGGCTGGATTGTCGGCCTCGTCATCATGGCCGGCATTGGTATGATGCCCGGGCTGTGGGTCCGCGAGCGCTTCGCGACCAAGACGCAACATCAGAGCAAGGTGGGCATCTGGGACAGCCTCAAGGCCGCCATGGAAAGCGTGGCGTTCCTGACCCTGGTCGCCATCATCGTGCTGAACACGCTCTCGGGTGTCCTGGCCATGGGCATTGACCAGTACCTCCTTGTCTACTTTATGAACCACGGCGACAAGGCGGCTGGCCTGCTCCAGAAGGGGTTGCTCACCACGGGATATGGCGTGGTCGGGTTCGCGGCGATCCCCATCATCACCTGGTTGGCCGGCAAATTGGGCAAGAGCGGCTCGCTGTATTTCGTGTACGGCCTCATGGTGTTCGGCGGTGTCATGAAGTGGTTCATTTTCACTCCGGGGCATCCCATCTTCCACATCGGCAAGGTCGCCGTCGATCCGATCATCCTGATCGATCCGTTGCTGTGCGGCCCCATGTGGGTGGCGGTGAAGATCATGCTGGCTTCGATGATGGCCGATATCTGCGATGAGGACGAACTCAAGCATGGTCAGCGACGGGAAGGCTTGTTCGGCGGGGTATTCGCCTGGATCGAGAAGATGGTGCTATCGCTGGCCTATCTCGGGACCGGGTTGGCTCTATTGTTCGCCCATTTCGACCCCGCACTGGGTGGAGCTCAAGCCCCGGAGACCTTCACGCGGATGCGCCTCTTCCTGGCGGGCGCCCCGGCCCTGACCGCAGTCTTCGCGCTCGTCGCGCTCAAGTTCTACCCCATCACCGCCGCCCATGCCGCCGCCACTCGAAAACAGCTTGAAGCACGGCGCGGCGTGGCCGAAGTGTGATCGCGCGGCATATCGCTTCGCGCCGCGTTTATAAGGGATTGGGTTGGTGCGGACGAGAGGAGTTGAACCTCCACGACCTTGCGGTCACAGCCTCCTGAGGGCTGCGCGTCTGCCAATTCCGCCACGTCCGCGCCGAATTCAGTATTACTATACCGACCGCTCTCCGCCTGCGCAACGGGAAATGCGGTCCACGAAACCGGGGGCTGATCGGGATGGGGTCAGGGTTTGGGAGGGAGCCGATGCACGTCGACGGAGCGACGTGGCTACAACGGAGGCGGACAAGCGGAGTGACGACAAGACGTGGCTGAGGAGGAAGCATGGTTGTACATCGGTCGGCATGAGTGGATGGACGGTCGCGATGGACGTGAAAGGACGGAATGGACGCGGCGGGATACCCCGGGACCCTTCGACTGCGCTCAGGGCAAGCTGGGGCGATCCCGCCCTACAAAGCGGCAGGCGGCGGGCTGGGACAGCCCGCCCCACCGGTAGAATGGCACGCGAGGGAGTACGGCGACGGCTTGCCGGCGGAAAATCAGACACGCGCCCATAGCAGCTGTCGGTATTATTAATTTCCACGTGGGGGTAAGATGGGGATGAAAGATGAAAATGGTTGATGGGCGATGGTTGGACAAGGCTATTGCGCTGGGACTGGGTACACGACACGCGAGC
>DATKNW010000043.1:0-87229 GCA_035541135.1 Verrucomicrobiia bacterium
TATCGGCTCGCCGAGGGGCAAACGGTCTACATCGTCACGACGACCGAGAAGAAGAACGGGATGCACGCCGAGGACCTGGTGGCGCGCGAGCGGGCGCGGCGGAAGGGATTCGAGCGCGAGAAAGACCCGGCGCGGCAGTCGCTGTTGATCGCGGCGGACGCGTTCCTGGCGCGGCGCGGGAAAGACAACCTGACAGTATTGGCGGGATTCCCGTGGTTTACGGATTGGGGGCGGGACACGATGATCGCGCTGCCGGGCCTGACGCTGACCACGGGACGGTTCGACGTGGCGCGGAAGATTCTGATGACGTTCGCGCAGTACTGCGACCGGGGGATGATCCCGAACGTGTTTCCTGACAAGGGCGAGACGCCGGAGTACAACACGGTGGACGCGTCGTTGTGGTTCGTCGTGACGGCATGGAAATACTGGAAGGCCAGCGGCGACGATGACGGGGCGCGGCAATTGTTGCCTGCGCTGGGGGAGGTGGTGAAGTTCTACAAGGAGGGCACGCGCTACGATATCTACGCGGACAGCGACGCGCTGATTACCGCGGGCACGCCGGGGACGCAGTTGACCTGGATGGACGTGAAGGTGGACGGGTATGTGCCGACGCCGCGGCACGGCAAGCCGGTGGAGATCAACGCGCTGTGGTTGAACGCGCTGGTGATGCTGGCGGAGATGGAAGAGAAGCTGGTGCGGGACATTCATTCGGCGGTGATTCTGCGGAAACTGGCGGACCAGGTGGCGGGGAGCTTTGTCCGAGCGTTTTGGAATGCGGATGGCGGGTATTTGTTCGACGTGGTTCGCGGAGACGAACGGGACGCGAGCGTGCGACCAAACCAGATTTTGGCGGTGGGCCTGCCGTACACGTCGCTGAACCCGACGCAGCAGAAATCGGTGCTGGACGTGGTGACGCAGCATCTGCTCACGCCGTACGGGCTGCGGTCGCTCTCGCCGAAGGACTCGCGGTATTGCGGGCGGTACACGGGCAACCGCTGGCAGCGGGATTGTTGTTATCATCAGGGAACGGTCTGGCCGTGGTTGATCGGGGCGTATTGCGACGCGTATGCCAAGGTGAACGGGATGGGCAAGACGCAGCGGAAAGAGATCGGCAAGATCATCGCGCCGCTGTTGCATCACATGGAAGAGGCGGGGCTGGGAAGTGTGGCGGAGATTTTCGACGGCAACCAGCCGCATCGGCCCGTGGGTTGCTTCGCGCAGGCGTGGAGCGTCGGCGAATTGCTGCGCGTGTACGATACGTACGTGGGGTGAGGGCGCGGCAGCCGAGCGCGTCCGCGCAGCTTCGGATCCCCGCGTGAGTTGCCGACTGCTAAAATGATTAAATGTGACCGCAATTTCCGTTAGTTCCCATATTGAAATGAAAGCCTTTCAGGTACTCCGTGTTAATAGGATTTCGAGCTTCCACATGGAACAGTTGGAGGCCATTTTGGGAGCCAAACCCAAACTTCCTCGGACTCCTCTCGGCTGCCCTGTTCCATTTGTCGAGTTTGAGTTTGAGGAAACCCTGCCGGCCGATCTTGGTCCCTTTGAGGAATACTGCCGGCAAAACAAGCTCCGCGTCTCTAGGTATCGGCGCCAATGGTATTCGAATGCTGAGATTGAAGCTACCGAGTTCTTTTTTTTAGCTGACGAAACCATTCACAACAACACCAGCGCTAGCGCGACTCAGTATACACGTGCCGGAGTGTGCCCGAACTGTGGCGTTGGACTAAGGCCGACAGAGCCATTGATCCTCAAGTTCGACCGACGAACGACGAAGAAAATGTTCTGCGTTGACCTAATGCAGTCAATCGCATGGATCATTGCTGCCGAGTTGAGCGAGCTATTCAAGGACTTTTCGGGTTTTCATTTTGGCGCGGTGTGCGCTCCGGAGGGATCGAAGCAAACGCCCCTGGATTTGAAGCGGATTGTCATTGAGGACTACCTTCCCAGAATGGCTACGATCACCAACTTTCAGGAATACGATCCGCCAATGAAGAATAGGTGTTCGTGTAATCGCGCTGGTTGGAGGCTCAGCGACGAGACGATTTACGAGCGCAGCGCACTGAGGGATGCAAAAGACTTTAATCTGACTGTTGAACGCTGGTACGGGGGCGGGATCGCCGGCCTGAATTGGCCGATCGTCAGCCAACGGGTCCGGCGCGTGATCCTGGATAACAAATTGCTAAGACCCGGCTGCTTCAGACCCGTGCGGATTATCGAACGCGATCCCGGGACTCAACACAAATTCGATCTGCCCTTGGACACGCCAGTACAACAGTGAGGGGTCACATCTAAAACAATCTGGGCAGTGCGTGAGACGGCGAGATTGGGGACATCCGA
This sequence comes from Verrucomicrobiia bacterium, assembly GCA_035541135.1. Taxonomy (GTDB): domain Bacteria; phylum Verrucomicrobiota; class Verrucomicrobiia; order Palsa-1439; family Palsa-1439; genus Palsa-1439. The sequence goes on from DATKNW010000043.1 coordinate 2,344, forward strand.
ATGAAAATCCATGATATCAGCGTGCTGGTGCATAACGGGATACCGACGTGGCCGGGGGACCCGAAGTTGTCGATACATTTGACGAGCAGCATCGCCAAGGGCGGGCTGGCGAATCTGACGCGGCTCGACATGGGGGCGCACACGGGCACGCACATGGATGCGCCGTTTCACTTTTACAAGGACGGCGCGGGAATCGATGAGTTGCCGCTGGAGGTGCTGCTGGGTCGGTGCCGCGTGTTCGATCTATCTGGCATCACGAGTCACATTTCACCGGCGACGCTCGAGACATGCGATTGGAAAAGCGTCGGCGAAGCGGGCGTGACGCGGGTGTTGTTCAAGACGCGCAACTCGCGGCATTGGGCGAACGACGATCGCGATTTCGACAAGGAATTCATCGCGCTGACAGGCGATGCGGCGATGCAGTTGGTCCATCGCGGGGTGAAACTGGTGGGCGTGGATTATCTGTCAGTGGAAGCGTACGGGAGCCGGACGCATCCGGTGCACGACACGTTGCTCGGTGCGGGCGTGGTGATCATCGAGGCCGTGAATCTGTCGGGCGTGGCGGCGGGCGACTATGAATTGATTGCGCTGCCGCTGAAGTTGAAGGGCGCGGACGGCGCGCCGGCGCGGGTGGTGCTGCGGGAGATGGAGTAAAGATGGCGCGGCTCGCCGGGAGGCTCGCCCTCCCCCGGCAGGGTCAGCCTTTGAAGATGAAGTATTTGCGGAGAGCGTAATTGATGAGGAGGGAGACCACGGCGTTGGCGGCGAAGGCGATGGTGGTCATGATGCCGAAGTGGTGGATGAGGAAGCCCATGAGGCTGGTGCCGAGGACGCAACTGACGCCGGAGACGAGATAGAAAAAGAGGATCTCCTTGACGCGGTTGTGGCGGCCGGATTCGAACACCCAGAAGATATTGATGAGGTAGGCGGTGAGGTTCGAGAAGATGAAGGCGATGCCATTGTCGATCATGGAATTGCGGGCGCGGATGTCGTTGGAGATCGCGGCGACATCGATGTGGAGGAGTTTGGCGACGGCATCGCTGGGGTCGAGCGCGCGCATGACCAGGATGGCGCAGACGTAGAAGAGGACGATGTTGACGCCGGTGGCGATGGCGCCGGCGATGGCGTATTTGACGAACTGGACGAGGGGGCCGTGCTGGCGGCCGGTAAATTGGGCGATCAGGCTGGGCATAATTTGCAGAGGTTGATACGGGAACCGGGGCGGAATGTCGAGCCGGAGAATCGGAAGGGATGAGGGATGAAGGACGAGGGCGGAGGGTGCAGCACGAATCGCACTAAGGAGACGCGAATGGGGGCAGAATTTGGGAGGGGAGCGCAGTTGGGAGACGGGGGGCGAACCCTCACCCTGACCCTCTCCCTTAGAAAGGGCGAGGGGACCCTCCTCTCGCGGCGTGTGAAGCAGGTTCGGCCGAGGGCGAGCCGATGCGAGAAGGAGACGGACGCGCGGCAGCGCGTCCCTACCGCGGGCAGATGATTGGGACTTGACAACTTTTCGCGCGTCCACCTAGGCTGCGGGGATGGATGCAAAAGTGAAATTGTTGGAGGGGAAGCTGGGGATTGTGTTCGGGGTGGCGAACCAGCGGTCGATCGCGTGGGCGATCGCGAAGGCCTGGCATGCGGCCGGGGCGCGGCTGGCGTTCACCTATCAGGGCGAGCGGCTCAAGGAGAACGTGGAGGAGTTGGTGACGGAATTCGGGGCGGACACGCCGATGTACCCGTGCGACGTGACGCGGGACGAGGACATTGCGCGGGTGTTCGAGCAGGTAAAGAAGGATTTCGGGAAGTTGCACGTGCTGCTGCATTCGGTGGCGTTTGCGCCGAAGGAGGCGCTGGAAGGCGACTTCGTCAGCACGTCGCGGGACGCGTTTCGGATCGCGCATGACGTGAGCGCGTATTCGCTGGTGGCGCTGGCGCGGGCGGCGGCGCCGCTGATGACGGAAGGCGGGTCGATCATCGCGATGTCGTATCATGGCGCGGTGAAGGTCGTGCCGAAATATAACGTCATGGGAGTGGCCAAGGCGTCGCTGGAGGCGTGCGTGCGGTATCTGGCGTACGATCTCGGGCCGAAGAACATCCGCGTGAACGCGATCAGCGCGGGCCCCGTGAACACGCTCGCGGCGCGGGGGATTTCGGGGTTCACGCAGATGCTGAAGCACTACGAGGAGCGGTCGCCGTTGCGGCGGAATCTGGAGCCGAAGGAGCTGGGGAGCGCGGGGTTGTTTCTGGCCAGCGACATGTCCAGCGCGACGACGGGCCAGGTCGTCTACGTGGATTGCGGCTACGAGATCATGGGGCTGTAGGGGGAGAAGATGGGGGATGGTGGACGGTTAATGGGCCTGAGTTCGCCGGCGCTCCGGCGCGACAGGCGGGCGGCGCGGCTGACGGACGACAAGAAATTACCGGCTTGGCTGCAATCGGGCGAGGGCGTCTTTGGCCGGGCCTGAATCGGGACGGAGCCTGACGACCTGCTCGTATTCTCGAACGGCCTCGGCGGGGCGGCCGAGTTTTTCCAGGGCGAGGGCGAGATTGAAGTGGGCGTCGGCGTCGTTGGGGTCGGTCTCCAATGCCCGTTGAAATTGGGCAACAGCTTCGGGCAATTTGCCCGCGCCCTGGTAGATGGCGCCGAGACGGCCCCGCGCTTCCGCGCACCGGGGGTCGAATTCCAACGCCCGCTCGTACTGCCGGGTGGCGTCGCTGACCTTGCCCTGCGACTCGAGGGCCTCAGCCAGGCAGAGACGCGCGTCGACGTGGTCCGGCTTGGACAGCACAACGTCTTCCCACTGTTTCGTTGCCTCGGGCAGCCGGCCCGTTCGCGCCAGGGCGAGTCCCAGATTGTAGCGGGCCTCGACGAGATCCGGGTTGAGTTTCAGCGCCAGACGGCACTGGGCGATGGCGCCTTCTATGTCGCCGAGCGCAAACAGGGCGCTGCTCAGTCCGTTGTGCGCGTCGGCGAAATCGGGGTTGATCTTCAGTTCGGCTTGGAACTCGCTGGCTGCTTCCCGCACGCGGCCCATACCATACAGACAGCATCCGATATTGTAGTGAGCCACGAGCGTGGCGGGCTGAATCCACAGCGCCTGCTGGAAATGGTAGACGGCTTCGGGAAGTTCGCCGAGGTCCATCAAGATCACCCCGAGACCAAGTTCGCCGACGCTGGCATCGGGGTTTAATCGGTACGCCTCCCGGGCGTGTGCCACGGCCTCGTTTGTCCGGCCCAATCGGGCCAGTACAAGAGCCAGGGCGCGATGAGACTCAAACGCTTTCGGCGTCAGCTCGACGTCGCGCTGGGCGTATTGGAGCGCGCGCTCGGCGTCTCCCTCGTTCAGCGCCACTGTTGCGAACTCCCGGTTGAGCGCGTCCGAATCCGGGAACTCCTCCAGGCATGCGCGCCTCTCGGCTTCGTCGTTGCGCCAATCGGGGATCAGGTGGCGGGTCCAAGCCGCAGAGGCGCACAGTTGGACCGCGAACAGGCCCGTGAGCACCAGATGCGCCATCCGCTTGGAGCGACGCCAGACGCAGATGGCCGCCGTGCCGACGACGAGAAGAACCGGCAGCATGGCCACGTACGCGTAGCGTGTGGCCAGAACCGGTTCCGAGGTTGTCGTCACCAGTCCGGAAACCGGAAGGACCAGTGCCAGGTAACTTCCCCAGCAGGCCACGAGCATCGGCCAGCGTCGGCGCCCGACGACGGCCGCCACCGTGGTCATGACGACGGCGATCACCGATGCCACCACCCAGACGGGGGCCAGCGACAGGCTCGAATCCACCGGATAGCGGGGCGACAGGTGCGACGGCCAGATCAGTTTCCATGGATAAAACGAGAGGCTCTCGAAGGCGAGGCGCAGACGGCCGGTCAACGGAGTGGCTGTCAAGGTGGCGACCTGGCCTTCCCGGGACTTGGTGAATACGACGGCCAGGCCCGCGACGATCGCGACAGCGAACAGCGGCGTCTTCTCCCAAAGCAACCGGCCCCAACTGCGCTGTTGGTAGCGCTGCAAGGGATAATAATCGATCGCCAACATGATAAACGGCAGCGACACGGCCATGGGTTTGCTCATCATGGCCAGGAAGAACAACGCGAACACCAGCCATCGTTTTCCACCGCTCGCGTAGACCCAGAGGCACACGATTCCGAACGCCGTGCAGAGAAGCTGCGTTCGGCCCGCCAGCCAAGCGACGGATTCGGCCTGAAAGGGATGGATGGCGAACACGATTGCCGTTCCCAAAGCCAGGGCGAACCGCTCGGGGGCGGACACCGAAGTGGCCGACAGGAGCGTCCACAAGAATCCGAACACGAGCGCGGCGTTCAGAGAATGCAGCGCGATGTTCATCGCATGGTGTCCCAGCGGGTTCTTCCCAAACAGTTGGTAATCGATGACGTGAGACAGTCTTGTCAGTGGTTGATAGTAGTTGGCGGTGCATGTCAGTTCCCACTTCACCGCCGCCCACGTCAGGCCGTTCATCCGAAACGACTGGAGCAGCGCCGCGGTATCGTCGCCGGACAGGAATTCGCCGTGCACGCTCGGCCAGTACAAGAACGCGGTGGCAGCGAAAACTCCGACAGCCGTGGCGAGCAAGGTTGTCCGGCTGATGTGCATGCGATCGAATCCAAGCACAAAATTCTTCGGCAAACAACCGCGAATGCCCCAGGGAAGGATTCCGCTGCGGAGGGACTTGGAGCCGGAGGTGCCGCCATTCACGGCACAGCCACACAGATTGGCTCCGCGCTGACGGAGGCCGACCGAATGATAACCGCTTCAGGTCTACGCTCGCGCTTCGGCGACTAGCCAATGCGTGCGTTCGGCGGAAGCGCGGCGCAGCATCAACGCTGATACGGCGAACAGTGCCATGAAGCCCCAGTCACCGATGACGGTGCCGCGCAGGAACGGGAGGCCGGCGAGATAGCAGTCCGCCAGACCCGAGGATGTCTTCGCGTAGGGTTCGTTGGCGAGGTTGAGACCGAAGAGCCAAACGGCGAAGTTGCTGATGAGGAAGAAGAGAAATGGCGTGGCGATGACCGCGCTGATTTTGGCGCCGACCTTTCGATCGCGCAGCCACAGGCCGAGCAGACCGATCAGCAGAAACGCGCCGTAGTCGAACGCGCGGGGCAGGTAAAAGGCCGGGTAGCCCATCCAGACATTGAGAAGGATGTCAGTCGCCGCCAGCACCGCCAGCGGCACCCACAGGGCGTAGCGCCGTCCCATGTACATTCCGCCGAGCAGAGCCATCGCGCCAACGGGCGCGACGTTCCACCAGTGGAATCCGTGTGCTGCCAACCGGAACACCCCTGCCGCTACGACCATCAATATTGCCAAAATCATATGATCTGATCTCCTGACCTGTTGCAGGAGATAATTAATCGAGAAGCGGGCCGTGTCAACTGCTTCCGCAGAGCGCGTCGGTCTGGATGCGGGGCGGGCTGGCGGAGGTGAGCCTGCTACAACCGCGAATGAACACGAATTGTCGCGAATGCGTTCGGGAGATGTCTCGCCAGGCGATACATCGGGGGGGCGGTGTGGTCGCATGGTATGCTAAATTCTTAGCATAGCACAGGGCGTGACGAGAGCGACGGATACATTTCAGTGAATGCATCATCGCCGGGAGCGGGAGCAGTTCGAACGCGGCTCGGAGAATGTGCCGATGATTGGTCCCCGGTTCGCACTGATCTTCAAGATCACAGCGGGGTCGACCGACTCGTTGCCATTGGTGCCGTAGAGCGTGGCCACTTCCGCCGGCACGAATTCGAAGTCCACCGCCTGCCCGACCTGCCGCAACGGGTGATCGTCCCGCACCCGCTTGTCCAAGTTCACCCGATAAGAAAACACCGACGACTGGTTGTCTTGAGTGCCCATCATACCCATGTCCTGAACCTGCACCCGAGAACGGCGCCGCGAAAAAGTTTCGCGGCCACAATACGGCGCGGCTCACCGGGAGCCCCAAACGGGCGGGACGGCCATTCCACGCAGATAACAGGCGAGACGCCTATTCAACATGGCGGGCGGCTCGCGCGGATTCGCAAGCTGTGGTATGCTACGGGGTGGTACCAAGCGAACAGGCCTACAGCAGATTCCAACGACGCGTGGATCGGCTGTGTTTCCTGATCGTGGCGACCGACATCTCCGAGCGCGACATCAACATCGAACGGCTGTTTCTGCGGACGGAGGCGGCGCGGTTGTTTCCTGAGCGGTTCCCCGTTTACGACATGCTGTATGAGAGCCGGTTCCGACGGTTGATCGAGCAGTTCCGTGGCAAAGAGTAGTACAACGGAACGATTCGTTTGACGACAGCCCCCTCACCCGGAGGGGCGAGGGGACCCGCTATGGCGCATCCCTACCGAGCGATGAATCTGCTCAAACCCTCCGCCACGGCATCGGCGTATTCGCGGAAGATGCTTTTCATGGGGACGCCATCCACGTCGCGGGTGCCATCGTAGTCGCCGAGCTGAATGCGCTCGTAGACGAGGCGGTTGTTCATGTAGTACGGCTCGAGGAACACGACGGGACCGTTGTAGAGCCGGTTCGCGGCGAGGTTGCGGGCGAAAACGTAGGGGCTGTCGCCGAGGCGAATCGCGCCGCTGCTCGGCCCGTATTCGACTGGCGGCAACTTCGTGGCGACGGCCATGGCGGCGGCGATCGATTCGGCCACGGTTTGTTCGGTCGCGTGCGAACCCTCCAGCAACTTCGAAAACAGCCGTAGCTTCTGGTCGTCGTCTTTCAGTTCCGCGGCGAGATAATCGCCATGCACGAACACGACGAGACGATCATCGTCGACGAGGCTCTGGCATTCATCCCACTCGACGGCATTGAAGTGCATGCAGATTGTCAGATCGGGCTTGATCTGCTCGTTGATCAGGCGGGCGCGCGCGGCGATCTCCGAGCCGCGATAGAAAAGCTGCTCGGCCCGTTTGCGGACGGCGTCGGCGCGGTCGGCATCGCGATCCAGCGGCGGGAGGGCGGCGAACTTCGTCAGCGGGATGTCCTGCTCGGCCTGGGCCTGGAAATCGGCGGGCCGTTTGTCGGTCACCGGGTCGAAGCTGTTTTTGGTCAGTAACACCTCGACCCCTCTCGCTTCGAGCCGGGCCTTCAGGAGGCGGGCTGCGGTGAGGTTGAGGACGGCTTCCTGGACCGGGCGGTCTTTGCCGCGCTGGAAGAATCGTTCCTCCATGCGGGCCCATTCGCCGCCGATGTGGCCGGGATCGAGGGCGACGCGTTTGATGGAGGGAGGACCTTTACCAGGGGATGAGGCTGAGGAAGAGAAGCGCAACGTGAAGAGGGCGTTGGTCTTTTCCGGAGTGGAAAACACGGTGACGGAGTTTGTGCCGTACGCCAAGTAGTTCGTGAGCGCGCCGGAGGGGCAATAGACGCGAGCGAGCAGCGCGTCGAACCCGGGGCGCGAGATGGTCTGCTGGTGGCGGCCCAGTGCTGACCAGTCGTCGGCATAAGTCATTGCGCAACAAATTGTTGCCGCAACGAAAATCAGGAGTCTGGATCGTTCCATTCTGCCGGGCTCCATTGGAGGATCTCGCTGATTTCGTCGAAGCAATGGATGTTCTCGGAGGCGAAATACCGATCTTTGTCGAGCGCATCGAGTTCTTCGCGCATGTCCAGCTCGTTGCAATTGCGGGCGTAGTGGTGGGTGGCATTGAGCTTGCGGATGCGGGCCGCGCTGATGGCGTCGAGAAAATCATAGTAGGCACCGGTCTCCGCGTCCTCGACCAGCGGCAGGGCGAAGATCTGGCCGCCGCCGTCCAGCGCGCTCGCCGCGACGGGCGCGAGACGGACGCGTTCGTCATCCAGCTCGGACTCGAGCTCGAAGAACTGGAACGAGGCGTCGAATAGATGGCGGCGAAGGCCGTAGGGTTGATACTCACTCAACGCGTCGGCCAGATGGGCGACCTGGCGCGGGTCGAGGAGTCCGCGTCCGCCTTCGCCCCAAAAGATGTCCTCGCTGGATTCTGCGAGCCACCAATTCATGTCGTCGCCCAAGCGGGCGATGATCCACTGGGGCGGAGTTGGTATGTTTTTCGCCATGGCGTCCCGGGGAATCTTGCCAAAACTGCTTTGCATTTTGCAACGCACATCGCCAGAATTCGGGACATGGCGACCGTGTTGGAGTACTTGGGAAGACCCCCCCGGATCGGCGCGGGTGTGTTTCTGGCTGACAGCGCACGGGTGATCGGCGACACCGAGATCGGCGAGCAATCGAGCGTATGGTTCGGCAGCGTCCTGCGGGGGGACATCAACCGCGTGGTGATCGGCCATCACACCAACATCCAGGACAACAGCGTGTGCCACGTGGCCGACGAGTTTGCGTGCGTGGTGGGCAACTACGTGACGGTCGGCCACCGCGTCATTCTGCACGGGTGCACGGTACACGACGAGGTGCTGGTGGGGATGGGGGCCGTGGTGATGAATGGCGCGGTGATTGGCGCGCAAAGCATTATCGGGGCGAACGCGTTATTGACGGAAGGCTTTCAGGTCCCGCCCGGATCGTTGGTGTATGGTTCCCCGGCGAAGGTGGTGAGCCAGCTTGGGGCAACCGAGCGGAACAAACTCAAGGGTTGGGCGGAGAAGTACTGCCGGGTGGCGGCGAATTATCTCGGGGGCGCGCGGTAGCCGTCGGACTACGAGCGGGAGGAGACTTTGTCGGCCTCGGCGGCGCGGGTGGGAGAACCCGTGTCGGTGTTGGCGGTACGAATCTGGATCTGGTCGCCCGCCGCCGTTTGGGAGTCATCGAGCGCGCCGGCGGGAACTTCCAAGACGTAGACGGATTTCTTGACCACACAGGTGCGGAAGGGCGGCAACGCTTTCACGGCGCGGATCACACGCAGGTCCTTGTCCAGAAACAGCACGTCGATGGGGAAGCGCATGCCAAACGTGTGGATGCCGTAGCATCGGTCCAGCAGCAGTCCTTCGCCCCGGTCAAACCGGCCGCGGTTCAGCAACCCGACCATGCGCTTGAGGAGGGTGTTGGCGAAATGGCATTTGTCGGAGACAACGGTTTTTTTGCTCGCGTTGACCAGTACCATGGGCTTCCGCTCCTGCGCCGTCTACTGTCCCAACTGGTTGTACACGCTGACCAGTGCGGGGCCGAGCAGGACAATGAACAGCGCCGGGAAAATGAAGAACACCAGCGGAAAGACGATCTTGATGGGCGCTTTCATCGCCTGCTCCTGGGCGCGCTGGCGGCGGCGCGTGCGAATCGAATCGGCCTGAATGCGCAGCGTATTGGTGATGCTGCCGCCCAGCCGGCTCGCATGCACGACCGCGGTGATGAACGTTTTCAGGTCATCGACTCCCGTGCGATTTCCGAGGTCTTCCAGCGCCTCCAACCGGGGTTTTCCCAGGCGGATTTCGTTGAGGGTCTTCGAGAATTCCTCCGCGAGAGGTCCTTTGATTTTGCGCATCGTATAGCCGACGGCGGCGTCAAAGCCCATGCCGGCCTCCACGCTGATGGACAGGATATCGATCGAATACGGCAGGTTGGTCAGGATTTGTTCCTGGCGGAGGCGGACCTTTCGGCCGAGCACGAATTGCGGCAGAACGTAGCCGCCGAACGCGCCGACCAAGAGGTACACAATGTTCCAAGGATCCGCGTACTTGAACTCGCCACTTGGTGAGTTGCCCATCGCCAGAATCATCAGGAACATCAGGATCAGGCAGCCCGCCGCGCTGAACCAGCAGAGCCCGATCAACTGAACAGATGTTACGCGGGGATACAGGCCCGCCATGATGAGCTTCTTCTGCGTGCGTTCGGCCACTTCCGTGGGGGTGTATCCGCGGAAGAGCTTCGCCACGGAATCGCCGATGGGCAACAGCACGCGCTGGACAAAGGGCTTCGCCAGTTCTTCCTCGGGCGTCTCGACATCGACGGTCATGATCCGTTCGATGCGTTTGTCGACGGCAAACTGAGACGACGTACGGTAAAAGCCGACCGCACCGAGAAGGCAGGCGGCGAGGAACGCGATGATAGCGAAGATGAGCATAGGTTACACCTTGACGTTGATCACCCTGTAAATGATGTAGGCCCCGATGAGCTGCAGGCACACACCCACTATTAACAGGATCACGCCCAGCGGGACATTGAAGCCCCAGGGGTGCGTGATCGGGGGACCGAACATGGAGCCAAAATAATCGGGTGCATAAAGCAGGAGGATCGACACCACGGCAAATGGCAGCAACCCGACGATCAATCCCGAGAGTTTTCCCTGGGTGGTCAACACGCGCACGTCGCCCTGAATCCGCAACCGTTCCCGGATCGTCTCCGCGACCTTCTCCATGATTTCGGTCAGGTTTCCGCCGACGTCCTTCTGCACCAGATACGCGCCAATGACGATGTCCAGGTCCTGGCTGTTGATGCGCCGTCCCAGGTTCAACAGCGCGTCATCCACGGTCACGCCCAGGTTGATCTCCCGCAGCAGGCGGTTCAACTCCTTCGAAATCGGATCGCCCATCTCCTTGGCGACGAGCTCCAAGCCTTTGACAAATCCGTAGCCCGATCGCAAGGAATTGGTGAGGAGCATCAGGGCGTCGGCCAGCTGCTTGACGAATTTATTGCGGCGGCGGGTCTGGTGCGAGCGGACCACGAACACCGGCACCACGAAACCACAGACCGCGAGAATAATCCCGCTGTGCAGGTAGCCAAAGACGTAACGCCCGACCATGTACCCGACAACGGCCAGCACCGCGCGCAGCAGCAGATATTCGGAGGGACGCATCGGAATGTCCGCTCGTGCCAGCTCGTTCTCCAGGTGGGTCATGTACCCCGGGCCCAGCAGCATCCGAAACAGCCGGGGAATCTGGCTGGACACCTGCATCTCGGACTGGGTAGTCCGGGCGGCTTCCTCTTCAATGGTTGTGTACGTCTCCAACCGTTCGGCGAGGATCGTCCGGCGGCGTGTCGCCCACAAATACAGCCCGTAGCCGAGCAACGCGCAGGCGGCCAGCCCGAGGACGATGATTAACAGGAGATTGTTATCCATAAGGGCCTATCGAACCTCACTGGTTCTCTTGAAGATTTCCGGCGGCAGATGGATGCCGGAGGCGTTGAACCGTTCGATGAACTTGGGGACCATGCCGGTGGCTTGCATCGTTCCCAAGACCTTGCCGCCCTCGCCGATGCCCTTTTGCTGGTAGGCAAACAGGTCTTGCAGCACGATGACGTTGCCTTCCATTCCCTGGACCTCGCTGACACTGATGACCTTGCGGCTGCCGTCGCTGAGGCGGCCGATCTGCACGATCAAGTGAATCGCCGAGGCCACCTGCTCGCGAATCGCGCGGGAAGGCAGCTCCATTCCGGACATCATCACCATGGTTTCGAGACGGGCGAGCGCGTCCCGTGGCGTGTTGGAGTGAATCGTGGAAATGGAGCCTTCGTGGCCGGTGTTCATGGCCTGCAACATGTCCAGCGCCTCGCCGCCGCGCACTTCGCCGACGACGATGCGATCGGGGCGCATCCGCAGGCAGTTGCGGACGAGGTCGCGGATCTTGACTTCCCCTTTGCCCTCGATGTTGGGCGGACGCGATTCCAACCGCACGACGTGCGGCTGATGCAGTTTCAATTCCGCGGCGTCCTCGACCGTCACCACGCGTTCCCCCTCGGGAATGAAGGAGGAGAGCACGTTCAGCAGCGTCGTTTTGCCAGCGCCGGAACCGCCGGAGACCAGGACGTTCAATTTGACCTTCACACAGGCTGCCAGGAACGCGGCCATGCCCTGGGTAATCGTGCCGAACCCGATGAGGTCCTCGACGGTGTAGGGGTCGACCGAGAATTTACGGATGGTCAGCACCGGGCCATTGAGCGACAAGGGCGAGATGATGGCGTTGACACGCGAGCCGTCGGGCAGGCGGGCGTCGACCATCGGGCTGGATTCATCCACGCGGCGGCCGAGGGGGGTGACAATCTTGTCGATGACGTGCCGGATGTGCTCGAAGTCGCGGAATTGGATGTCGGTCAATTCCAGCTTGCCGAACCGCTCGCAGTAGACCTGATCGGGGCGGTTGACCATGACTTCGGTCACGGTCGGATCGCGCAGCAGGGGCTCGATCGGGCCAAAGCCGAGGATTTCGTCGGCCATGTCGGAGACGAGCCGGTTGCGCATCTGGCGGGAGAACGGCAATTTTTCCGAGCGAAGTTTTTCCTCAACGAGCTCCTCGACACGGCGGCGGAGGAGGGCTTCGTCCCCTTTCTCCAGCAACTTCTGGTCAATATTCTGGACCAGGTACGCGAGGATTGCGTTCTTGGATTCCGCATACAACTGCGCGCTGATTTCTGGGGTAGTCGCCATAATGTGCCACGCTTTGTTCTAGCTTGAGCTCATTGCATAAATGAAAACCATCGGCCCGACCGCTTCTTTTCGACCGTGGCGCCCGGTGCCATGGCTTCTGCCAAATCCAGCAGGGCCTTGGTTACGGGCTTGTTCGGATTGGAACTGACAAAGGGTTGGCCGAGGTTCACGGACGAACCCACGAGCGCGTCGTCAGTCGGAATCTGGGCGGTGACCGGAAACTCCAGGATCGTTTCCACTTCCGCCGAGGAGATTTCCTTCGAGTTGGTTGTGCGATTGACGATCACGCGGATCTTTTCCTTCGGATAATTGGCGGCGAGCAGGTTCTTCAGGTAGAGCTTGCCATCGCGCAGCCGCGGCAGATCCATGCCCACGACGACCAGGATGGTGTCGGAGTAGTCCATGGCCGCGAGAGTCGATTCCAAATTGGCGTAGCCCGTGTCGACAATGATGTACTCGTAATTCTCGCGCAGCGCTTCGAGGATGCTTTGTACCATGTAGCGGGAAAGGGTCGATCCGTCGAACGTCCCGGTCAACGGGGCGGGCAGGACCGACACACCGGTGGGGTGCTTCGACATGACGCTGTCGACCACGTCGTAATCGATGCCCCCGAAGCCCGGCAGCAGGTCGCCCAGCGTCCGTTTCGGTGATACATCCAGCAGCATGGCGACATCGCCGCCCCAGAGATTCAGGTCGACCAGCGCCACTTTCTCGCTGGTCCTGGCGAGGGCGACCGCCACGTTGGTGGCAATCACGGTTTTCCCGCAGCCGCCGCGGGGTCCGGTGATCGTGACCACGCGACGCTTCGGCGCTTCGGGCTGAACCGCAGGCGCCGCGGGGGGTGTGGCGCCCAACCGTTTGGGCGCTCTGGCTTGAAGCGCCGCCACTTTGCGGACTTCTTCGAGCAGCCGGTCCGGTGTGAGCGGACGGGTGACGAATTCCTTGATGCCGGCCCGCAGCATCTTGTGCCAGACCTCCTGGCCCTCCGATCCCGTCAGAATGAGGATGACGCCGACCTCGGGCATTTCCGCATTGATCTGCTCGGCAGCCGTGAGCCCGTTGACCACGGGCAGGTCCTCTTTGATCAGAACGATGTCGGGGTGGTGGCGGGTGACAAGATCCAGACACTCCTTGCCATCCCGCGCTTCCCCGACGATCTGAATATCTGATTCGCCAGCCAGTTGGCTCTTCAGCTTTTCACGCTCGCCCAACTCATTTTCGGCTATGATGACGTTGATGTGATCCATGTCTATGGCCTACATCCCCTTGCCGGTATTTTAGCACATTCAATACCGGCAATCCTCCTTCATCGCGGTCTCTGATTCTGATTCTACTCCGCCGGTCGGGCCGGAGAGAAATTCGCTGATGTATCGGGCGCCGACGCGGCCTTGGTGTTGCCGCCCGCGGGTTTTGCCGATGTCGATGGCCCCGACGGCTTCGCGCTCTTCGCCTTGGCCGCGGCTTGCGGCTCGTCAGACGCGTCATGATAAGGGAATCCCAGATGATCCACATTGTGGAAACCCCAGTCGTCCTTCTGGGCATTAAAGTGCCGATAGGCATCCGCCTGGTCTACATCGTGACGACCGAGCAGGCCGCCCTTGTGCCACGTGACCACCCAATCCTTCATCGCGGGCGACTGCGCCCCCGTGGCAACGAGTTCGTTCTCGGGTTCGGTCATTACTTCCGGCGTCATGAAGAACAGGACTTCGCGCTTGGCCTGGTCGAACTGCTTGTCGCGAAACAGCGCGCCCAGCACCGGAATATCACCCAGCCAGGGCAGCTTGCGCAGGGCGTCCTTGTTGACGTTGTTCTCGAGCAATCCGCCGATGACGATGGTCTGCTTGTCGTTGACCTGCAGAACCGTGTCTGCGGACTTGGTGCTGATGATCGGGATGCCGCTGATACTGGTCCCCGTGAGCTGGCTGACTTCCGCGTGAATCGTCGTGTTGATGCGGTTTTCGCTGTCCGCCACCGGCTTGATCTTCATGCGGACGCCGACCTCTTTGAATTCCACCGTAAACGATTGGGGCAACTGCTCGACGATCGGGACCTCCGAGCCGACGAGGAAGCTGGCTTCCTTGCCGCTGAACGTCACCAACGTGGGCTCCGAGAGCAATCGCGCATAGCTCCGTGAGATCAACACATCCAGAATGACGTCCATCGTGACGGTATTGGGTTCAATCGTCGTACCCGGCGTGCCGAATTCGCTGGAGGTGGGAATGAACCCGCTGATGATGGAGCCGCCGCCGATATACTGCATGGCGTACTGCACCTGGCCCTGGGGTCCGAACCACTGGAAGCCGACGTTCTTGATGGCTTCCGTATCCACTTCGGCGATTCGGGTGCGCACCTTGATTTGGCGTGGCTTGGCGATCTCGAGCAGATTTACGACCTGCGGCTTGAACGCCGTGGCGACCTGCACGGCCCGGTTGGCCGCGAGTTCGTCGTCCACCTTGCCGTCGAGCACGAGAGAATCGCCGATGGCGCGCACGGTAACGTTGGAGTTGCCGATCATCTCCCGAATGGTGACGGCGGCGGCGTCATTGATGACCTCGATCCGCGTCAACTGGGTGGGAGAACCGTCGTTTTTGACGATGGTCAAGCTGGTGACACCGGCCTTCCTACCGATGATGCTGAGCTCCTTGTCAGAAAGCGGGACAACGTCCGCGACCGCGGGGTCAGCAATGGCGACTTTCGCGATGTTTTCTCCAGGAACCGTCGTCGCCTCGCCGACGCCGACCTGAATACTCTGCTCGGCTCGGGCATAGGGCGCCGAGAACAGCCCGAGCGCTAACACGACCATGATCATCCCCACTACCGCGCTCCATTGGTTCTTCTTCATCTTTATGTGTCCTTTCGGTGTGTCCTTCTTGGTTCGAAAGCTGTTTTGTGAAATTCCTATTGGGTCGGCACGACCTGCTCCTGCGTGCCACGAACAATTGTCATTTCCGACCGTGGACGGCTCGACGGCATGATGATCACGGGCGTGGCCGTAGCGTTCGGGGACTGGGGCGCCATCTCAATGGACTTCTGCCCCCCGAAGTCCCTCACGGTGACACCCGGGGTGGGAACGATCTTCTTATCCGTAGGAGCGCGAAGCATCACCCGCAGCACGCCCCCGCGGTCGGCCGCCGTCAACAGCTCGGCGTCTTCCGGGTTGACTGCCAGCGTCATCGAGCTTTTCGCCCCGGTGTTCCCCTGGGGATTTGTCTCGGCCTGGTTGACAAACAGCACAAGAACGTTCTGAAGAACCAGTCGCGTGGTCTCTTGATGGGTCGTCGGCTCCGAGTACGTCGCCAGAATGTCGACGTGGTCGCCAGGCTTGACGGCGCCACCGGCAGCGCCGACTTCGCTGGCGCCGATCGAGATGGCCCGCATGCCTGCGGGGATGTCATACGAGATGCTCGGGGTCTGCCCGGGTGGCAAAAGATCTGACGAACGAATCTGCTCCTTGGCCTTGAGGCGAACAAGCGTGATGCGCCCTTCCACATCCTTGCGGTCCTGCACGGCTTCCGGGGTCAAAAGATCTTTGGGATAGGAAATCAATGTGACCATGTCATCGGTGACCTTGGTGCGCGCCGGAATGTCGTCGCGCGCAACGACAATCGGAACCCAGTTCTCCCTGGCCTGTTTTTTCAGGTTGCTTTCGTACCGATAGACCCCGTAGACCGCGATCAATCCTAGGATCATCGCCGCCAGAATAAAACCGCCCGCACCTGGTTTCTTAGCCATACTGAGTCCTCCTTGTTCGACTTTTTTGAGCTAAGGCAAGCAAATGCTGTGCCTTCAATGTGTAAAATGCAATATCAAAATTGAGAAAATCAGGGAACGGTGGCGCATTCGCGACCCGATAACCGCTAGAAAGCGTGATGATCGGCCTTCGCCGCCAAGCCAGTATAATACTGGGCTGGGAGCAAGATCTCTCATGAGCCGTACGCCTACGAACCTGTTTGTGTTTGAGAATTGCATCAGCCTCACGTTTGTGGAGTTTCTGTGAAATTCGTATGATCTTGCCTCAACACTGCTGTTGATCTCTCGGTTCTCTCAGCCATCAACCGGTAACGGAAATGCGACCACGCATCCGAGACCGGCCACTCATCCACCATCGGATCCGCGTGGCACGCCTGCACGCGGTTGGGAAGAAATCATAGGGGGGTGAAGAGGTCTTACCCGCTTCACCCCCCGACT
This sequence comes from Verrucomicrobiia bacterium, assembly GCA_035541135.1. Classification (GTDB taxonomy): domain Bacteria; phylum Verrucomicrobiota; class Verrucomicrobiia; order Palsa-1439; family Palsa-1439; genus Palsa-1439. Next base: position 18,839 of record DATKNW010000043.1, read on the forward strand.
TGGACACTTCTAAACCGCCAAGTTACGGCAAGTTCTGATTCACGCTCGACAGCGTGTTATTGATGTGGGTGCCGAGACCCTTCAGCACCAACACGGCCACGACGGCGATCAACGCCAGAATCAACGCATATTCCACCAGGCTCTGCGCCTTGCGCGACTTCAGGCTCGCATACAGTTTTCGGAGAGTTTTCTTCATCACATTCACCTCCTTCATCTGGTTTCCTTCATATCTTCTGACCCGACGGACTTGTTTCGTGACGACTCAACCGAGCAGCATATGTGCCACCAGTTCATTTCTACGTACCGCACGCGAAGTGTCTGTGTAGTAAATTATGATAATATGCTTATAATAAACTTGTTAAGATACACACTATTGCAGTGACTTTAGATGGATGAATTCGCCACGATTTTCTCACGATTCCCATAGTTGACCAATGTTATGGACATGTCGTGATAAAGTGTCCAGTTTCTGAACACTTTCTTATCATCAATGCAACTCGTACAGTGTCATTCCTGACTCCACCACCAAGCTCGCCCCACGTACATCAAAGAAATGCCCAAAAATGTCCGGTGACAGGCCCGGCGGTACGGCTAGAAGCGCGTGTTGGCCATCGGCCGCTCCGAAATCGCTTTGGAAAGTTGTCTTCCAGTGATATCCGACCCAGGTCTTCCTCCCGAGATCATCCGCGGACGAAGCGTCCGAGAACAGAAGAACGTTCCGATACTCCGGCAAGTGGTATTCGAACTGGCGAAATCCCCAATAGAAGCTTTCGACGCCGTGACAGATGACGACGTTGGCGGGCGCCCATTTACGTCGAATCGCTTGGAAGCACGCAGATAGATCAGCGTCATGCCTCCGTATTTCCACGCCCGTCAGGGGCATACCCGCCAGCAGTCGCTCCGCCCAGACGGGCTGGAGGACAAATATGATCGAGTTGATCGCCACGACGAACCCAAGCACGCCGCAATGGGTCCAGCCTCGACGGACGCGGAGCAAACCCGACAGGCGGCCTGAGTGCCGAACGAGGCCGAGAGCGGCGAAGATGGCAACAGCCGGAAAGAAATTGAGCGCGTACCCGGGCATCGTCACATACATGAGCAGCCAGAACAACACCATCGGGGCGATCCACAGCGCGAGCAGGTGGAACTGAAGTCTGTGCGCTCGACGAAGATGGTCCTTGGCCGTCGGCTTCTCGAAGACGCTCCACAGGATGAACTCGATTACAAAAATGAGCGCCGCGGCCAACAGCCCCACCCAGGTGGCTGCGCTGAGATTGCCGATATTCGTCCAGAACGCTTTCAGCCCTCCTCCGCCCCAGACAGTTTGGTGGGCATCAAACTGGTTCTTGAGCCGAAGCAAGTGAATGTAGGAGGCGAAACCGCCCGCCGACCTCATGGTGGGTATGAACCAGAACAGTGAAAAACTAACTGTCAATGCAATCGCGCAGAGCAACTTCCACCCGCGCTGTTGCTCGGCCCGCCACAGGACATACAGACCCAACGGAATCAGGCAGGGTGCGGTTTGTTGGCGAACGCCCGCGACCGCCGCGAGCAGAGCGGCCAGCAGCACCGTTTGAAACCAGGTCACTCTTTGCCGGATGGCTCGCCAGCCGAGAAGCACGAAGCTTGTGACTAGGGCGCTGTCCACGATTGTTGTCAACGCGACTTCACTGTGGAACCAGCACAACGGGCTGGTGAGCAGAATCAGTCCGGTGGCCCATCCGCATTCGCGGCCAAACATCGAGGTCGCCAGCAGATAGCCCGCCGCCACCAACCACGCCCCCGCAATCACACTCAGCCAGACCAGCGCAGCGTGCGGTTCGCCAACCACGAGATTTACCAGGCGGCCCAGCACCACGTACAAATAGAAACCGGGAGGTTGCGGTTGGCCGTCGCGAAGATCGTACTCGCCAAGCGCCAGGGCAAACTGGGCGCTGTCCCAGTGGTAGGCGAGCTGACTGCGAAATGGGATTCGCACGGCAAGGGCGACCACGAGGACGAGCGCGACTGCCGCCCCGTCCCATCTTGTCCACCGGCCTACGTCCGTTTGATTCTCGTGACCGTCAATCATTGTTGCGCGACCTCGGCGGCCTTCGGTGGCATCTGAGTTTCTTCTCACGTGCCAGGCAATTCGCCGCGAATCTCGCCGCTCGTCACCCCGATGGTTTCATGTCCTGCGCTGGAAGAAGATACAGGTTTCCGGTTATGCGTGATACCGCTCTCATGCTGGCGAGCGACAGGTATGGGGCGAAGATTTCGACGCTTTCGCCGGGCGGCACGAACAAGACCACGCCCGTTTTGTTCTGCAGATCGGGCTTGTCCACGAACCCAAGGCGGCCATCACGGACGCGCCAGATCGGTTTGCCCGGCGGATGCAGCGCGGTTGAATCCAGCACGAGTTGGTACTGCTCGTACTCCGGCAGGCAGACCTGGAAATGGCGCAAACCCCACAGGTAATATTCTTCGGAAAAACAGATCACCACGTCCTTTGGCGAAAATCTCTGCCGAACGTCCGCGACGATCCCGGACAACTGCGAGTCGTGCCGGGCAATCTCCGCCGAGGTTCGCGCCATGCCGAAGAAGACCCGGTCCCACAGCGCCGGCCAGGCCAGAAATGAAATCACATTCACGGCGCCAATGGCCACGATCAGGAGCGAACGGTATCGGGCGTTCTTCAGAGTGGCAATCACGATTGCCGTCAGCAGAAACAACGCTGGCAGATAACCCAGCACGTAACCCGGTTGTTTCGTAAACCCAATCACGGTCCCGAAGATCACCATGGGCACAACCCATGCCGCCAGCACCGCCAGCGCGAGGGCGTGTTGACTGTTCCACAGTCGCTTCTGTTCGGTCGTCATTCGCGCCGCGCGGTACAGAAGCGCCGCGATCCATATCACCGCGGCCAGCATCAGACCGTTCAGGCAATAACCCGTGGTGTTCGCCACATTCTGCAGGAGCGCATCCCAGCCGCCACCCCAGAGAGTCGAGGAGGCGTTGACGAACGCGTGGCGCCGCACGATCGTGAGATAGGCTCCCCACCCGCCCGAGACCCGCAGCATCGGCACGAACCACGCCAGTCCCAACCCAACGGCTGTAACGGCGGCCACCGCCAGCTTGGCGAGTCGTGCCCGTTGGAACTGCCAGAACGCGAACGCGACCAGCGGCACGAGCTCCGGCACGCTCTGCTGTCGAACGCCCCCCAGCAGCGCCAACAACGCCCCGATTGCCACGGCGTCCCACCACGTGCCCCCGCGTTGCACGGCCAGCCACAATTCGAGCACGATGGCACAGACAAGGAAACTGTCTACGACGTACGTCAGGGCCACGCAACTGTGAAACCACACTTGCGGACTCGTCAACCCCATCACGGCAGCCGCCGCGCCCGCTCGGCGACCTGCCATCACGGTTCCCAGCAGATAGAGCACCGCGGATAGTGCGCTGCCGAATACGATGCTGATCCACACCAGGCTGGCGTGCGGGTCGCCAATCCAGTTGTTCACGAGTCGCCCCAACAGGACATAGAGGAAATAGCCCGGCGCGTGCGGCTGACTCAGACGAATATCAAATTGACGGATCGCCAGGACGAACTGCGCGCTGTCCCAGTGATACACGAGCCGGCTGCGGAACGGGACGCGCATCGCCACCGCCACAACAAACAACAGGAAGGCAACGACTCCGTCCCGCATCTGGAGTTGCTGGCCGGCACCGCGACCGCCGGCCTCAACGTGAGCGCTCACAATCCCTCCTTCGGCCGATACACGTAGTAGAAGTCATCGGATTTGCTGAACGGTTCGGGCACCACGTACCGAGCATCCAGGTGGTATCGCTTGCGCATCGGGATCAGCCACCGCGGCGGGAACGCCCACACGGGCCGGCGAGAATCGTCGAGAGGAGTCTTGGATATGATGGCAGCGAGCTCGCCCTGTTCGATTCTGCGCAACAAGTCCGTATCGTCGAATCTGCCAATGCGTTGCATGTGGGCGAACAAACTCGTGTCGATCATGTACGGTGTCCGGCCGGATCGCACGGCCAGGTACGGCTCCTCGGAGAGCACCGGTCCATCAAGCTTGCCGACGTATGTTGCCAGTTCCTTCCAGGACGTATTGTCACGCGACGACAGGAGAATTCGCCAGCCTTGCTCGAATGAAAGCGCGACCGAGAGCCCCAGTGCCGTTGCGAGCCACCAGATATGCGCCCGCCGCACAACGTCGTTCGGTGAATACGCCAACAGGTCGTCCGTCAACACTCCGGCGAGGACGCACCCGGCGGCAAATGGCTCCAGATAATGGTTGGTCCACGTGCCGTAGATTCGCGAGCGCGCGAACGCCAGCCCGAGGCTGACAACAAAGTATCGCTTCCAAAGCCCGACACCGGGGAATCGGGCCGGGGCCGCACAAGCGATCGTCGCCCCGAAGAACACGACGGCTCCCATCGTCAACGCGGTCAGCAACAACGACCATGTCCACCACCACGACGGGGCTTCCGCCAGACTGTAAAACACATTCAACGCAAACCGGCCGTTCGTCGCGTGCTGCGCTGCGATCGCCACCGCTGCCAGCACCGCGCCCCACGTCGTTGCCGCGGCGATGGCCCGCCCGAGGCGTCTCCGGAGGATTTCTTCGAGCGAAATCACGACCAACGGGGCGAAGACGGTGTGTTTGTACATCGTCCCCACGATCAGTAGCGCGACAGACCCTGCGAGATGGATCGGCGCCCGACCGCGCTGATACACCCACAATGCCGCCAGCGAGAAGAATAATGCCGCGGCATCCGGCCGAAACGAGTTCGCCCATTCCTGTCCCAACTCGCTGGCCCCCCACAGCAACGTGGCCAGCAGCGCCGCCCGTCGGGAACAACCCACCTGTCGCGCCAACAGGAATATTGCAACGCCGATTCCAACCCAAAACGGGTAGACGCTCCATCGTGCCGCCACAATCATTTCCAGCCAGGTTCGGGCCGGTCGGGCCACCCAGGCTGATGACCAGTAAAACAACGGCATGTAGGCGGTGATCGCGTAGGGTGGCCGCGTGTAGTCCAGATAGAGCGGCCCGCCGTTGTGCAGGCGACTCACGGCAAACAGAGATTCGCTCTCGGTCGGGGAATTCTCCCCGTCAAACCCGATTCGTCCGATCAGCAGCCCTTGCCGCAGCGCGGTCAACACGACCAACACGGCCAGAAGAATCCCGATCCACTTCCGTATGCCGGCTGCCGAAAGCGTTCCGCGCGCGCGTTCCACGGACTGCCGCATAACACAGCCGCCGCATCAAATGCGACACCAGAATTACGGGTTCCGCTCGCGGACGAGGAAGAAGCAGAATCCGATCAGCCCGTAGAGGGGCAGGTAATTCAGCAGGATCATCAGAAGGGGAGATCCGCCCCAGAACGATTTGTCCCATGGACCTTCAGAATTCGTCGCGATGAGGAGCGCGGAGAATACGAGCAGGCGCCGCCAGGAAGACGATGCCGCGAGCCGGGCCGCGGCCAGTCCAACCGGGAAGATCAACTGGACGAAGTAGTACGCGCACCCGTAGACCGTGAGGGTCGCCGCGCACAAGAGGGAAAACTGCAGGTCTTCATCGCCGTCCGTTGTAACGCAAAACAAATACGCCGCCGCGACCGCCGCCAACCCGATGCTGCTGCCGGTCATCCACAATCCCCGGCCCGGCTCAACCGACGCGGTTCCACTGCGCAACGCCTGCGCCAAATTGATGACGAACGACGACAGGGTGAAGTTGAACGTGTGGCCGACCGCCCACCAGCGGATGATGGGAGGAGCGACCTCGTAGAAGTCGGCCCACAGGCCGGGCCCGGTCACGAGCACGATCGCGCCGGCGCCCAACGCCAGCGCGGCGGCGGTGCGCAGACGTTTCCACATCGGGCGTTTGCTGCGCCAAATGAACCACGGCAAGAACGCCAGCGGATACATCTTCACCAGTCCCGCCAAGAGCACGAGCCAGCAGGCCCGGTCTTCCTTGCCGGCCTTGTGCCAAGCATACGCCGCCAGCAACGCCGCCGTCAGCGTCAGGTTCTCGGGGGAAAACGCAAAGTGCCACAACACGGGCGACGAGGACACGAACCCGGCGCAGAGGAACCACCAACCTCGTTCGCTGAGCTGGCCCTTCAGCAGATGCCTTGTCAGCCACAGGACCGCCACGAGGCTGACGGCTTCGATGGCCACCCGCAGCCAGAAGGCCGGTCGCTGCGCCAGCATGGCCATCGGCACCCACAACCACAGCGATACCGGCGTGCTCGTCGCCACCTCCGGGCGCAGAAACACGGGCTTCTCTGTTCCCGCCGTCGCGGGAGTTCGGTAGGGATTCTGGCCTTCCCACAGCAGCCGGCTCGTAATGTAGTAATGATCGAAGTCCGGCGCGAACGCGCGCGACGGCAACATCTCGACGATCCAGACGACGTGGATCAACGCGATCACCGCCGCGCCCACAGCCAGCACGGGAGCCAGCACGGGACTGCGCCACATTCGATCCGGTCCGATCATTCTTCGCGGCCCATGCAAAATCTAATAACAGGGCACCCGGACAACTCCAAGCGGAAATCTCCCGGACCTCCGGGCCGGCCCCATCGAAGTGCGAGACCGGGGCGCCCACCGCTCCCCCCTGCCGTCCCCACCGGCCCCCGCGCTGGCGTCCCTGCTCCGACAGGAGTCGCGAGTCCCTCTCGGACTTGCGGTCGTTTGCCCCGTCGTCCCATCAACCATCCGCCATCGACCATCTCCAGCCCGTCCCCTCATTCCTCTTGCCCATCCCGCCACCGCGACGCATTCCCTCCGGTGTAGCAACGTCTCTGCGAGACGTTCAGCTTTCCGCCTTTGTCCCACTCGTGCTTTCCTGTGTGCACTTCGGCGTTGAACATTCGGTCACGGCTCCGTAATCTGCCGCTGATGGCGGCAAACGGAAACGGTCCCGACTCACAGCCGCGCGTGCAGACGGACTCCGACGCGGAATCCTCCGGCGGCATCCTGCCGTGGGTGATGCCGACGTTGACGCAATGGCTCTGGCTGGTGATCCTGCTGATTCTGCTGGCCAATCCCTGGCGCACCATGATGGCCGCGAGCGACGGCGACACCTGCATGCACTGGCGCGTCGGCGAATACATGCTCGAAACCGGCCGCCTGATCCGTGCCGACGTGTTTTCCCACACCCGCTACGGCGCCCCGATCATCTCCAAGGAGTGGCTGTCGGAAATCATCTTTGCCCTGGCGGGCCGCGTGTGGGGATTGTACGGCCTGTGCGTCGTGACCGCGCTGTTGATCGCCACGACGTTCGCCCTGCTGCATCGCCAACTGGTGCGCGAGAGCGGGAACCACGCCGTCGCGATCTTTGTGGCGTTCCTCGCTGCGTGGGCGGCCTGTGCGCACTGGATGGCGCGTCCGCATGCGTTCAGTTTCCTCCTGGCGGTGTTGTGGGTCGACGCCCTGCGTCGCTTCGAGCGCGGCGAATCGGCCCGGCGCCTGCTCGTCACGCTCGGCGCGTTGACGCTGCTGTGGGTCAACCTGCACGGCGGCTACCTGGCCGGGTTCATCACGCTGGGGATTTACTGGATGGGCGCGCTGATCGAGCTGCCGCTGGCCCGCGCCGACCAGAACCGATCCAGCGCCGTCCGCCGCAAGCTGGCGGTGCTGACCGGCGCGATCGCATTGTGCGGTGTCGTCTCGCTGCTGAACCCGAGCGGGTATCAGCTCCACCTTCACAACCTTCATTTTCTCCGTTCCTCGTACCTGACCAACTGGCTGGCGGAATACGCCTCGTCCGATTTTCATGCGTTTGACTCGCACGGATTTCTTGCCTGGCTGGCGTTGACGTTTTTGACGCTGGCCCTGGCGCGGCCACGGCTGTCGCCGGCGTCAGCATTGCTGCTGATCGTGTGGACGTATTTTGGACTGTACGCCGTGCGGAACATTCCGCTGACGGTTGTCTTCGTGGCGCCGATCCTGGCGACAGCACTGGCCGATGCCGCGCCGGCGTGGGCGCGACGATTGTCCGACCGCATGCGTGAGACCGATGAAATGTCGCGGGCCTGGCCACTGGTGGGCGCCGTGGCCATCGTCGCCGTCGTGGCATTCCCCCGGCCGACCGAGATGCCGGCGAAGAAATGGCCCGTCGACGCCGTTGCCTACATCCACCAGCATCCCGATCGGTTCACGGGGAATATGTTCAACAACTACGTGTGGGGCGGCTACCTGCTCTACGCCCTGCCCGAGCACCGCGTGTTCGTGGATGGCCGCACCGATTTCTACGGCGAATCCCTGATCCGCCAGTACGACGACACGTCGCTCCTGCACACGAACTGGCAGCAACCCCTCGCGCAGTACCACGTGGATTGGACGCTCATGCCCGTCGATCACCCCTTGAATCTCGCCCTCGCCTTGCTCCCGGGCTGGCATTGCGTCTATTCCAATGAGGTGGCCGCCGTGTTTTGCCGACGACCGTGAATGCCGTTTCGCCCAACGCCGCCGCGCGGTCGACCAACTCTCCGCGCGCCCCGCTCCCTTCGCTCAGCGCCATGCTCTGGGTGATCCTGTTCCTCGGGCTGAGCTTCACCAGCGCCCGTGTCGTGATCGTCAGCGGCGACAGCGATCCGTCGCTGCATCGCCGGCTCGGCGAGTGGATGATCCAGCACCGGGCGATTGTCGGAGAGGACAACCTGCTTCACACATACCACGGCTCGGCTTCAACAATGGAATGGCTCAGCGAAGTCATCATGGCCGCGCTTGGCAACTGGCTCGGCTGGAACGGTGTCGTGCTGCTGGCTGCGGCCCTCATCGCCACCTGTTTTTGGCTGCTGCACCGGCAACTGCTCGGCGAAGGCAGCGACCCGGTAACGGCGACCATTCTCGTGCTCGTGGCCATGCTCACCTGCTCGATGCACTGGCTGGCGCGACCGCTGTTGTTTACGCACCTGATGACAGTCGTGTTCGCCTGGCAACTGCGCTGGTTTCAACGCGGCCGCGTCACGTCGCGACGGTTGTTCACGCTCCTTCCACCGTTGATGGCGCTGTGGGTGAATCTGCATGGCGGATTTCTCATGGGTCTGATCCTGATCGCCATGTACGCCGTCGGCGAAGTCGTTGATTCGTGGTCTCATCGCTCCTCGGTCGAACGATTCAAACCGCTGGCCGCGCTGTTCGTGATCTGTTGCGCGGCGACCCTGGTCAACCCGGTCGGCTGGAGATTGCCGTGGGAGATTATGAGCTTTCTGAGGACCCCCGAACTGTCGACGCTGACCACGGAATTCCTGTCTCCGAATTTTCACACGGTGGGCATGCACGGCTTTCTGCTGCTCTTGTTGCTTCTGGCGGTCGGCTTGATTGTGATTCGCCCAAAAGCGACGGCGACCGACGTTGTCCTGATCGGCGGATGGGGTTATCTCGCGCTGCTCTCGGCACGAAATGTGCCCATCTTCGCGCTCGTGGTGACACCGATACTCGGTCAGTGGTTTGCGGAATTCACGCGGGACGGTCAGGACCGTCTTTGGGTCCGCCGATACCGTGAATGGACGGAGAGAATGCCTGTCGCATCGCGGAGAATCGATGTCGCCATCATGCTCGCAACGATCATCGCCGCGCTGGCGGTCATGGCCAAGCCAGCGCTCGCCGGCGGCGCTCCGCTCATCGCCACCGATTATCCGTCCACCCGTTATCCCATGGCGGTCGTCGATTACCTTCGCGCGCACCCCGACGCGGTCCACGGTGAAATGTTCAACTACTTCCTCTGGGGCGGCTACATCGAATTCGCTCTTCCGTCGCGAAAACCGTTTATAGACAGCCGTCAGAATTGCTATGGCATCGATGTGTTCCACGAATTTCGCACCGCCGACCAACCGAAGCCGGGATGGGAAGCCGTGTTCGCAAAGTATCATGTCGGCTGGACGATCCTGCCGGTGCAACATCCGCTCAATCGCATCCTGGAGCTCAGCCCCGGATGGACCCGCGTGTACTCGGACCGGCTAACGCTCGTATTCTCGCGTGTGTCATGATCGACGCCACCCGCCATGAGTTGCCCGCCGAGCCACATCGCTGGTGGCTGCCATCGCTGAGCCAGTTCATCTGGGTCGTACTGTTTCTCAGCATCATGCTGACGGACTGGCGACAGACGCTCATCAACGCGGATGGCGACCCGTGCTGGCATTGGCGGCTCGGCCAGTGGATGATCGAGCATCGCGCCATTATTCGCAGCGATGTGTTCTCCCACACGCAGCCCGGCGCCCTGATCGTCACGAAGGAGTGGCTGAGCGAGGTGATCTTCGCCGCTGCGGGAAATGCTCTGGGCTGGAACGGCGTTGTGCTTGTCGCCGCCGTGTTGATTGCCACGACGCTGGCGCTCTTGCACCGCCAACTGGTGGCTGAGGGAAACGATATCGTCGCATCCACGTTCGCCGTCCTGCTGGCCGGCGTGGCCTGCATGGTTCACTGGCTGGCGCGACCGCATTTGTTCACGCTGCTGCTCGTGGTCATCTTCGCCTGGCAATTGCGATGGTACGACCGCGGTCGAATCAGCGCGCGCCAATTGTGGATCCGTCTCGTGCCGCTGACGGCGTTGTGGGCCAATCTTCACGGGGGTTTTCTCACGGCTTTTGTGCTGATTGACATTCACTTCGTCGGCAACTACCTGCGCATCAAAAACACCGACGCTCCGGCCCGAGCGGCGGTGCGCAACAAATTGATCGTGCTCGCCGCTCTTGCCGTCGCCTGCGCGCTGGCGACGCTGCTGAATCCAAACGGCTGGAAGCTGCACCGGTATCTCATCAGTTTTCTGTCGGTGGCGAACCGATCGCGTTTCACGAGCGAGTGGAGTTCCGCCAATTTCCACTTCAGCGGACTGCGCGGCTTTGAATGGCAACTGTTGCTTTTGGGATTTTTGCTGATCGTGGTGAGGCGGCCATGGGCGGCCACCGATCTTCTGCTTGTGGGGGTTTGGCTGTGGTCGGCACTGTACGCGATGCGCAACGTGCCCATCTTCGCGCTGATCGTGACGCCGGCTTTCGCCGAGCATTTGTCGGCGGCGTTTCGGGAAGCCCGCAACACGATGTGGGGGCGCCGGCTCTGGGAGCTTTCAGAGGACGTGAGCGCGGTGAACCGAGCCTCGGGCGGCGGCGGTCTGATTGCCGCGGTCATGATCGTGATGATTATCGTCGTGGCCAGGCCGGTGATTGCGAATGGCGCGCCGTTGCTCGAAACGCGGATTTCGTCGCGTCGATTCCCGTGCGAGAGCGTTGATTATCTGCGCGCGCACCCGCAGATCGTGCACGGCGGAATGTTCAACGAGGACGGCTGGGGCGGATACTTTCTGCTTTATTTGCCGGAACGGAAGGTCTTCATCGACGGACGCGACGATTTTTATCCCGAGGCATTCTTGCAGGAGTTTACGGAGGTCTCTCACCTGCGGCCCGCTTGGGAAACCGTGCTGGCAAAGTATCGCGTCGGCTGGACGATCCTGCCGGCGCAGCATCCGCTCAATCGAATCATGGAACTCAGCCCCGGCTGGACCCGCGTGTACTCCGACCGGTTGACGCTTATATTCTCGCGCGTGTCATGAGCGACGCCATCCAGCACGAACCGTCCGCCGAACCGCGTCGATGGTGGCTGCCATCGGTCAGCACGATGATCTGGTTGGTGTTCTTCCTCGCGATCATCTTCTCGCCGAACCGCGCGATGCTGGTGGCTTCCGATAGCGACCCGTGCTGGCACTGGCAACAGGGCAACTGGATGCTCGAGCACCACGCCGTGCTGCGGACCGAAATATTCTCCCACACGCGACCCGGCGCGCCGCTGGTGGATCTGTGGTGGCTGAGCGAGATCGTGACCGCCGTTGCCGGCAATCTGCTCGGGTGGAACGGCATTGTGCTCGTGACCGCGGCGCTATGCGCCACATCGGTGTGGCTGCTGCACCGGCAACTGCTAGCCGAGGAGAACGAAATCGTGTTGTCCACCGTGCTTACGCTTCTCGCCGCGAGCGCGTGCGCGATTCATTGGCTGGCCCGGCCGCACCTGGCCACGATCCTCCTCTTCATCGCGTTTGCCGGGCAATTGCGATGGTTCGCGCGGGGACGGACGACGGCGGGCAAATTGATGGTCTTGCTGCCTGTATTAACGGCGCTCTGGGCCAATTTGCATGGCGCGTTCGTGTTTGCGTTCGTGTTGATTGGCGTCTACTGGCTCGGCGCGGTTGTAAGTTGGATGATCGCGCCACAGGACCGACGGCCCGGATTCCGTCATCAAGTGGCTCTTCTAACCGGGCTGGGGTTGGCTTGCCTTCTGGCTTCGTTAGTCAGTCCGAACGGCTGGCGACTCCCTCTGCAGGTTTTTCATTATACGAGAAGCCCGTTGCTGATGGGTCTGGCCGTGGAATATCTCCCACCCAATTTTCATGATCCGGGAAATCTGCCGCTGCTTCTGATTTTCGCGTTGGTGCTCTCAGTGCTGGCGGTCGCGTGGCCGCGGCTGACCGCGACAGATGGTCTGTTGTTGGTTGTCTGGGCGGTGCTGGCGCTGCGGATGGCGCGGAACGGGCCGCTGTTTGCGCTCGCGGCCACGCCGATTCTTGCGGAGCATTGGAACGCGTATCTGCGCGCGGCCTCACCGTCTCGCGCGATGCAACGGTACCGGGCGCTGTCGGCGGGTCTGACGTCGGCCAATCGGATGGCGGGGGCTCGCGGACTGCCGGCGCTGGCGGTGCTGGCTATCGCGTTGGTCATGGCCAAGCCGCAACTTCTCGGCGGCCGGCCCCTGTTGGCCACCGAACTTCCTCCGCAACGGTTTCCCGTTGCCGCCGTCGAATTCCTCCACCGCTCGCCGGACGCGGTCCATGGCGAGATGTTCAACGAATACACGTGGGGCGGCTATCTCATCTGGGCGTTGCCGGAGCGGAAGGTGTTTATTCATCCCAACCTCGATGTTTATGGAGAAGGGTTGGTGAGGGAGTTCGTCGAGGTGAACGAGGCGACAAATGATTGGGAAGGCATCCTGAAGAAATACAACGTCGGTTGGACGATCCTTCCGACGGACCACCGCTTGAGTCGTCTTCTGGCGAAGCGCGCGGACTGGAAACTCGTGTACGCCGATTCCGTCGCGGCGATTTACGGGAGGACGCCATGAACCCGCGTTATCGCTGGCTGCCAACCATCGGACTGTCACTGTGGCTCGTCTTTGTCTTGGGCCTGACACTCTCGCCCTGGCGGTTGGTGATGATCAATGCCGATGGCGATACGTGCCTGCACCGGCAGATCGGCAACTGGATGATTCAGCATCGGGCGATTATGCGGGCGGACCCGTTTTCCCACACGCACGCCAGCGCACCGATTGTGACGATGGAATGGCTGAGCGAATTGGCGTTCGCCATCGCGGGCAATGCACTCGGTTGGAACGGCGTTACGCTGCTGTCAGCGATGATGATCGCTGCGAGCCTGTGGATCCTGCAACGCCAGATGCTCTCCGAAGGATCAGATGTGATTGTGGCGACGGCACTGGCACTGTTGGCTGGCGACGCCTGCTCGATGCACTGGCTGGCGCGTCCACACGTGGTCTCATTCGTGTTCCTGGCCTGGTTCGGCTGGCAGTTGCATGCCTTCGAGCGTGGCGCGATCAGCCCGCGACAATTATTGGTGCGGCTGATTCCGCTGACGGTGTTGTGGGTCAACCTGCACGCCGGATTCCTCACCGGACTCATGCTGATCGGCGTCTGTTTTGCGGGGGCGGCGGTCGGGCTTTTCGTCGACGCTGACGAACACCGGGCCGCGGCTCGGCGCAACATGCAAACGCTGGCGCTGGCAGGGTTCGGTTGCTGCCTGGCCTCGCTGGCCAACCCGAACGGCTGGGGATTGTACCGTTATCTGGGGAACTTTTTTCAACACTCCTCCCTCGTCGGCTTCATCAGCGAGTTTCGCTCACCGAGTTTTCATTCTCCGAGCACGAATGGATTTACGTTGCTGCTGGCCGCACTGGCTCTGACGCTCATCGTGGCGCGCCCCCGCCTCCGGCCCACGGAACTTCTGCTCATCGGCTGGAGCGGCTTTCTCGCCCTGCGCTGGGTCCGCAACATCCCGCTGTTTGCGATTGTGGTGACACCGATCATGGGCCGGCACCTGTCGGCGGCGTTACCAGAACTACGGGGTCGATGGGCCGAGCGCTATCGGAGAATCTGCGACGATCTTGGCCGGCTGAACCGGGCCGCCGATGGCCGCTGGCTGGCCGGCGTGGCGCTGGTTGCGCTCGTTGTCGCCTTCGCCAAACCGCATCTCGTCGGCGGGGCGCCCCTGGTCGAGACCGATCTGCTGACCAACCGGTTTCCCGTGGCGGCGGTGAATTTCGTTCGGCAGAATCCCGGCGCGGTGTCGCGGGAAATGTTCAACGATTACGGCTGGGGCGGCTACCTCGACCTCGCCCTGCCCGAGCACAAGGTCTTTGTGGACGGGCGTAACGATTTCTTCGGATTGGCCGTGATCCAGGACTTCGACGACGTCAACAAGGTGCGGCCCGACTGGGATGCTGTCTTGCGGAAGCATCAGGTCGGCTGGACGATTCTGCCGCAGGCGCATCCGCTGAACGCGCTGCTGTCGCTGGAGACGAACTGGACCCTCGCCTATGCCGATGACGTGGCCGTCATCTACACCCGCAAACTGGAGTGAGCGAACGTCAGCGGACGAAATCGGGATCGATGTCGTACTTCTTGAGCTTGGCGTAGAGCGTGGTCCGGCTGATCTGGAGGATTTCCGCGGTGCGCTTGATGTTGCCACCGTATTGGCGAAGCGCGTTCACGAGGATTTGCTTTTCGGGTTCGCCCAGTTGATCCGACAATGCCGACGAAGCGGTCGCGGCTGCGGGTTTGGCTTCCGTGATTCGTCGGGGTAGGTCGGGGCTGTCGATCAGCGATGACTTGGCCAGCACGACGGCCTGCAGGACGACGTTTTCGAGCTCGCGGACATTGCCCGGCCAGTTGTATCCGCACAGGACGCTGATCGAATTGTCGCTGAACCCGTGCAGATCCTTGCCGTTCTGCCGCGCGAACCGCCGCAGAAACTCCATCGCGAGCAGCGGGACGTCCTCGGGGCGCTCTCGCAACGGCGGCAGGTCGATCTGCACCACGTTCAGACGGTGATACAAATCGTCGCGGAACGATCCATCGGTGACCACGGCTTCCAAGGGCCGATTCGTCGCCGCAATGATGCGGACGTCGATCGAGATCGGTTTGGAACCACCCACCCGCTCGAACGTCCGCGTTTGCAAAACGCGCAGCAATTTCGCCTGGACATTGAGGTTGATGTTCGCAACCTCATCCAGGAAGAGCGTCCCGGTGTTGGCACGCTCGAACCGGCCGACATGCCGATCCACCGCGCCGGTAAATGCGCCACGCTCGTGCCCAAACAATTCGCTTTCCAAAAGTTCGCGGGCCAACGCGCTGCAATCCAGGGTGACGAATGGTTTGCCGTGTCGACCGCTGGCCTCGTGTATGGCGCGGGCGACCAGTTCCTTGCCCGTGCCCGTCTCGCCGTGGATCAGCACATTCGCGCTGCTATCGGCGATCGTTTGGATCAGCTCGAAAATCTCCCGCATCTGGCTGTTCTGGCTGATGATCCCGTAGAAGCCCTGCACCGATACCCCCAGCATTCCTCTTCCCCGGGCATCCGCCCCCGCTGTTCCCCTCACGAGCGTCCCCATCTCCATCACCGCCTGGCCCACCCGCTCCCGCAACCTCCCGAGCGCGGCCGCGTCCGTCCCCTTCTCCAAATAGTCATACACCCCCAACTTCGTTGCCCGCACCGCCTGCTCCACCGTCGCCCGCCCCGTGTGCACGATCAACGCCGCCTCGCCGTGTACCTGCCGCATCTGCTCCAACAACGCCACCCCATCCACCCCGGGCATATTATTGATATCCGCGATGACCACGTTCACATTCCGCGCGTCCAACAACAACATCGCGTCCTCCACCGTGTTCGCCGAAAACACTTCGAAATCATCCCGCATCAACAGCTCCGACAACCTCAGCGTCCACGGTACCTCGTGGTCAACCACCAGAATTTTCGCCCTTGCCATGTCCAGTCCTCACTCCCGACATGTAAACGGCCAAGACACACACTGTCTGTTCAATCTGGGTGACATGTACACCTTCTCTCCATCTTTAAGCAACTCCCGAGCCAGAAAAAAGTTGCCAACTTCCTTTCCGCAATATCGGGTGAACATGTCAAACTAACCACCAAAATCAAATTCTGTCTAGCCCGCTCGATCAGGCAACCATGGCCCTTTTAACATGCCAAACCACTCTGCTGTACATGTCAGAATTGCCTCCACCACCATAGCAAACGGGGGTTTCGCCCGATTGCCTCTTCCCCGCCCGCTCACAAGAACCCCATCTGATAATCCTCGACCACCAAGTCCCGCGATTCCTCAATCAAGTCCTCCACTTTCGACAACACCTGATTCGCAAACCGCCGATCATTGCTCACCACCGCTACCGCCAACACCCCGCTCTGCCACTGATCATTGTCTCCTACCTCCGCCACCGACACGTTGAACTCCTTGCGAATACGGTCCTTAAGACTCCTCAACACCATCCGCTTCGCCTTCAAACTGTCCGCGCCCGGTACGCTGATTTCAACCTGTAGAATTCCCACAACCATGTCGCCCTCCGCGTCAGTCTTCGATCACATCTCCCTCTTATACTGGTAATTACAGCGGCCAGTCAAACCCGCTGAATACCGACGGAGGTGCCAGCTACAACTGCCGCCCGCGCACCATCGCCTCTTCGCCGAGAACGACCTGCGCCGCGGAGCCGCAACGGAGCTGTTCCGTGGGCATTCTCGGTTGTTCGCCGAACAGCTTTGTGGTTGAATTTGATCACATGAGCATCAGCCGGACAACTTTGGTCGCAACGGCTGCCGCCATATTTGCGGTGACCACATGGGTGTGGTGGCCAAGCGTTCACGGCGAGTTCTTGAGCAACGACGACAAGCTGGCTCTGCAGCAATCGTTTCGCTTAAACGGGCTGACGTGGGCGGCGGTGAAGTGGGAGCTGAGATACACGGTCGACTACTATCAACCGGTGACAAGACTGTCCCACGTGGTCGACTACCAACTCTTCGGGAAAAACCCGCTCGGACACCATTTGATGAGCGTCACGGTACATTCTCTCAACGCCCTGCTCGTGTTCGGATTCCTCTGGACGCTTTTGTCGGCTACTTCGCTGTCCGCCAACGAACGGTTCGCCCTGGCTTTGGGAACGGCCATTGTGTTCGCCGTCCATCCCTTGCAGACAGAGTCCGTCGCGTGGCTGGCAGGCCGGACGCAACTCCTCTGTACAACCCTCGGACTTGCCTGCCTCTGGGTCTACGCAAAAGGTGGAAAACAATGGCTGGTGTTCGTGTTGTTCCTTCTGGCCATGATGAGCAAACCCATGGCGGTGTCGTTGCCGTTTATCATGTTGGCCATCGATTACTATCCACTGCAGCGCTACCAGCGGCTCGGTTGGGGCCGGTTGCTCTGGGAGAAGGCGCCGCTGCTTGCGGTCACGGTCGTGGCGGGCCTGGCCACCATATTCACCAAGTCCCAGGAAGGCCAGGTCGCAAACCTGGCGGCCATTCCGGTGTTCGGCCGTCTGCGCGTCACATTCATCAGTCTTTCGTTTTATCCATTGAAACTGGTCTGGCCGTCCCATCTGTCGCCCGACTATCCGGTGGCTTGGAGCCTGTCGCTGGCTCCAGGCTTGGTGGTGGCGTCGGTGATCCTCGCCGTCGCGATCACGGTGGCGGCCGTCATGGAACGCCGACGCTGGCCGATGCTCGCCGCCTGCTGGGGAAGCTACCTGGCGCTGGTCCTTCCTGTTTCCGGGTTGGTGGCCACAACCACTCAACCGATCCTGGCCACGCGCTACGCTTACGTGGCCATGGTGCCGGTTCTTCTTGCCGTCGGCGCGGTGGTAATATGCGTCTGGCGCCGCTCCAAGACGATGACACATCTGGCGCTCGCAGCCCTGTTCGCAGCTCAACTATGCGCTTTCGGGGCCGGCGCCCGCCACCTGATCCCCCATTGGCGCACCGACGAAGCCAGGAGGCGGGCCTGCGTGGCGGAGTTCCCGGATGCGGACGTGATCCTCCAAGACTTCGCGATGGTGGCGCTGGGCGAGGGGGACCCCGATAGCGCCCTCAAATACGCCCAGCGCGATGTCGAGGTCGCGCCGAAAACGTACCAGTCTCATGGCGCCCTGGCCCTTGTACTGGCCCGTCTGGGGCGGGCCGACGAGGCCATCGCGCAGGCCCGGGAAGCGTGCCGATTAAACCCCCATCCCGGCGCGGGCGAGGTCAATATCGGAACGATCTTGATGGACCTCGGCAGGCTGCCCGAAGCCGCCTACCACTTCCAGCAGGCGATCCGGATCCAGCCCAACACGCCCACCGCTCATTACAACCTCGGATGCTGTCTTTACAGTGTCGGCCGGCTGCGGGAAGCCGCCAGCGAGTTCGAGGCCGAACTGAAGATCAACCCCGATTTCGCCGAAGCGCACGATGGACTGGCCGGCGTGCTGTTTGCTCTCGGCGATACACAAAATGCCATTGCCCAGTGCCGGCAGGCGCTGAAGCTCAATCCAAATCTCGTCGAGGCCCGCTACAATCTGGGACTCGCCCTGGCGCGAACGGGCCGGCTGCCCGAGGCGACGAAAGAGTGGGAAGACGTCGTCCTATCCAAACCAGATAACGCCGACGCGCGCGTCTGCCTCGCCGAGGCCTTCGAACAGCAGGACAAGGTCACCGACGCCACCCGCGAGTACAAGCTGGCGTTGGAGACCGACCCCCATTGCGCCGAAGCACGCAGCCGGCTTGGCGCCATCTATCAGCGCGCGGGAAAATTGCCCGACGCCGTCGCCCAATACAAACTGGCGTTGCAGATCAACCCCGCCGATGCCGAGACCCATTTCAATCTCGCCCTCGCCCTGGAAAAACTCGGTCGCATCCCCGAGGCGCTCCAAGAATACGAGCAGGTCGTCAGGCTCCGTCCCGATTCAGCCCCGGCCAAAGACGCCCTGGCCCGATTGCAGCCAGGCCGATAATTCCTATCCCCTGCTGTAGCTGCGAGCGGCAGCCGCGGACCTCGCCCATCGGTCTCCTCGGCCCGTGGGCGCGAAATCAGCGCGGCGATCACCGCGCCGTTTCTCTTTTTCTTCATCAGCAACTTTGCCGTACGGCTCTTCGGGCTGAACTTGGCCAGCGAACCGCACGCACTGGCTCGTGGCCGAAGCCCGGGCGTGAAGCGGCAAGCTTCCGAACTGCTCCGATAGCAAACCGCGGGCAAATTACTTGGGCCCTGTGAGAACGACGTTCCTGTCGCGATTGTTGCGCGCGGCGAATTTCAGCAGCGTCGCGCTGTAGGACGGGAAGACGCAGGTCATGTTCGCCGTGGCATTGGTGATATCCGGCTCCCGAACAATCGAGGTGAGGTTGGCGGCGGAAACCTGATAGACCGCGGCCGTCGGCTGCGGCGCGTAACCGGTGAGCTGCAGTTGTCCCCAATAATCGTTGCTCGGGTTCTTGTTCACCACGATGACCGAGAGCGCGCGGCTGGCCGGATCGGTCGCGGCGTAAGCGGTCAGTAAATTCGGATCATTCGCGTTGGCGAAGACGGACATCGACGGGAAGTGACCTCCCCTGCCGTCATAGTTCCGATACAGCTTGAACACTTGGTAGGTCGGGCTGTTGGCCGCCGGCGATGTCCAATACGTCCCCACGTACAGATCCTGGACTCCGAAAATTCCCAGCACGTCCGCCAGCGCGAGCGCGCCGGGCAGCGTGGTATCCGTTCCCCAGTTGTATTCGGTGATCGCCAGCTTCAAGCCCGGGCAATGTTGCGCGATCAACGTCTGAAAGCGCGGGATGAGGTTCGGCTCGCCCCGGTTCGGCTGGGTCTGCGTCACGGCGGTATTGGTGCCCATCCAGCCTTCGTTGGTGTAGGTCGCGTCCCACAGTTCGCGCGTGGAGCGCAGTTGCCGCGCCGGATCAATTCCGCCGTTGGACGAATCGGGATAATAATGGATGTCGAGCACGTCGAGCAGGCGCTGCCCCGTTCGCAACTGGTTCGTGCGCACCATATCGAGGAACCACGGCAGAAAATCCTCGCCGCCGTGCGCCGCCTTGTCGCCGGGGCCGGCCTGGCTGTTCCAGTAAAACCACCACGAGCAGCTCACCGGGCCAAAAATCTCCGATGACGGCGACACGGCGCGGACCATCGTCGCGTAATTGGTGAACACATTCCACATTTCGTCGTAGCCCATGTTGGCCGGGTGCCAATCGCGGTGGGTGCTCATCCAGATATCCATTTCGTTGTCGAGCGCCAGGTACGGAAGGGCCACGGAATTGGACGCGAAGCTGCGCAGCCATTGCGCCTGCAGTGCCACGCTATTGGTCGTGCCCGAGTCGAGCGGATCGTTGACGATATTCTGGCCGTTCGTGCTTACGCCGTTGCCCGCATCGGCTTTGTACGGATCAACGGCCTGCTGCGGACCGTACTTGGCTACGGAAAAACTCACCGAGGTGGCATCCTTCGCGATCAGCGGCAGCGTCGGAATGCTCAGCAACGTCGCGGCGCCGGCAGCGGCGTTATCGCGGATGAACTGAATCGGACTGAACGGATAATCGCCATTGCCGGTGATACCGGCCCCGTCCACGAAATACCAATCGTTGCCGGAGCCGCTGGCATTGCGAACCCAGTTGTACGTTGAGACCCGATTGCCGCCCCAGCGATGAATGCTCGCCCCGATGTCGTGCACGTAGTTCGTGGACGGTGCCCATGCTATTCCGTAGATCAGCGGGCTGATTGCGTGATTGCTCGCCAACACACTTACCTGAATCACATGGTTCGAAAAGCCGAACGTTCCCGACGTATCCGGCGAGATGGCGACCCCGCCCAGATTTGCTAGCCCATTGCAGTAAAGGGTGTACCGGCCGCCGTTGATAAAGTTGCTCGTGAATCCCAATGCCACTCGCGACCGATTCGGATCGTACGCGGCGCGAACAGGAGTGATGCGAGATGAATAGTTCGTATCGTTTTGACTCTGCAACGCGTAATTCGATGCCTTGCTTGCCGACGCGCTCGCCAGACCGGAGTCGAAACAAGCAATCACCGACGCCGCTCCACCGGCCTGAACAACAGTGAGATGAGACGGGACCGCGAAGTTTTGGGCGAGCGTCCTCTGATCGACGTGTTGCGTTGACTGTGCTGTCGATATTGCCGCGTCCACCAGCAGTGCCGCGAGCGTCAGAGCCACACCACTCAGATGTTTCATGTGCAGAACTCCCTCGGTTATCACGCCCTGCAATCGTTTGCGGCCCGGGTCAACCCCGTCTGAGTTTGCCCTGTAATCGAATGTCGCGCGAGGAACTCCCAACAAGAATGGCGAACTCACCCGGCTCGGCTACCCAAGCTCGACGCGCGGGATCATAAAACGCAAACGAACTTTCGTCGAGCGAAATGGACACACGCTGTTTCTCGCCGGGCTTGAGAAAAATCTTGCGGAAGCCCTTTAGCTCCTTGTTCGGTCGGCCCAGCCGCGGGTGCGCATCGTGGACATAAAGCTGCGCGACCTCACCACCCTCGTGTTCACCCGTATTGACAACATCAAACTCGGCGAGGCTCTGGCTCAACCGCAAGTTCGAATACTCGAAGCGCGTGTAGGAAAGCCCGTGTCCGAACGGAAACAGCGGTTCGATATTCTTCGTGTCGAACCAACGATACCCAACGAGCAGCCCCTCCTCGTAACGCACGGTGCCGTTAGTTCCGGGATAGGCATTAAGCGCGTGCGCCGGCGAATCCGCGAGCCGTTTCGGAAACGTGCAGGGCAGCTTG
The DNA here is from genome assembly GCA_035541135.1 of Verrucomicrobiia bacterium. Lineage (GTDB taxonomy): Bacteria > Verrucomicrobiota > Verrucomicrobiia > Palsa-1439 > Palsa-1439 > Palsa-1439. The sequence continues at coordinate 40,680 of DATKNW010000043.1, forward strand.
CCGGAGGGATTGACGTCGCCAAAGAGAATCCGCGCCAGCGCGTTGCCCGCTTCCATTCCGCCGTACCATCCGAGCAACACCGACGGCACACGCTCCAGCCACGGGCCCATTTCGACCGGCGAGCCGCCAATAAGAATGACCACGGTTCGCGGGTTCGCCTCTACAATGCGTTGGATCAACTCGTCCTGATCGTAAGGTAACCTCATGTCGAGACGGTCGGTTTCTTCGGCCTCGAAATTTCTGTCGTGGTTCAATCCGCCGACAAAGATCACCGCGTCCGCCGCCTTCGCCGCCAGCACCGCGCGCTCGATCGCGTCGTCGCCGGCCTCGCTTCCATAGCCGACGGAATACGTGACATTTGTCACGTCTCCCACACGCCGCAAAATCCCTTCCAACGGAGTGATTTCGTGGAAGGCTTTGACCCGGGAGCTGCCACCGCCGTTCGCATCCCGCCGCGTCGCATTCTCGCCAATGACAGCGAGTGATTTGATCCCGGCCGGGTCGAGCGGGAGCGCGCCGCCATCGTTCTTGAGCAGGACCATCGCCTCCTCCGCGACGCGCTGGGCGGTGGCCTGGTGTTCCGGCGTGTTGATCGAGCCGGCCCGCCGGCCCTCGAGCTGGCCCGTGCCGATCATCACCCGCAGATTGCGCCGCACCTTGTCATCAAGCACCGACATCGCGATGTTGCCGCGTTGCGCTTCTTCGTGGAACGGTCGCGCCAGATAATACTCGTCATAGAGCTTGTTGGTGCCCATTTCGAGATCGAGCCCGTTCAGCGCCGCCTCGCGCGTGTCGTGCGTGGCGTCCCAATCGGACATCACGAGGCCCTGAAACCTCCACTCGCCCTTGAGAATCCTGTTCAGCAGATAATCGTTATGGCTGCAGAACTGTCCACGAAACTTGTTGTACGCGCCCATGACGGTCCAGACGCCGGCTTCCTGCACGGCCGCCTGGAACGCAGGCAGATAAATCTCCCGCAGTGCCCGCTCATCCATCTCGACGTTGATCGTCAGGCGCTCCCACTCCTGGTTGTTGGCGGCAAAATGTTTGACGCACGACGCGACACCGCGCGACTGCTCCCCGCGAATGTAAGCGACCGCCAGACGCGACGTGAGGAACGGATCCTCACCGAAATATTCGAAGTTCCGCCCGCACAACGGCGTGCGCATGATGTTCACGCCCGGCCCGAGCATGATATCTTTCCCGCGGGCCAGTGCTTCGTCGCCGATGACCGCGCCCTCGGCCTCGGCAAGTTCGGGATTCCATGTCGCCGCCAAGGCGATCCCCGCAGGCATTGCCGTGACGAAATCATCCGTGAGCCCGCGCACCTGCCACGTGTCGCGACTCACTTCTTCGCGGACGCCGTGGGGCCCATCGGAGAGGTGGCGTTTTGGAATGCCCAAACGGGGAACTCCCGCCACGGTGAACTTCGAATCCCCATGCACCAACGCGATCTTTTCCTCCAGCGTCAGCCGCGACAGAAGATCGTCGACCCGTTTCTCGACGGGTTGCGTCGCATCCTCGTACACGGGTGAACCTCCGCGCGACGCCGCCCGATTGCTCTTGCCCCGCGCCGTCATCCTCGACCGACGGCCACCAACACCGCCGCGACCATTCGTCCAACGTAACCCCAATGTTTCATCTATGCAGACTCATAAGCCAACCGGCAACGCGATACGAACCAATTCTGTCAACCGAGCGTGGCGACGACTTTTGTGCCGTCCTGGATGCGTTCGATGGGAACGAAGTTGCCCGCGGTCTTCCGGCCATCGACTACGAGCGCGGCCACGCCCCGGCTCACTCCGTTCGGATTCCGCACCTCGACCTTCAGCTTCTTGCCGCGGAACATGCGCGCCATCGTGAACCCCGGCCACGATCTCGGAATGCACGGGTCGATGCGCAGGCCGTCGATTTCCGGCCGCACGCCGAGAATCCATTGCAGCGCCGCGTGATGACTCCACGACGCGGTGCCGGACAGCCACGGGACCCGCGACTTGCCGGCGTTGCGGTTGCAGGTGGCGTACGTCGTCTGGCAATGAACGTACGGTTCGATCTCGCGAACTTCGGCGCGCGTGTTGTACGCGGCCGGCATGAAGGCCCGGTAATACTCGTATGCTCGGTCGCCGTTGCCGAGCAGACATTCGGCGATGACCGCCCAGCCTTGCGTGTGGCAAAAGATGCCGGCGTTTTCCTTGATGCCGTGATTGTAAATGACGCCACCCATGACGGTCGGTGGCGTATGGGTGAACGGCGGCGCGCTGAGCATGATGCCGAACGGCGTGGCGAGTTCGCGGTGGAGCGCATCCATCGCGCTGCGACCCTGCGCGGGCGACGCGGCGCCCGACATGACGGCCCAGACCTGTGTGTTGATGTAGACGCGGCCTTCCGTCTCGGCCTTCGAGCCGTATCGGTGACCGTCGTCGCCGATGGCCCAGAGAAACCACTCGCCATCCCATGCGGCGCGCTGGATGTCCCGATCGAGCTTTGTCTGCTCGGCGCGCGCCCACGCGGCTTCGTCCGGTAAATCGAGCCGGTCGGCGATTTGCGCGTACGTGACCAGGCCATGGCGGACCTGGAACGCCACCATCACCGACTCACCGTTGTAGCCCATCTTGACGCAGTCGTTCCAATCCGCGTGGAGGCCGCACGGCAGACCGTTCTTGCCGGAGCGCTCAAGGTTGAACTCCAACGCGCGGCGCAGGTGGCCGAGCACGGTGGCTTCACCCCGGTCGGCGAACGGCAGCACCTTCTTGTAGAACTCGATGTCGCCAGTCTCCGCGACGTAATCCGGCACCGCGTTAAAGAACCATTGGCAATCGTCGGAACGAAATTCCTCTGGCTTGGGGGCCGTCATCTGGCCGGGCTTGTGGCGGAACGGCTGGACGACCGGCATCGCGCCGCCGTTGGAGACCTGGCCGGTCAGCATGAGTTCGAGCCGGTCGCGGATCCGGTCTTTCAGCAGCGGCATCGCGCCGAGAAAATCCTGCACGGTGTCGCGGAAGCCGAGCCCATCGCGCTCGCCGTTGTAGATGAGCGAGGCGTGGCGCGACCACGCGTAGGTGATCAGCGCGTTGTACGCGCCCCAGACGTTGGCCATCGAGTCAAACTCGGCATCGGGCGTTTTGACGGCGACGCCATCGAGCAGACCATGCCAATGGACTTTGAGCTTCTGCAACTCGGCCTCGCAACGTTCCGGCGTGCCGAACTCCCGTCGCGCGGCGTACCCGTGGGACTCCGGTGTCCCGAGGCCGAGCATGGCGATGAGTTCGCGTGTCTCGCCGGGGGCGAGCGCGATTTCGACCTGCAGTGTGCCGATGGCGTTTTCGCCTTCGGCGAGGAAATTCGAGCATTGGCCATCACGGACCACCTGCGGGTTGGCGTAGGTATTGTAGATCGTGCCAAAGAAACGTTCGCGGACCGTTTCGTAACCGGCCAGCGGCGCACCGACGAGCGTCATCCACAGCCGGTGACAGCCCATGAGATTCTCCGGATCGAACGGAATGTACGGATGCACCGCGACGCCCAGCATGTCCTGCTCGACGGTCGCCTTGGCGATGAATTGCGCGTACTGGAGATTGCTCAGGTCGTTCGGCATGTGCCACGGGCTGGCCATTTCGCAGTAGGTGAACACGGCCAGCGCGCGCTGATGCTTCGATTGGTTCGTGATCCGCAGCCGCCAATACTCAAACGCCTGATCGAGCGGCACGAAGTAGGTGCTCTCGGTCACGATGCCCGAGTACCGCGACGTGATGATGGTGTACGCCGTGCCATGCCGGCATGCGCTCTTGAATTTCGTCAGCGGTTTGCCGACCGGCTGCCACGACGCCGACCAGTAGTCACCGGTTTGCTGGTCGCGCAGATAGAAATACCGGCCCGGTTGATCCATCGGGACGGAGTTGGAACGCATCCGCAGAAATCGGTTGGAGAGTGCGCTCTTGTAAAACGAGTAGCCGCCGGCGTTGTTGGTAATGATCGCGCCGTAATCCAGCGAGCCGAGATAATTGCTCCACGGCCGCGGCGTGTCCGGGCGTGTAATGACGTACTCTTTGGCCTTGTCGTCGAAGCGGCCGAATTGCATGGTCAGAACGTCAACTCCACCTTCGCGCCGTGGTAACGCTTCGCGCCACCGGACGGCGGCGTGGACGAGATGCCCACGGGGTGGGCCCTGGAAACCAGAACGATCTTGAACGTCCGCTGCCGGAGCATGCCGGGGAATGAGCCTTCGCGTCGCCCGATGGTAAGCGTCTTCGTCGCGTCGTTCCACTGGATCGGAATGCGCGCGCACGCGCCCCGCTCGTACCCGTACGTCAGGCCATCGTCCTCGTACAATGTGAACGCGCCGTCCGCGCCCGCGTACACGTACAGCGTGATTGGGTCGGCGGGTTTCTCCCCGGTGTACTGCAGTTCCGGGCCGAACGGGATGATTGAGCCGGCTCGGACATATAACGGCATCGAATCATACGGCGCCGGCGCATCGATCGTTCGTCCGCCGGCCATCGCGGCGCCGGTCCAGAAATTATACCACGTAGTCTTCCCGGGCAGGTACACCGGGCGCCGACGCGCTTTGTATTTGGTGACAGGCGCGACCAGCAGCGCCGGACCGAACATGTATTGATCCACGATCTTCCGTGCGCTGGCGTCCTGGGGAAAATCCATGACCAACGGACGCATGATGGTGCCGTCCTCATGTGTGACCGCGCCGGCCAGGGAATAAATGTACGGCAACAAGTGGTAGCGCAATCGGTCGAATTTCAAGATCGTCTCGTACGCCTTGCCGAACGTCCACGGCTCGCGTGGACGCAGTTCGCCGTGCAACCGCAACAGCGGAACGAACGTGCCGAACTGAAACCATCGCGCGTTGAGCTCCGCCCATTCCTCGGCGTCCTCCGGCGTCTGCTCCTGGGCGGAGAATCGGGATTGCATCGTGTAGCCGCCGATGTCCATCGACCAGTACGGCACGCCCGAAACGCTGAATCCGAGCCCGGCGGGAATCTGCTTGGCGAAGGCCGTCCACGTGGAGGTGATGTCTCCCGACCATGTCGCCGTCGCGTAGCGCTGAATGCCGGCGAAGCCGGACCGCGTGAGAATGAAGATGCGCTGGTTCGGCGCGGCGCGGCGCTGGCCTTCGTAGACCCCCTGGCTGTTCAGCAGCGAGTAGGCATTGAACATGCGCGATCCCGTGCCCATCGCCGTGGGATGCATATGGGTTCGGTGCCCTTCGATCGTTTGCGGCGATGGCGTGAGTTCCGGTTCGGTGGCGTCCATCCACCAGGCATCGACTCCCTTGCGGAACAACGCCTTGTTGATTTGTGCCCAGAAAAGCTTGCGCGCCTCGGCGCTGAACGCGTCGTAGGCCGTGTACGGATAGCCGACCCAGTCGCGGAGATCCTCGCGCAGACTGGGCTGATAGAGGAACCCGGCCTTCTGCATCGCTTCAAAGTTGGCCGTGCCGGGGTAATATTTCCCCCAGACCGAGATCATCAGCCGCGCATGTCGGCGGTGAATGGCCCGAATCCACCCATCGGGATCGGGGAAGCGCTCGGGATCGAATTGGTGCGATCCCCACGAATCCTTCGGCCAGTACAGCCAATCCTGCACGATATTATCGAAGGGCATGCGCCGCCGGCGAAACTCGTCAACCACCTCAAGGCTCTGCGACGAAGTCTCGTAACGTTGCCGTGATTGCCAGAGACCAAACGTCCATATCGGCAGCAGCGTCGCCTTCCCCGTGAGGCGACGATAGCCGGCGATGACCTTGTCCAGTTCCGGCCCGTACACGAAATAGTAATCGACGCCCTCCCCCACCTCCGACCAGAGCGACGTGCAATCGTCGGGCGCCGGCGTCTTCCATCGCAACTGCATCGTCGTGGCTTGTTCCCCGCCGGCTTCGACCTTCAAGCTGTAGTGCCGATTGGCTTCAAGGTGGACCTTGACCTGATCGTAATCGGCCAGCCAGCTCTGCCGCCAGTGATCGATCAACAGCCGGCCATCCAGCCAGAGCTTGATCCCGCCGTTGGAATAGGTCTGGAGCTGGTACTCGCCCGTCACGGGCGGCACAAGCGCGCTGGGCCCGTCGCGCAGACACTCGGGTGGGATCGGTTCGAACGGGCGCAGGTCACCGAATCGCGTGAGAGATGTGTTGTCCCAGAGAATGCCATAGCCCCGACTCGACACGAGGAATGGTACGACAACGTTTGCATTCCGCTGCCATAAATCGATGTCGTAGCCTTTGATATCCAGTATCCCCAACTGCAGTTGCCCGAGCCCGTACAGCGATTCGTCCGCGTTGGCTTCCCATCGCTGTTGGACGTGAAAGGTCCGTTCGCCCTGCACCTTCGCCGCGATGATCTTCCGTCCGTGGGGTCGTTCGGCGAGAATCGTGCCGCCGTCAGCATCGAGGAATGTGACGGCGCCCGATTTCAAGTCCACGCGCACTTCCAGTTTTGCCGTCCGCAACACCGCTTCACGAGACGTGCGCTCGACGGTGGACCGCGGCTTCGTGCGCCGCGGCAGGACGACCAGACTGGACCGTGAGAAAAATGATCGGCTGTTCGCGCAGGCAACACGAATTACGTTCGGTGCCAGCGCTTCGATTTTGAGGATTTTGCCTCCCGCGGTCAGGATCATAAATACACTCTTACCCGGTGCGCCCCCCAGCGGCAAGACAAAGTCGCTCGCGAGACCTGTCAGGGCCGCCAGTTGACCGTTTGATTCTTCTGGATGGGAATTTCCTGTGTGCGGCTGCCGTAACGTAACCGGCATGGCTGACCAGCCAGCGAGCGGATCGTTGCCTCGACCAATTTCCCGTTCTTCCATTGCAGTCCTACCTCGAATCCACCGCGCGCCCGCAAGCCGGTGACGCGGCCCGTCGGCCACGCGGCCGGTAGCGCGGGCAGGAGGTTGATTTCGCCCTCGTGACTTTGCAGGAGCATCTCGGCGATGCCGGCGGTGATCCCGAAATTGCCATCCATCTGCATCGGCGGATGCAGACCGAGCAGGTTCGGGCACGTGTTGCGATCGGCGAACAGTTGCTGGAGCATCTGGTGCGCGCTCTCCGCGTCGTGCAGACGCGCGAAGAGTGCCGTACGCCAGGCGAACGACCATTCGCGCACGTCGCTGCTGGGATCGATGCCCCGCGCGTCGAGCGAGACTCTCGCCGCCTTCGCCAGTTCCGGCGTCCTAGCGACGCTGATCTGGTGGCCGGGATAAACGGCGAACAGATGCGATGTATGCCGGTGATGGTCATGCGGATCGTCGCGGTCGATCATCCATTCCTGCAACTGTCCCCAGCGGCCGACCTGCGGGCCGAGGAGCTTGTCACGGAGCGTGGAGATTTTGTCACGGTATTCGCTGTCGACATTGAGAACGTTTGCAGCTTCAATATAACTGGAAAACAAGTCCCAGACAATCTCTTGATTATAGGTGACTCCATCTTCATCCGGGCCGTGCTCCGGCGACCAACCGTTCGGAACTACCTGCCGGCCATCGGGTAATGACTTCAGATGATCCTCCCAGTATTCGACGGTCTCTTTCATGACTGGATATGCGATCTCGCGGAGGTACTTCTGGTCGCGGCCAAACGCGAAGTGCTCCCAAAAATGCTGGCAATACCACGCGTTGGCCGTCTTGTCCCATTTCCAGCCCATGCCGCCGGTGATGTTGTGGGACGTGCGGATGGCAAATCCGCGTTTCGCGTCGCTCACCTGGCGCCAGGCCGGCAACTGGCTGCGCACCAGATCGAGGAACGGCTCGTGGCATTCGGCCAGATTGGCCACCTCGGCGGGCCAGTAGTTCATCTCGACATTGATGTTCGAATGGTAATCGCAATGCCACGGCGGCGTGTTGCTGTCGTTCCACAACCCTTGCAGGTTCGCCGGCAGCCCGCCCGGCCGCGAACAGGAGATTAAGAGGTATCTCCCGTACTGAAACATCAGCGTCGCCAGGCCGGCGTCGGGTTGCTGTTTCCGTTTGTCCGTCGGCAGCGAATCGTCGGAGGGGCCGAGATCGAGCGATACGCGGTTGAACAGCGCCTGAAAATCTTTCACGTGTTCGCTCTTCAGCTCGTCGTAGCTCTTGGTCGGGAACACCAGTGGCCGCAGTTCGCCGCGGTAGCCCCCGGCGTAGTCCATCGCGTAGTCCGTGCTCGCGGCCAGCAACACCACGACCTCGTCGCAGCCCTTCAACCGTCCACCATCCGCCGTGCCGCCCCGCGCCAGCACGCGCGCCCGCGCCTCGTATTTCATCCCGTTGCTGAGCGTGCCGCGGAAGGACAACGTCGACCCCTCCACCGCCGTCGGTTCGCCGTGCGCGCCCGTCAACTCGATGCGGCCCGTGATCGCGCCGGGTTTGTCGGCGGTCCAGCGGACCACGATGACCTGCGCCGGGTGGCTGGCAAACGCTTCGCGCACGTGCCGCACGCCGTTCAGGGTGAACTCGGTGCGAGCCGTGGCCGTGGCCAGATCAAGTTGGCGGCGGTAGTTCTGCGGGACCGAGGCCGTCCCCGCCGAATTCGTGCCAGGATCGAGACTGAGGAACAAGTCGCCCAACGCCTGGTACGCGCCCATCGTGTCGAAATCGCCGCTGGGATTCTCATCGCCCGTCCACAGGCTGTCTTCGTTGAACTGGATGCGCTCGCGCTCGACGCCGCCAAACACGACTCCGCCGAGCCGGCCATTGCCGATGGGCAACGCTTCGTTCATGGCGCTCTTGGCCGGCTGCTGATACCAGAGAACCAGCCCGCTATTGGCGTCCGCAAACGCCATAAACGCTCCGATCCCGCTTAGCAATGAACTCAGCAATACCATCTTCATAACCCCTCTCGCCGCCACCACTTCCGCAAACAAAACCGGCGCTTTGGCTGCAGAAAGCCGGGAATCCGGACCTCGGCGGCCCTTCGGGGCCCGACACATCTTTCAGTGGCCCGGGGGCTGATTTGTCGTCGGTGGTACCCGGTGTTTGATCGCGGATATAGACAACTTCTTCTCCCTGGTTGCTCAGTTTGACGTCGCCCAAATCGATAAACGAAGGCCCGACCTTCATAATGAGCCGGCCATCCTGAATCTTCAGGGTGACCCTCGCTGTGGCCGAGTTGTCCTTCGTCAGCAACACTTTCGCGTCGAACGACACTGCTCCGTTGCCGCTCAGCGTGTTTGACTCCGAATCGTTTACCTCATGGAAGTCGTCCTCGGTCCGGGTCCAGCGAATGTGATCGGCGGTGATCTGCAGTTTCTCGGTCTTCGGTTTCTCGGTGAAAATCCACGAGCCGATGAAATCGCCGGGTATTTTGGCTGATGCCGGCTGCTGTGCCGGCTCATCGCTGGCGGGCGTCGCGTTGTTTCCAAAGATAATCGAAATACTTCTGGCCGTTCGTTGCGGGGTTTCCCCGGCCGAACCCGCGTTCGCGCCCAAGGTCGCATTGGATGTCGCGCATGTCACGCTGACGGCCCTGCCAACCCGAAGATCCGCCGCGGTTGCGGATTTGTCATCCATCGTGATGACGGTCTCTTTCGAAAAAACGATGGATACGTCTTGAGCTTGCCCGCTCTTTTCGGTAACGGAAAGCACAAGGGTGCCATTGCCCGTCCTGGCTTTGATCACCCCCGTTACCACAACCTGGGCGGGAGGCTTGGCTTGCGCGGGTTGCTGGCATATGGCCGGTTCCGTGGTTGCGACCGCAAACGCAGCCATCCAGATGATTGTTGCCGCTGTCCTCATGGTGCTACGTCCTTTCCCGGTTTGTTCTCGGCTCCGCCTCGAAACAGATCGAGGGATCGATGGGTCGATCGTGACCCCTGCTGCGGGGCGAATTGCAGGGGAGTATTGGCTGTGGAAGTGGCCGAGGTCAAGAGTTTGCCGACGGGCGTGACGGTGGGTTCAGGACGCGGTTGGCCGCCACAATTTCGGAGCCGGCCGGCGCTTCTTAAATCTTCTCATTTATCCGAATCTGTGGCAGGAATTCCGTGTGGAGCGCCGCACCATTTTTTCCGGAGGCGTTTTGAAGACCGTTCTCACGAGTTTCGCCTGTATTCTTGCCATGGGTTTCTGCGCCGGCCTCGCCGCGCAGGAGCCGAACTCTCATGAGCCCCGCTCCGGACAATCAATGCCCGCGGCGGGTCCGACTTCGAGCTTCACCGATCAGCAGATTACTGAGACCTGGGGTTGGATCCTCGCCCACGAGAAGGGAATCGCCGGAATCGAGATCAGCCAGGCCGAACTCCCCGTGTTCATGAAAGGCGTGGCCGCCGGGTTCCGGGGGCAATCCGTCTCCTATGACCTGGAGAAGATCTATCCCGACGTCGAACGGCTCGCCAGGGCGCGGCGGGAAAAGCTCGTGCGCGCGATCACGCAGAAAAATGAGGCTCAAGCGCAGGCGTTTTTCGCCGAGCTGGACAAGAACACCAACGTCGTCAGGTTGGCCGGCGGCATCCGCGGCGAGATTGTCAAACCCGGCGAGGGACCGTACCCCAAACCGGAGCAAACCGTGACCGTGCATTACGTCGCCCGGTTGATCGACGGCACCGAGTTCCTGGAGTGGGGGCCGGTTGATATTGTGCTGGTGGTCAACAAGAGCCTCCCGTTCGGCAGCTTTCCGTTCCCCACATGGTTTGACGTGCTGCGGCGAATCAACAAGGGAGGCACGATCAGGTTCTACGTTCCGCCCCCGCTCCCCGAAGCCGACGTGGCCCGAGCCGGCATCCCGCCGGGATCGACCATGATTTTCGAGGTTGAATTGCTGGATCTCAAGGATACTTCCGAGGAAAATCTCGAGCTCAGCCGGGTCCCGCCGGCCCCCGAAGTCGGACCGTCTCCGCCGTCGGGTTACTCTGAACTACAGGTCCTCGAGACGTGGGGCTGGAACGTTGCCCATGAGACGCATGTCGCCAACCTGGGATTTGGTGAAGCCGAACTGTCCATGCTCATGACGGGCGTGGTGGCTGGCGTCAAAGGCCAGCCCCCTCCCTGCGACCTGCAAAAAATCTACCCGGACGTTGAACGATTCGTCAGCGAGCGCCGCGAACAAGCCCGTCTCGCCTTCCAACAGAAACAAATCGCCGCAACCCAGTCGTTCTTCGCGGAACTGAAGAAGAACACGAATGTCGTCAAATTGGCCAGCGGCCTCTGTTACGAGCTGCTCAAGCCCGGCCGCGGGCCCTACCCGAAGATCGGAAGCACCGTGAGGATCAACTACGTCGGCCGGCTGCTCAACGGCACCGTCTTTGATCGCGCCGAGGACGATGAAGAGGCTCGCATTCCGATCCGCGATGATCCTCCGCAGTGGGTCATTCCCGGATGGACCGAGGGCTTACAAAAGGTCAACACGGGTGGCAAGATCAGGCTGTATGTTCCCTACTGGCTGGGCTATGGCGAGCACGCCAACCACAACGTCCCTCCGTACTCGACCATGATCTTTGACATCGACGTGCTCGAGATCATGGACACCCCGCCTGCCGGGTCCGCTCCCGATGCGGGGAACAAGTGAGCCTTGATTGTTGGCCGTCGCCATCACCGGCCGCCGCGCGGGCGCGCGGCAAAACCGTCATTTGGCAGGTTCTTCATCCTTGGCGGTTGCGGTTTGAGCCGGTGCCTCGCCACTAAACCCCGCGACCAGCTCCGCCAGTCGCTGCCGATCCTCGGGCAGTAGCAACGTGGTGGTCTCGAAGTATTGGCGGGCCGCCGGAAAATCCGTGCGCATCCAGTTATCGAGCACTTTCCGCAACGCGTCGGACCGCAATTTCTCGTCGTTGACGGCCTCGACCCAACTTAGCGCCACGTCCGTCTCGAGAAAATCCATGCTGGCCACGGCGGCCACCCCTTCGTCAAAGTCCGGGTCCCGTTTGGCGTCGTTCAACCAGTTGGCTGCGGCTCCCGCGTCGGTCCTCACCCATTTCTGCAATGCCTGGCTCAGCATCGACGCGCGATCGCCTCCCGCAGGCATCTGCGCCAGAAACTGGGTCAGGGCCCCGGGATCCGCCTCGGCCCAGCCACCGACGACTCCATGCAACGCTTCGTTTCTCGTGTCCGGGTCCGTGATGGCACTGGCGGCGGCCGCCGCCTGGTCCGGCTGGAGCGTGGCCCACTTGGAATACGCCTCCCCGAGCCAAAACGACCGATCGCTGCTATCGCCGCCGGCGGCAAATTGCACCGCGGTCTGGAAATGCCCCGCCTCGCACAGGGCGTCGATCAACGTGGAACCGTATCCGACGGATCCGCCCGGCTCCTGTTCAACGATGAGTTTCGCCACACGCACCGCATCCTCGGGATGCGCGGCAACGGCGCTGCCAAATACCGTCGTCATCGCCGCGCTCCGGTCGCATTGCTCCGGCAGTGTCAGCGCCCAATTCGCCGCCGCTTGTGGCTGGGTTCGGGCCCAGCCCCGCAACACGGCCTGGACAAGGCCGTTCCGCACGACAAGGTTCTTCTCGGCCTGGGCCTGAGCCATTGCCCGGCGGGGATCCGTCGTGGCCAGTTTCTCCAGCATCGCCGCCATCGTCGTGTTACGCTCGGTGGTGCCCGGTTGGGACGTCAACTGCTGCCATCTTCTTCCGTCCCACCCCGACGAGCTTTCCGCCACGACTGAATCCATCTGAAATCCGGGATCGGAGGCGACGGGCGGAGAGTGATCCGATCGCTCCGTCAGGACTGGTCCCGAATTGGGAGTCGGCGGAGCAACGGAAAGCCGGCCGGCGATAAAACCGAGTGCCCCGAATACAAGCGCAGCGCCGATACCCAGCGCGATTTTCCCGCTCGACCGAGCGGAAGCGGTCGAATCCTTATCCATGATACGAAAGCACTCCCCCCAATGCGACCGAATCCTAGCAGAAAGGACGGGGACTTGACAACTCAGTTGCCAGGTCCCCATCAACTTTGCGAATCGCGTTGCCGAGCGACAACTACTGCTGCATCGTGCAATTGACGAGCTTGCAGTTCGCCACGCGATCCACCTGCCGGTTGCTGTAGCTATGGCACGTGGTCAGCGTCATCGCGGCGGTGTTGCCGTTGGAGTTGAACCCGCGCGCGCTGTTGCCGGCCGTGTTGTTGTGAGAGGTGCAACTCGTGTACGAATGCAGCACGTTGTTGGCGGGCGACTCCGCGGCTCCCATCTTGAAGCCGTCTCCATTGCCCGTCTTCCCCTGGGCAGACCCCATGCTGTAACACAGGCAGCCGCTGACGGCAATCGGGCTGTCGGCGCCATAAAAGTCGAACCCGTCGTCGGAGTTCTGGTACGCCGTGCAATTGACGAATTGATTCCCCGCGCCCGTGCCGTTCTTGGCGGAATATCCATCGGCGTTTCCACCCGAACTGTCGGCGTTGTTATAGGACGTGCATCCCGATAACACGTTGTTCTGCGCCGCCTTGGCCGAAATCTCAAAACCGGAATTGTGATTTGCGCTGGCGATGCAGGATGTGATCTTGCAGCCGGAGCCGAGGATCATGAAACCATGGTTCGCTCCGCTGACCGTGAGACTCTTCAGGGTGACTCCGCTGCCGCTCGATGCCACGGCGAATCCGTCCGATGTGCTGGACGTGAAGTTAAACGTCGCCGGTCCCGCGACGGTCACGCCGCTGGGCACGGTGATCTTGCCGCTGACGCTGTAGGTGCCGGAACACTGGACGGTCGTTCCCGATGCGGCGTTTTGGATTGTGCTCCTGATATCGGCTCTTGCCACCGAACCGATCAGCAAGATGGCCGACGTCGCCAGACTCACATATTTGCACTTGAGTGACATAACGAACATCTCCTTCCGGGTTTGTTGTTTGATCCCTGTCCCCTTGACAGAAAAAAGAGGTGCTGAGGCGCGTTCCGCGGATGGTCTGATCTCCTTCCCAATATGGAACCTCGCTCTCAATGAAAGCTCGATAACGGGGGCTTCCTCCTAGCAGTTCCTGGGCGGGAAGTCAATCACCATGATTATTCTGCACCATTGCTTGAAAAACGCGCACGCGACCCCGAAGGAACCGGAGCCGCCGGCCAGGCCGGTCCCGTTCCGGGCGCAGACCATTCTCCGCTTGACGCCGGAGTCGCGAGAAGGAGTACTTACGGGCGATGCGGGAACACTCGACGAGGACTCCGGCCCCACGATGAAGAATGCGTGGAAATCATCTGTCCCAAGCGGGGCGTTGCTCATCTTGATCACGGTGACGGCGTACTGGCCCGCGCTTTCCGGGAGATTCAACTGGGATGACGACTGGTGGACGACAAGGATCTACGGATTGCTGGTCGGTTTCTCGGGTTTGCGGTCGATCTGGCTCGATCCGACCGCGATGCAGCAGTATTACCCGCTCACGGGTACCAGCTTCTGCGTCGACTACCACCTCTGGGGCTTCCGGCCGCTGCCGTATCATCTTGAGAATGTTCTTCTGCACGCCGCCTCCGCCATCCTGCTCTGGCGCTTGTTGCGGCGACTGCAAGTGCCGGGCGCGTGGCTGGCAGGCGCCATCTTCGCCGTTCACCCGGTCGCGGTCGAATCGGTGGCTTGGATCACCGAGCGCAAGAACGTGCTCTCGCTTGTTTTCTACCTGGGCGCGCTGCTCGCCTACGGACGGTTCAGCTTCTTTTGGAAGGCCGAGAACAACCCGGCGGCCGGCGCTCCGCAACGCTGGTCCACGTATGCCTGGGCTCTTGTTCTCTTTGTCGCCGCGTTACTGGCCAAAGCCACGGCGTTTTCGCTGCCGGCGGTGATTCTGCTGATCGGCTGGTGGAAGCGCGGACGCATCCGGTGGAGGCCGGATGTCTTGCCGACCGCGCCATTCTTTGCAGCGGCCATCGGCTTCGGCTCGATAACCACCTGGTTGGAGAAGAACCATGTCGGAGCGAATGGCCCGGACTGGGTCCTTTCCTTTCCCGAGCGTTGCCTGGTTGCGGGGCGAGTCTTGTGGTTCTACTCCGGCAAGCTGCTCTGGCCCGCGAAACTCTGCTTCATTTACCCGCGCTGGCCGGTCGACCCCGGCTCCTGGTGGCAATGGTCATATCCGGTAAGTGCGGTTGGCGTCCTGACCGCACTTTGGTTGGCGCGGAAGCGGATCGGCCGCGGACCGGTGACGGCAGCGCTCTTTTTCGTCGGGACGCTCTTTCCGGTGCTCGGGTTCATGAACGGGTACTTCATGCGGTTTTCTTTCGTGTGGGATCACCTGGTTTATGTCTCCATGCTGGGGCTCATTGCCCTGGTGGCGGCGCTGGTGGCATGGACAGCCGAACGTCTCCGTGCCAAACCGGTTTTGGTTGCGCTCTCCGCCGCCCTGGTGCCGCTGCTCGCGTTCCTGACGTGGCGGGAATGCGGGAAATACGCCGATGTGGAAACGCTCTGGCGCGATACGTTGGCGAAAAACCCGGCCTGCTGGATGGCGCACTACAACCTGGGACAAATGTTGCAGATCTCGGGCAACACGGCCGAGGCGAAAGAGCATTATGAGCAGGCGTTGTATTTCAAGCCGGACTGCGACGAGGCCCTGAACAATCTGGCCTGGCTGCTGGGAACGCTCCCGCCTGCGCAAGGCGGCGATCCCACCCGCGCCCTGACCCTGGCCCGACGCGCCTGCGAACTGACCAGCAATCGCGACCCGGATTCCCTGCCGGATTCCCTCGACACGTTGGCCGTCGCGTACGCGGCCAACGGCCGGTTCGACGACGCCATCGCCACGACCCAGCAAGCCATCGCATTGGCGCGCGCGGGCGGACAGGCAGAGTTGATCCGAAAAATGGAAAGCCGGCTGACGTTATATCGTCGCGGACTCGCCTACCACTGAAGCCATGAGCCGAAGACAAACAGCTCCGCACTCGGCGTCATCCAGCGGCGCTCCCCTGACAACGGTTCCGGTCGGATCGCACAACCATTGGGCGGCTGCTGGCGTCTGCCTGTTTCTCGTGGGCGCCATTTTCGTGGGGTTCGGCCAGACGCTCCGGTATGGATTCGTCGACTACGACGACGACGGATATGTGTACAAAAACCCGCACGTCATTCACGGCCTGGATTTGAAAGGAGTCGCGTGGGCGTTTACCCATAGCGTCATGGCCAATTGGCATCCACTGACCGTGATGTCGCACATGCTGGATTGCCAGGTCTATGGCCTCAACGCCGGCGGACACCATCTCACCAATCTCCTCCTCCATGCGGCTACCGCTGTTCTGTTGTTTCTGGTTTTGCGCCGGATGACACAGGTCCTGTGGCCCAGCGCGTTCGTGGCGGCGGTATTTGCCATCCATCCGTTGCGGGTGGAATCGGTGGCGTGGATCGCGGAACGCAAGGATGTGTTGAGCGGGCTGTTCTTCGTGCTGACGCTCGGGGCTTATGTCCGCTACGTCTGTGCACCGCCGTCATGGGGCCGCTATCTGACGGTGGTCTTCCTTTTCACGCTTGGGCTGATGTCCAAACCGATGCTGGTGACCGTGCCGTTCGTGTTGTTGTTGCTGGACTACTGGCCGCTGAACCGGCGCGGCGCGACCAATCGCCTTTCGACATGGTGGAGGCTCCTTGTCGAGAAGATCCCGCTCTTCGCATGCTCATTTGCTCTATGCCTGGTGACATTTCTGGTTCAGCGAAAGGACACCGGGATTCCTTTCCCCCTGAGAATCAGCAATGCTCTCGTATCGTATGTCGCCTATTGCGGACAGATGTTTTGGCCCGTGCATCTGGCCGTCTTGTATCCTTATCCAATCAACGGCTTGCCGACCGGGAGAGTCGTCCTGGCATCCGTGTTGTTGATTGTCGTCTCGCTGGGCGCGTTGTTCTGGAGGCGAAGCCGTCCATACTTCTTGATGGGCTGGCTGTGGTATCTGGGGATGTTGGCACCGGCAATCGGGGTGGTGGCACAGGCCGGAGCCCAGTCGCGCGCGGACCGTTACACCTATCTGCCGCAAATTGGTCTGTACATTCTTGTGACCTGGATGGCGGTTGAGCTGACCGCCTCGTGGCGAAGTCGCCGCTGGGTGTTGGGCACCAGTGCATTGGTCGTTCTGGCGGTCTTGATTGCTTGTGCCAGAGTGCAAACCGCCTACTGGCGCGATAGCCGATCGTTGTGGACCCACGCACTGGCCTGTACCACGGACAACAGCATCGCCGAAAATAACCTGGCCTGGATCCTGGGGACACTCCCGCCAACCGAAGGCGGCGATCCTGTTCGTGCCATAACCCTGGCTCGACATGCGTGCGAGTTGACCGGCAACAGTGACGCGGACTCGCTCGACACACTGGCTGTCGCCTACGCGGCCAACGGCCGGTTCGACGACGCCGCCGAAACGACGCAAAAGGCCATTGCGTTGGCACGCGCGGACGGACAGACAGCGCTGGCCGAAAAAATGGAGGCCCGGCTGGAGTTGTATCGCGGCCGGAATGCCTACCGCCCGCCCGCCGACGCAACGACGCAGGGCAACCCGTGAGATGGAAGATTGGCGGGACGCTAGGGAAGCGGCACCGGTTTCGGAGGCGATTCCTTCCGCTGACGTTGCTGCAGATCTTCCAGGAGTTGTCGGCCCCCTTCCAAATCCGGCTTCAGGCGCAAGGCGGTCTCCACGTGCTCGATCGCCTCGGGTAATCGCTCCGGCACCCTGGACAATGCCACGCCCAGGTTCCAGTGGGCCTCGGCGTAATCCGGCCGGATGCGCAAGGCCGTTTCGATGTGGGTGATGGCCTCGGGCAACCGCCCGGGAACATCGATCAGCAGGTCCCCAAAATTGTTCTGTGTCTCCGCGCAATCCGGATCGTAGCGGAGCGCTGCCTCGAAATGCTCGATCGCCTCCGCCGTCCGACCGGGAATCCCGCCCAGAACCACCGCCAGGTTGCTGTGGGCTTCGGCATAATCCGGTTTGTACCGCAACGCCGTCTCAAACTGCTCAATCGCGTCCGGAGTTCGACCGGGAATATTGGCCAGGATGCAGCCCAGATTGCCGTGCCCCTCGGCAAAATCGGGCCGGTACCGAAGCGTTGTCTCCCACTCGTCGATCACTTCCTGCTGGCGGCCGGGAACACCGTTCAGGGCGTCTCCCAGATTGTAGTGAGCGATCCAGCTTGTCGGGT
The DNA here is from genome assembly GCA_035541135.1 of Verrucomicrobiia bacterium. GTDB lineage: Bacteria > Verrucomicrobiota > Verrucomicrobiia > Palsa-1439 > Palsa-1439 > Palsa-1439. The sequence continues at coordinate 58,691 of DATKNW010000043.1, forward strand.
TGTGCGCCAGGGCGTCCCGATACAGCGTCTCCGCATCCCGAAAGATCCGACTGTGCCGCCACGTCAGCGCTCCCAGTATCGCCAGCAAACTCACCGCGAACACCGGCGCCGCTCGACGCGCGGCCCCTGGGAGTTTCTCCGCGAGCGAAGCCGCGCTCGCCGCAAACAGCACGATGATTCCCAAACAGGCCAGGTACTGCTGGTGGTCCCCGACCGGAGAAAACACGAACCAAACCACGTTGAAAAAGCCCGCCACCGGAAAGAGCGTTCCCGCAAAGATCAGCACCGCCGCCAGCGGGCCCGGGCTTCGCCGCGCCGCCCACGCCAACGCCGCCAGGGCAACGAGCACGGCGAGCGGGAATGCATATTGCCAGGCTGCGCCGGGATCCACGGTCCACCGCGGGTAGATGAAGGTCAGGTTGACCGGCCACATCAGCTTGCCCAGATAAAACCAGAACGCGCGTCCCGCCACCAATCCGCGCTCGAGCCACGACAACGAGAAATCCCCGGGATGCGCCGCACAGCTTCGCCGTTCCAACCACGCGACCGGCAGGACGGCGGTCACGCCCATCACAAACCATGGGAGCAACGGCCGCACGTCGTGGTTCCATTCGATCCGTCCCCGTTTCCACCAGATGATCACCAGCAACACCGCCGGCAGGGTGATCACCAGCGACTTGCTCAGCATCGCCAGGACAAACAATCCCAGCGCACCGGCATAGTCTCCCCGGTTGCGCTTCTCATCAAAGCGCAGGTAAACCAAAACCGAAGCCAGGCCGAAGAAGACGGAAAGCGTGTTCTTTTGTTCCGAGATCCACGCCACCGATTCAACACAGACGGGATGAAGCGCATAGATGAAACCGGCCAGCCACGCCCCGGGCAACGCCAACCGACGCACGATCGCCACGAGAAGACAGGCCGATCCGGCGTGCAGCAGCACATTCGTCAGGTGATACCCCAGCACGGCCTCACCCCACAACCGGTATTCCAGCCAGAACGCGGTGTGCAGAATCGGGTAATACTGGTGTGTCGCCCCGATCTTCGACCAAATCCGCCACAGACCGGCCAGCGACCGCAACGCCGGCGCGGTCACATGTTCCGTGTCGTCCGTGACGAAACCGCCGTGGAGGCACGGTTGGTAGGCCAGCACCGTCGCGCCGAATAACAGCAACCCCAGCCCGATTTGTTTCAGGCGGCCCGTCTTAGAATTCGTCGCAGCGATGGATTGCCGCTCGTGCATCTGCTGAAGATTCCATGATACCAACTCGCCTCCCCCGGCGAAACAATCGTTTCTCCGTCTCGCGCGCCGCCGCGACGGAACGAGGCGCGACACCGGGGTGGATCCGTATCGAAAAAAACGGGGACCCGGCCACCGGGCTGCCGGGTCCCCGAAACCTCCGCGCATCCACTACGGCGGCGCGGAACCACGCAACGCACGACGCTACTGCTGCATCGTGCAGTTGCTCAGCACGCAATTGCCAAGGACGTCCTTGTTCTTGTTGCTGTAGCTGTGGCAGGACGTGAGCTTGATCGCGGCGGTGTTGTGGTTCGTGTCGAATCCGCGCGCGGTCGAGCCGGCCGTGTTGTTGTGGGCCGTGCAACTGCTGTATGTATGCGCCACGTTGTACTGGCCGCCCATCTTGAACCCATCGCCATTGCCCTGCGCTCCATTGTAACTGCCGTTGCTGTACGCCTGGCAGCCGCTGACGGTCACTGGAGCGGTCGCCTCGTAGAAATCGAAGCCGTCGTCCGAGTTGTTGTACGAAATGCAACTCGAGAACGAAATGCCCGACCCGGATGCACTCTTGACGCCGAACCCATCGGCATTGCCGCCGCCGGGATCCGCATTGCCATAGGCGGTGCAGCCCGAGATCGTGGCGCTGCTCGCCCCGTCACAGTTGATGGCCGTGTCGTGGTTCCCCGTCGCCGTGCAGTTGACGACCTTGCAGCCGGACGCGTAAATATTGGCGGCACGATTGGCCCCCTTGATCGTGAGGCTTTGCAGTGTCGCGTTGGCTCCCTTCATGGTGAAACCGTCGCGCGTGGAGTCGTTGAAGGTGAACGTCGCCGGCCCCTTGACCGTTACCCCGGCCGGCACCTTCATGGGACTGACTGTATACGAGCCGGAACATTGCACCGTGGTTCCGGACGTGGCATTTTGAATCGTGTCGCGAATATCGGCTCGGGTCACTGAGACCCCCAACACGGCGACAGACGCGATTACACCCAGGCACATCTGAACTTTTCCGATCTTCATATCGTCTCTTCCGTCCTGTTCGTTCCTGTCATTATCATTGGTTTCAGCCCCGCCACGATCGACAGGAAGCACATGACGGGAATGGTCGCTTTTCGCATCGGAACTTCTCGCACCCGCTGATGCGAAGCGAACGGCTGCGATAAACTCGGGGACCCGGCAACCGAGCTGCCGGGCCCCCGATACTTCCATGCACTAGTTACGGCCGCGTGGATTCACCACGCCATGCGCCGTCGTTATTGCTGCATCGTGCAGTTGCTCAACGTGCAATTACCCAGCACGTCCTTGTTCTTGTTGCTATAGCTATGGCAAGAAGAAAGCGCGATCTTCGCGGTATTGTGGTTCGTGTCGAACCCGCGCGCGGTCGAGCCGGCCGTGTTGTTGTGGGCCGTGCAACTGGTGTACTTATGGGCCTGATTGTAGCTGCCGCCCATCTTGAACCCGTCGCCATTGCCCGTCTTCCCGTTGTAACTGCCGTTGCTGTACGCCTGGCAGCTGCTGACCGTGACCACGCCGTTGGCTCCGTAGAAATCAAAGCCGTCGTCGGAGTCGCTATACGCAATGCAACCCGAGAACGAGATCCCCGAGCCGCAGCCATCCTTGACGCCGAAGCCGTCGGCGTTTCCACCCGAGCTGTCCGCGTTGTCGTACGAGGTGCAGCTCGAGACCGTGCAACTGCTCGCGCCATCGAGATCGATGCCGGTGTCGTGGTTCCCGGTCGTTGTCAACGACGTGAACTTGCAGCTGGATCCCTTGCAGTACACACCATGTTTCGCCGCTTTGATCGTCAAGCTTTGAAGCGTGACACTGCTGCCACTGATCGAGAATCCGTCGTTGCTGCTGCTATTGAAGTTGAATGTGGCCGGACCCTTCACCGTCACGCCGGACGGCACAACAATCTTGCTCACGGTGTATGAGCCAGAACATTGGACGGTGGTTCCCGACTTCGCATTCTGGATCGTGTCGCGAATGTCGGCCTTCGCCACGGAACAAAGCAACAAGGCGGACATCGCCACAGCTACATATTTACAGCTCGATGACATAGTCCTATCTCCTCTTACTGTTTGTGTTTGGTTGTTTTTCACCCTGCCTCCCTCAGCAGGGGAAAGGCTGGAGCGAGGCTGGCGCCGCGCTGAAAAAAGTTGTGCGAGCTGGAATGATATTCTCGGGGAACCCGCGGCGGGGCTGAGAAAAAGCCGTGGCAGGACGTTAATGCCCGACTGATGGGGAATGTCGAGTAACGTGTACGTGGTCCCTTACAGGACCCCACTGGACACTTACATCCCACTTCTCCCGCTCGTGAAAAAGCCTCGTCGGAAAACGCTTGCAGATTGAGAGAACCACGGCGCAAAGTCAACGCGGGTAGTGTATCATTTTGAATCGGCATCGGCCAAAGCTACGACTTATTCCTTGTCTCAAACGTGGTCTATCGAGCCCGCTTCCATCGCGGGCGTGCCGCGCGGATTTTTAGCTGGACAATCCTGAACCTCTGCTGCAGTGAGCCGCGAACCAACCCAACGCATCTCGGTTGAAATTTTCATGATCGATCAACCGGTGGATTCACGGAGGAAACACTCCCCGCATTCTCCGCCGGCAACTGCTGCCATCAAGGCTTGGGCGGATTCGCCGCGTTGATGGACTCGTCATACGCGCGTCCGGCGCGATACAATTGGAGCCGACCCGCGATCTTTGCCGCCAATTGCGGCTGCCCGCCCGAACGCGCAAGCTCCACGCCTTTTTGCGCAACTCGGACAGCCTCATCGAACCGGCCGGCAGCGGCATAGGCGGCCGCGAGCGTGTCGAAATACGCCGGTTCGGTCTCCCCGGTAAGTTCACAAGCCCGCTTGGCAAGGGTCACAGCCCGAGCCGGGTTGCCACCTTCGGCTGATGGAACTGTCGCCAGCAGCCAGGCCAGGTTATTGTATGCATCCGTGTCGTCGGGCTTGATCTGGATCGCCCGTTCATAGTGACGGATCGCCTCCCCGATCTTCCCCGACTGCCACAAAGCAACCGCCAAATTGTTGTGCGCGTCAACGTAGTCGGGGTCCAGCCGCACTGCTTGTTCGTAATGGGCAATTGCCTCGTCCAGCCGGCCCATCCGCCACAGGGCCAGCCCCAGATTGTAATGGGCCTCGGGGTAATCGGGCCTCGCCTGAAGCGCCTGCTCATATTGACCGATTGCCTCCCGGGTCCTGTCGGCTCGTTCCAGGGCGAGCCCCAAATTGTAGTGTGCCTCGGGATAATCCGGCTTGATCTGCAACGCTTGTTGGAGATGCGCAATGGCTTCTTCGACCCGGCCCGCTTGTCCCAGGGCGCCTCCGAGGTTATTGTGCGCCAACCAATTGTCGCGGGTCACCTGCAAGGTGTGGCCAAACAACGTCTCGGTGCTTCTCCAATACCCAACCTGTACCCTGGACAACACGGCGCAGGCCGCCAACACCGCGACTACCCCGAACCACATGGTCGCCCTCAAGCTCCCGCGCTCGATCCTGCCGTATGGCAGGCTCCAACACATCATCACAAGCAGCCCAACCATGGGAAGATACGTGTAGCGGTCCGCCATCGATTGTCCGCCAACCTGCACCAACCCAATGACCGGCACCAGCATTCCCAAATACCAGAACCAACCCGTCACAAGCCACGGCTCCCGACGCGACCGCCAAATCACCACGGTGGTTGCCGCTGCCAGCGCGAGCCCGGCCCCGATCACGGCGGCTGCAGACCGCTCGGGGCGGAACGGGTAAAACACAGCCTGGTCCAACGGCCAGAACGTTTTGGCCACATACCGCACGTACGCGAGCAGGGCGTTTGCCGCCCGCGTTTCGAAGGGCAGCTTCGTCAGGGACACCACCGCTCCACCGCCTCGTTGCGCCCAAACGGTTATCGCGCACGAGACGGCAGCCAGCGCGAAAAACGGCAGCTTCTCGGTCACCAATCGGTTGACTGGCACGGTTGGTCTCTTGTCGACAGCTCCCTTCGCCCAGCGTGTTCGCCCCAGCGGCCAATAATCCAGAAGCAACAACACGCACGGCAACGTGACCACCATCGGCTTGGCCAGCAGTCCCAAGCCATACAGTCCCATGGTAAGCCCGTATCGGGCGGGTGTGGGCCGATCAACGTAGCGGATGTATGCATACACGGTCAGCATCCCAAAGCATGTGCTGAGTACGTCCTTGCGTTCCGCCACCCAGGCGACCGATTCCACATGCAGCGGATGCAGCGCAAACAGGGCCGCCACACACGCGCTCCGCCATGGCGCGCCCGTCATGCGCAGCCATACGGCAAACAGCAACAGCGTGTTGGCCGCGTGCAGCAGCACGTTCACCAGATGAAACCCGCCGGCCCACGTCCCAAACATCTCGCGATCCAGCATCAACGAGACCCAGGTTAACGGATGCCAGTTCGCCGCCTGGCGCGAGGTGAATGCCCACATCAGGTTCTGCGGCGTCAATCCTCCCTGGACCCGTACGCTCTCGGTCACGTACCTGTCGTCGTCGTACCGGACGAAGCCGGCATGGAGGACCGGCCAGTAGACGACCGCGATGGCTGCCGCCAGACAGAGACCGATGAGCCGATTCCGCTGCTGGGAGGTTGACGTCATCTCAGTGAATCACCATGCTTCCTTCCCTCAATGGTTCGGGGAGTCACCTGCTGCTCCCGTTTCGCGGTCGGCGTGTCCATCCCGGTAGAATTGAAGCCGTGCCTCGATTTTTTCGGCAAGCCCCGGCTGTCCGGCAGCGCGGGCAAGCTCGACCGCCTTCTGCGCCGCGGCGACAGCGTCTTCAAATTGGCCGGTGGCAGCGTAGGCCTGCGCCAGTGTATCGACAAAAGCGGGTGACTGATAGCCCGTCAGTTCGCAGGCATGCCGCGCCAGTGACACGGCGCGAACCGGGTCGCCACCTTGCGCCGGTGGGAGTGTCGCCTGGAGCCGGGCGAGGTTATGGCACGCCGTGGGATAGTCCGGATTGATGCGCACGGCCTGTTCCAAATGCCGCATCGCCTCCTGCGCATTGCCGGCGTGCATCAAGGCGATGCCGAGATTATTGTGGGCCTCGGCAAGACCGGGGTTGAGTTGCAGCGCCCGCTCCCAATGCGGAATCGCTGCCGGCACGTGGCCCGTCTGTGCCAGCGCCTCGGCCAGATGATCGTGCGTTTCCGCCGAGTCGGGATCAATTTGTAGCGCCCGCTCGTAATTGCGGATGGCGTCTTCGAGGTTGCCGGCCCGCGCCCAGGCAAGTCCCAGGTTATAGTATGCTTCGGCATAACCCGGGTTGACCTGCACCGCCTGCTCGATGTGCGCAATCCCCTCCTCCACTCGCCCCGCCCGCACCAACATGATGCCGAGGTTGTTGTGCGCCTGCGGATCGTCGGGCTTGATTCGCAGCACCCGCTCGAACTGGGTCTCGGCTTCCGCGCTCCGACCTGTGTTCTGCAACAGGATCCCCAGATTGTTGCGCGCAATCCACGCGCTCGGATTCCTTGCCAGCGTATCGCGCCAGAGGGTCTCGACGTCCCGGAATGTGCCTGCATGGCTCCAGGTCAACACCCCGGCCAGTGCCAGCACGACCAGTCCCGCCACCATGCCAACCCGTTCACCCAATCGTCCTGTTCGCCCGTAGATTTTTGCCCCCGCGGCCGACACCAACGCAATGAAGCCCGCACTGGCCAAGTACTGAAAGTGATCCGCCACAAATGAGTAGCGGAAATAATACACGTTGAATATCCCCAGCACCGGCAGCAGCGCTGTCGCGAAGTAGCCCAATCCGAAAATGCCCGCGCGGGCCCAGCCCCGCTCCCGGCGCCACCACAGAATGACGGCGACGCCCAGCACCCCGGCCAGTGGCAGCCACGACCAGAGCGAGTTTGCCGCCGCCCATCGTGGGTATACGAACGTCAGTTGCTCGGGCCACACCAATCTCCCCGCGTAAAACCAAAGCGCTTTGCCGGCAATCACCAGCCGATCCGCTGCGGTCAGGGACCAGTCCGCCGTGCCCTCGCGTACGATCTGCCCGTGCTGCTCGACGATGGCTGTGACCGACAGCAGCAGTGCAAACGCGAAAAACGGCGCCACCCGAACCGCGTCCACCCGCCGCAGGTGTCGCCGGTTCCACCACACGCACAGCAACATCGACAACGGCAACACGACCGTCGACGGTTTGCTGAGCATGGCGGCCAGACCTGACAGGACTGCCAGCCAGTACCAAGGACGTTTTCCGTCGGCGTCAAACCGGAGAAAGAACAGCAGCGCCAGGAAAAAGAAGATGCCCGATTGCGTGTTCTTCAGCTCGGTGACCCAGGCCACCGATTCCACGTTGACCGGGTGCAGCACCCAGAGTCCGGCGGCAAACCACGCCGCCGGCACCCGCAGCCGGCGCAGAAGCAAATAGACCAGGAAACCATTAATCGCATGGAGCGCGACGTTGACCATGTGATACGGCATCGGACTCAGTCCCCACAACCGCCGCTCCACCCAGAAAGTCGTCAGCGTCAGCGGATAGTACCGGGACACGGACAGGGACGACCAGATCATCCGCAGCCCGTGCGGCGCGGTCATCGCGGGATTCTGAGTCAGATGGTCGTCATCGTCCCAGATGAAGCCCGCCTGCCACACGGGCTGGTAGGCTGCGAAGGCGAGCACCACGAGCGCCACAGCCACAAGCCACGTGCGATGGGGCGACTGCTCCCTGTCTGCCGGGGTCGACACCATCACTTCCTCCCTGAAATCTGCGAGCTGTTTGCACCAGTCTCACGGTAGACGCGTCCGTCACGATAAAGCTGCAACCGGGTCTCGATCTTCTCCGTCAACTGCGGCTGTCCGTCGGCGCGGGCGACTTCCTCGGCCTTTTCCCCGGTGACAATCGCTTCCTTGAATCGGCCGGCCGCCGCGTAGGCGACTGCGAGTGTATCGAGATAGGACGGTTCCCGATTCGTGCTGAGTTCACAGGCTCGCTCGGCCAGGGTCACCGCTTGAGCCGGGTCGCCCGTCTCCGCCGCGAGGTGCGTCGCCAGCACCCAGGCCAGATTGTTGCATGCCTCGGCGTAGTCGGGCTTCGTCTGTAGCGCCTGCTCCCAATGCCCGATTGCCTGCCGGGTCCGGCCTTCTTGCCACAGCACCAGCGCCAGATTGTTGTGGGCCTCGGCAAAATCGGGGTCGATGAGCACCGCCCGTTCCCAATGCGCGATCGCCTCGGGCACACGATTCGCGTGCGCCAGAGTGTTCGCCAGGTTGTTGTGCGCCTCGGCGCAATCCGGCTTGATTTGCAGGGCCCGCTCGTAGTCGGCGATCGCCTCCGGCGTTTCCCCCATCTGCGACAGGGCCAATGCCAGATTGTTATAGGCCTCGGCGTACTCGGGTTTGAAGCGCAGGGCCAGCCTGTACTGGGCGATCTCCTCCTGCGTTTTGCCCGCGTGTCCCAGGGCAAGCCCCAGATTGTAATGTGTCTCGGCATAATCCGGTTTGATCCGCAGGGCCTCCTCGTAGTGCTGCATTGCTTCCTGCACCTGACCCGACTGCCACAGGCCCAGCCCGAGATTGTTGTGGGCCACCCAGCAGCGCGGGTTCTTCGCCAGCGTGTCCCGCCAGAGCATTTCATCGCTCTGGTAAACACCGCTTCGTTGCCAGGCGGCAGTTCCCAGCGCGGCCACAACCGCCGCGCTCGCCAACGGCGCAACAAATCGTCTCCGCTCGCCCAACCGACTGCCAACCTTCTCCCCCGCGGCGACCACCAAAGCAATGACGCCGATGATCGAGTAGTATTGCCAGTGATCGGCCACCAATGAGAACCGGTAAAAACCCTGATCGATGAACCCCAACACGGGAAACAGCGTCGCCAGGAAATACCCCGATGCGAACAGGCAGGGCCGTCCCCACGTTTGCCGTTTCCACCAGAACAGCGCCAGACCGCCGACCAGAATCGCGCCGGGTACGTAGGAAACAAGTCGGGACGGATCGATCTCCCACTTCGGATAGATCATCGTCAGGTTCACCGGCAGGATCGTCTTGTACAGGTAGAACCACGGTACCCAACCCGCCCCGGCCAACCGAACCAGGAATCCGGCCCCTCGGGCGGCGGACCGTTCCATCGCCCGATTGTACTGAAACCACACCGTCACCAATCCCAAGGCCAGCGAGAGGATAAAAAACGGGATGGTATACAGGAGGTCCTGCCACCGCACTCGTCCGCGCCGCCACCACGCGCATCCCAACAACACCACCGGCAACATGACCACGGCGCTCTTGCTGAGCGCGGCCAGGACGAATGCGATCAGCGACAGTCCGTACCATCTCCAGCGGTTGTCGTCGTCAAATCGGAGATACAGAAGGATCGCCACGACGTAGAACAACATCGAGAGCGTATTCTTCTGTTCGCTGATCCAGGCGACGCTGGCCACGTTCACCGGATGGACGGCAAACACCAGTGCCGCCACAAATGCTCCCGGAGTTTTCAGGCGCCGCAAGATCATCCATATCAGGACGGCGTCGACGGCGTGCAGCAACACGTTGACCACGTGGTACCCGATGGGATTGCCACCCCAGAGCCGCCACTCCAGCCACCACAGGCTCCACGTCATCGGGTAATAATCCGCCGCGTCGGTCGTGCACCAGAACCGGTACAGTCCGTCGCTGGTTTTGATCAGCCGATTGGTCGTGATGAAATCGTAATCGTCGAACAGAAACCCGCCGCGCATGGCCGGGATGTAAACCGCCATTGTCAATGCCATGATCAAAAGCGCGCCCGCGCCCAGCGATTTCCACGCGGTCTTCATCGTGTTTCCCGCCGTCTACCGCGACGGCTGCAGCCGCGCCAGCTCATTTCGCGCCTCGACGTAGTCGGGTTCGATTTGGAGCGCCTCCTGGAAATGCCCGATCGCCTCCTGATTCCGTCCCGCTTGCTCCAACGCGACTCCCCAATTGTACTGGGCGTCGGCGAAATCGGGCTTGAGCCGCACCGCCTCCTCCAACTGCTTGATTCCTTCGTCGGTCCGGCCCGTCTGCACCAGAACGCCTCCCAGGTTGCTGTGCATCGTGGCGGAGTCCGGTTTGAGCCGCACCGCCTCCTTGAGATGGGCGATGGCTTCTTCGACCCGTCCCACTTCGAATAATGAATTGCCCAGGTTGTTGTGCGCCTGCGCATAGTCGGGGTCGAGCTTCAGGGCTCGCTCGTAACAGTCAATCGCCTCCTTGATCTCGCCCTTTTGTGCGAGAGCTTCCCCGAGATTGAAGTGCGCCACGGACGCGCCCGGATTTCTTGTCACGTTGTCCCACCAGAACGTCTCATTGGTTGCATACACGCATGTGCGTTTCCACGTCGCCGCGCCCAGCGTCAGGAACACAGCCGCCCCCACCAGCACTTCAGCCCATCGGCGTCTTTCGCCCAGGCGGCGGCAAATCCCCTCGCCAGCAGCAACGACCAGCGCAATGATTCCGATGATGGAATAGTACTGCCAGTGGTCGGCCACCGCCGAGTATTCATAGAAGCCTTGATCGAAGAACCCGAGCACCGGGAAGAGCATGGCCACGAAACAACCAAACCCGAACAGCAGCGGTCGTCCCCAGCTCTCGCGTTTCCACCAGAAGACAACAAAGCACGCGATCCAGAGCACGCCCGGCACGTAGCAGATCCATCGGGAGGCGTCGATGTGCCATTTGGGATAGATCAGCATCAGGTTCAGTGGCACGAGCGTTTTGCCAAAGTAAAACCATGGAGCCCACCCGGCGGCCGCCAGACGAACCGCAACCCTCCTGTTCGTGATCGCCTCCTCCAAGACCTGATGGTACTGGAACCAAACGGTTGCCAATCCCAGGACGAGAGAAAGCAGGAAGAATGGCGCGCACCGCAGGAGATCTTTCCACCGTATCCGATGGCGCATCCACCAGACGCATCCCAGCAGCACCACCGGAAGCATCACCGCCGCGCTCTTGCTGAGCAATGCGAGGAGGAAAGCCATCAGCGACAGACCGTACCAAGGCCACCGGTCTGATTCATCGAATTTCAGATACAGCAGGACCGCCACCGCGGAAAACATCATCGACAGCGTGTTCTTCTGTTCGCTGATCCAGGCGACGGTGGCGACGTTGACTGGATGAATCGCAAACGCCAGCGCCGCCAACCATGCCCCCGAAATCTTCAGGCGCCGCAAGATCATCCACACCAGGACGGCGTTGGCCGCGTGCAGTAAGATGTTGACCACGTGGTAGCCCGTGGCGTTGGAGCCCCAAGCCCGCCACTCCAGCCACCATAGACTCCACGTCAGCGGATAATAATCCGGAGCTTCCGTCGTCAGCCAGAACCGGTGGAGTCCATCATGAGCTTTCATCATCGGGTTGTCCGTGATGAACAGAGCGTCATCCCAGATAAACCCGCCGCGCATGGCCGGGATGTAGACCACCATGGTCAACACAACAATCAAAACCGCGCCGGTGCCCACTGACTTCCACGCGCTTCTCGGTGTGTCCTTCGATCCCTTCATCGCGCGCTGCGTTGTCTACTCCCCGGTCGAACTTCAAGTCAAGCGTGGAGGGCCGCCGTGGATGCCGGGCCGCCTCGCTGATACTCGAAGACGGAGGTCATGTGATGCTGGCGTGGCCGAAACAAGGGGCCGCTTCTCCCATCCGTCCCCCTTCCGGACCAGGCCACCCCGGTCTGAAGTTGGCGCTCCCGGGGCGATTCGAACGCCCGACCTGCGGTTTAGGAAACCGACGCTCTATCCATCTGAGCTACGGGAGCGCAACGACTTGCGTCAGCATGATTATCAGCCGCCGTAGGATTCACGGTAACTTTACTGTCCAGAACGGCAATGGCAAGACGCTTCTGGTCGGGAGAAAGCCGGGGCGCCGAATGGCCGTTGCCGCGCCGGGACGCGTCACTTCGTTTTCAATTCCAGAATCGTGAGGGAATACGGCGGGAATTCACGCGTAAAGTCCGTGCTCAGGCCGCCGGCCGTTTCGTCGGCGGGCACGATCCTCGTCGGCTCTTGCAGGCTGTTCGTGTCGTCGGGACTGTCGGCCTTCAACACGACGGCTGTGCCGTTGGCGTCCACCGAACCGACGCCGCTGATCCGGATTCTCACGGGCTGCGTCGCGCCGGATTCGTTCACGACCTTCAGATAAACGATCCCACTCCTGCTGTCGCGCGTAGCGTCGAAAAAGATCTCGCGGATCTGTTGCGCGGGCGGACGCGGACCTTGCGGCACACCGTTGCGCGTGCGCACGGGCGGCTGCCACTCGCGCGTCGGAATGTCCTGCGAATCCGTGGCCAGGATCTCGTCGCCGTGGTGCGCACTGAACATTTTCTGCGCGTAATACGCCGGCGAGCCGTAGCTGCTTAATGCGTCGTAGCCGATCAAATCCGTCTTCCATTGCATCGAGGTGTTGGGGTCATGCCGCGGGTCGGCAGGTTCGCTCACGTTGACGAACAGCGGCGCGTAGCAGGACATGAGGACAATGTCGGAATAGCGTTCCATACCGGTCATCCACGCGGCGTCGCCGAGCGCCCCGGCCATGTTCGGCGTCGGCGAGCCGACGCGCGTCGCCCATTCGCCGACGAAAATCTTCGTTTTGTTCGTGCGCGAGTATCGGTCGTAATCCAGCGCGTGCGCCTGCATTTCCTCCTGCGAGCGATAGTAATGTTCATCGAGCAAATCCGACACGCGCGATTTCACCTTCGTCGTCGCGATGATCTGCAGGTTCGGATACTTCGCCTTGATGGCGTCGTAAAATTGCGCAAATCGGCCGTCGTAGCTGCCGCTGCGATCAAACCAGTCTTCGTTTCCAATCTCGACGTAATTCAATTCGAACGGCTCGGGGTGTCCGTCCTTCGCGCGGCGCGCGCCCCATTTGGTGTTCGGGCCGCCGGTCACGTATTCGATCTCGTCGAGCGCATCCTGAACGTAAGGCTCCAGCCCGGGACCGGCGGCCACGTAATCGCGTCGGAGTGCGTAGCCCGCGAAGACCGCCAGCACCGGCTGCATGCGCAGGTCCTCACACCAGTCCAGAAATTCCAGCAGCCCGAACCCGTCAGTGGACCAATAATTCCATGGACTGCGATGGCCGGGGCGCTGGGAAATATCGCCGACGGTTTCCTTCCAATTGAAGCGTTCGTTGAAGTAATCACCCTCGACGTAATTGCCGCCGGGAAAGCGCAGGAACCCGGGCTGCATGTCCGCCAGCAGCCGCATCAGGTCGGAACGACTTCCATTCGGACGATTGTGGTACGTCGGCGGAAACAGCGACACCTGCTGGAACCACACCGTGCCGTGCCGGCTGAAAAGCCCGCCGGGGTTGGTCGTCGTGATGGTCAGTTTGTTGTCCTTCGAAACGGGGACGTCGCCGGTCGTCAATGTCACTTCATATTTCTGCCATTTGCCGGAGATTCTGGGAATCGTCGCGCTGGCGCATGCGGTTTTACCGTCAGCGCTCTCCAACGAAACAATGAGCGGTCCGGAGAAGCTCCGTCCGCGCGCATAGAACGAAGCGCGATACGTCGTGTTCGGACGAACGGGAATCCCCCAATAACCGCCATTGGCGAAACCGACCGGTGAATTCTTCGACGCTTTGCTTGTGTCCAGCTTCAAGCTCACGTTCAATGCGGAATTCAGCGGCTGCTTCGTGTCGATGGACATTGGCGCCTCGCCGATCGAGGTCCAGTAGACCGCATTGGTCGGATTGGCCTTGAACGTGCGATTGCGAATCAGTTCGCCGTACAGCCCGCCCTCATACGAGAAATTGATCTCCTCGGTCATCAGGCCGTACAGCATCGGACTGACCTTGCCGGTGACTTTGCCGGCGTCAATTTGCAGCGTGGCGACCGCCGCCGCGGAGTTTGTTTCCAAAGGGGCAGTGACCGGCGCATTTGTTTCGGAGAGGGAATTTGTTACCTGCGCCGTCGCGATGTTCGCGAGGGCCAACGCAAGGGCGAACAACGCGTATTTCCCTGGCTTCATATTCATAATCAAGCCCGCCGAGTCATTTGGCTATCGCGTTCTCCTTCGTCCCGAAATGAGCGAACGATCAACCCCGACGCTTTCGCTATTGGATTTCGAGAACCACGACGGATTTCGACGGCAGTGTCACTGTCAGCACGTTGTCCTTGAGTTCAAAGGTGGAGAACGCCTTGGGTATCACGGCATTTGGCGCATCGAAGGTGTTATGCGCATCCATCGCCGACGCGGTGAGCACTCGGCCCGTCACCGTCCTGGCGGCCGCGCCGGCCAGTTTCACCCTGACGTTGCCATCCAGTTGCGGGTTGAGATTGACCAGTGAGAGATGGATGCGCCCATCTTTGTCGCGCGAAGCCGTCGCGTCCACCCCGGGCACGGAATTGCCGCCCAGTTTGTACTCCGGCGCGGCAATGTCCACCGGCAGCCACGTCGCGTCTTGGTGGACCTTGTACATCTCGAAGGCGTGATAGGTCGGCGTGACGATCATCTTCTCCTTGTCGGTCAGGACCATCGACTGCAACACGTTCACCATCTGGGCGATGTTCGCCATCCTCACGCGGTCGCAATGCCGGTGGAAGAGGTCGAAGTTCAACGCGGCGACGATGGCGTCGCGCAAGGTGTTTTGCTGGTAGAGAAAACCGGGATTCTCGCCGGGATCGACATCGTACCAGTCGCCCCATTCGTCCACGATCAGCGCGATTTCCTTGTGCGGATCATAGCGATCCATGATCGCCGAGTGCCGGGCGATGATTTCTTCCATCTTCAGCGTTTGCCACAACGTGTCGTGCCACTCCTGCTCCGTAAATCCGGTGGCCATGCCTTTCTGGCTCCACTTGCCCGATGGGAGGGTATAATAATGCAACGACAGGCCGTTCATCTGCCGGCCCACCATCGACATCAGCACCTCGGTCCACTTGGTGTCGTCACCACCCGGACCGCAGGCGATGCGTTCGATGCGTGTATCGGGGTCGACTTTCACGAACGTGTTGTAGCGCCGGTAATTGTCCGCGTAAAACTCCGGCCGCATATTGCCGCCGCAGCCCCAGTTCTCATTTCCGATCGCGAAATACGGCAGCTTCCACGGCTTGTCCTGTCCGTTCTCGCGCCGCAGGTCGGCCAGCGTCGTATGCGCCGCAGAGGTGATGTATTCGACCCAGTCCCGCATCTCCTCGGGCGTGCCACTGCCGAGGTTGCCGCAGATGTAGGGGTCGCAGCCGAGTTGGTCGCACAAATCCATGAACTCGTGCGTCCCAAACTCGTTGCTTTCCGGCACCCAGCCCCAATGGGTATTCATCCTCCGCGGCCGGTCCTGGCGCGGCCCGATGCCGTCGCGCCAGTGATACTCGTCGGCAAAACAACCTCCCGGCCATCGCAGCACGGGAATATTCAGCCGCTTCAGCGCCGCCACGACGTCGTTGCGAATGCCGCGCGTGTTCGGGATCGGGGAACCTTCGCCGACCCAGATTCCTTCGTAGATGCCGCGTCCCAGATGCTCGGCGAATTGCCCGTAGATGTTGCGGTCGATCCTGCTGCCGGGCTGGTCGGCGTGAATGGTGAGTTCGACTTTCATGGGTGCCGGCAGTGAATCCTGTGCCAGAGCGCTTCCCACTATCCCCGTCGCGAGCAGAAAAGCAATCATGATCGTATTATTCCGGTTCCGCCACGCCCCTGCAACCATTTCCCGGACGGCCTATACCCACGGCTTGTCGCCGCGGCTTGAGTGGCGTAATGTCGACAGCGGACCGCGTTACGGGCGGTCGTGATAGGAGAAACATTATGGCACAGAATATCGCGCAGAGATTCTTCGTCCGCCTGCTGGCAACCATCGGCGCCGTGGTCCTCCTTGGCGCCGTCCTCGGCGCAGCCTGTGTCCTCGTTGTGAAACGCTCGGTCCCCACGAAAGTGATTCTCGAAGTCGACCTGGAAAAGCGCCTCGCGGAATACACTCCGGACGATCCCGTGGCGCGGATCGTCGCCGGCCGCGCGCCGACGATCCTCAACCTCGTCGAAGCCCTCCAGCGCGGCTCGACCGACAAGCGCGTGGTCGGCCTGATCGCGCGCGTCGGCGAAGCCGGTCTGCCGCTGGCCGACATCCAGGAAATCCGCGATGCCGTCGTTGCGTTCCGCCACAGCGGCAAACCCGCCATCGCCTACGCCGAGACGTTTGGCGAAGAGAGCAGGGCCAACGGGTCGTACTACCTTGCCACCGCCTTCGACAGGATTTACCTCCAGCCGTCCGGCGACGTGGGCCTGTCCGGTCTGATGGCCGAGACGCCGTTTCTCCGTGGGACGCTCGACAAACTCGGGCTCGTCCCGCGCATGGACCATCGGTCCGAGTACAAGAACGCGATGAACGAGTTGACCGAGAAAAAGTACACGCCGGCCCACAGGGAGGCGACCGAGGCGTTCGTGAAATCGGCGTTTGACCAGCTCGTCGCGGGCATCGCCTCGGCCCGCAAAATGTCCACGAACGACGTGCGGGCATTGATCGATCGTGGCCCGTTTCTCGCCGATGAGGCTCTCGACGCCAAACTCGTCGACAAACTCGGCTACCGCGACGCGGCGTACGATGACATCAAGAAGCAGGCCGGTCCGCACACGAAATTTCTCTACCTCTCGAAGTACCTCGACCGGGCCGGCTCGCCCTACGACGAAGGCGACACTGTCGCGCTGATCTACGGCGTCGGCGACATCCATCGCGGCAAAAGCGGCTACAGTCCGCTTTTCCAGGATGTCTCGATGGGAGCCGACAGCGTGGCCGCCGCCTTCCGCGCCGCGGCGGAGGACAAGGACGTGAAAGCGATTCTGTTTCGGATCGATAGCGGCGGCGGCTCGTACGTCGCGTCGGATACGATCTGGCGGGAAACGGTCCGCGCCAGGAAAGCCGGCAAACCCATCATCGTGTCGATGGGCGGAGTCGCCGGGTCCGGCGGCTACTTCATTGCAATGTCGGCCGACAAAATCGTCGCGCAGCCGGCGACGCTGACCGGCTCCATTGGTGTGTTCGCGGGCAAATTCCTCACGACGAATTTCTGGGACAAACTCGGTATCTCGTGGGACGAGGTCCACACCAGTTCCAACGCCATGGTGTTCACCGGTCTGCAGGATTACACGCCCGAGCAATGGACGCGCTTCGAGGGCTGGCTCGACCGCATCTACGACGATTTCACCACCAAGGTCGCCGCCGGCCGCAAGCTTCCCAAGGACAAGGTCCTCGAAATCGCCAAGGGCCGCATCTGGATCGGCGAGGACGCCAAGGCGCTCGGGTTGGTGGACGAGCTCGGCGGATTCCCCGTAGCGCTGAAGCTCGTGCGCGAAGCGGCGAAGCTGCCGCTCGATGCGAAGATCAAACTGAAACTGTTCCCACGGCCCCAATCGCCGATCGAACGATTACTCGGGAGAGGCTCGGATAGCAGCGAATCGGCCGGCGACGAAACCCTCGCCCGCACGCTGGAACTGATTCAGCCCTTCGCCCGCGCCGCGCGCCAGCTTGGCCTGGCTGCCGAGTCCGACATGCTGCGGATGCCGGATGTGAACATGGATGGGCCGTGACGTGTGGCGCGCACCTGCGGATCGGCAAAGTTGTTGCGGACCGTGGCTTCGCCGCAAATTCAAACTGCTAATCTTTTCGCGTGCGACCGAGCGGGACGGTTAGTTTGAACACGGTGCCATTGTCGTTCGTTCCTCCCGCCCAAGCTGTCCCATAAAAACTGCCGTCGCTACCCTGGACAAGTCCTCCGTACGGCAGGCTGCCGTCGGTACCGCCGCCAAACTCGTGCAGCGTGGTCAGGGTGCCGGCGGGCGTAATCTTGAACGCGGTTCCGAGGCCGGATGAGCCGCCATAGGACGTCGTTCCGTAGAAATTGCCGTCGGTTCCTCGCACCAGCGCGGCCTCCGGGGTGGCGCCGTCAGAGCCGCCCGTGAAGCGATAGAGCGTCTTCAATTTACCTGCGGGAGAAATCTTAAATACGCTGCCATTACTGTTCGTTCCCCCTGAAGAAGTTGTCCCGTAGAAATGGCCGTCACGGCCTTTGACAAGCGCGGCAAACGGGTTGCCGCCGTCAGCGTCGTTGCTGAAGCTATACAGGCTGGTCATCTTGCCCGTCGTCGTGATTTTGAACACCGTGCCCCAGCCGCCGTTCGCACCACCGACTTCGGTTGTTCCGTAGAGACAGGTGTTGTTCTGTGGAGCAAGGCCCGCGTACGGCTGCGAGCCTTTACTGTCAAAGCCAAACATGTGGAGGGTGGTCAACGTGCCGGCTGGCGTGATCATGAAGACGGTGCCGAGATCATTGGTCCCGCCCTCAATGGTCACACCGTAGAAATCGCCGCCCTTGCCTTGTACGAGCTTTCCCCTGGGAAGATTGCCGTCGGTGCCGCTGAAGCTATGCGATGTGGTCAGCGCGCCGCTCGATGTGACTTTGAACACAGTACCGTATCCGCCATTCGCCCCGCCACTACTGGTCACGCCATAGAAACAGCCGTCAGTGCCTTCGAGCAGCGATGAAGAGGGATAACCGCCGTCGGCGCCTCCGCTAAAATGATAGAGTGTGGTCAGAGTACCGCTGGAGCTAATCTGGAATATCGTACCGTATCCGCCCTCGGGATCCCCGTCTGCGGTTGTCCCGTAAAAATAACCGTCGCTGCCCTGGACAAGTCCCCATGCCGGGTTGTGGCCGTCGTTACCTCCGCTAAACAGGTGGAGGGTTGTCAGTGTCTGCCCGTTGGCTCGGTTGGGCACGCATACCAGAACTGAGGCGGCAATTACGACGAGCATTCGGAGGAGTCTCACGGCGCTTTCCCAGCTTCTCCGCAAGCCAGTAAATAACAATTCTGCAGGGAAGTCGAGGGAATTCGGTTGTCGCCGAGAAACGCGCGGGATAGATTTGCATCGAATTCCAGAAAGGATGGTCGCCATGGCGTTCACACTGCAAATCGGAGACAAGGCGCCGGATTTCAAACTGCCGGCGACGGACGGCAAAACCTATCGGCTGGCGGATTTCGCGGACGCGAAAGTCCTCGTTGTTTTCTTCACGTGCAACCACTGCCCGTATGTGACCGGGTCGGACGAGGTTACGCGCAAGACGGCGGAGAAATTCACCGCGCAGGGCGTAAAGTTCGTCGGCATCAATTCCAACAGCAAGAACACGTATCACGAGGACGATTTCCCGCACATGGTAAGCCGGATGGAGGAGAAGAAGTTCCCGTGGTTGTACCTGTATGACGAATCGCAGGACGTGGCGCGGGCGTATGGGGCATTGCGGACGCCGCATTTCTACGTGTTCAACCAGGCCCGCAAACTGGTCTACACCGGCCGCGGCGTGGACAGCCCGCGCGACACGAGCCGGATGACCATCAACGACCTGGAGAACGCGTTGCGCGATCATCTGGCGGGCAAGCCCGTATCGAAGCCTCTGACCAATCCCATCGGTTGCAACGTGAAGTGGGACGGCAAAGACGCCCATTGGATGCCCGCCGAGGCCTGCGATCTGGTTTGACCGATGCAGGTCCTCATTATCGGCGGGACGGGGCTGATCAGCCGCGGCATCGTCAAGCAACTGCTCACACGCGGCGCGGAGGTCACCGTGTTCAACCGCGCCCAGCGCGAGGACACGCTCCCGCCTGAAGTGAAACGCATCCGCGGCGATCGCAATCACTTCAACGAATACGAGCAGACCATGCTGGCGACGCGCTTCGACGTGGTCATCGATATGGTCTGCTTCGGTCCCGAGCAGGCGGCCGGCGCGGTCGGCGCATTTGGCGGACGTTGTCAGCAGTTCATCTTCTGTTCTACCGTCTGCACGTACGGCGTGAAAGTGCCGCCGGGCGTGTTGATCGATGAATCGTTCCCGCAAGAACCGATCAGCGAATACGGACGGAACAAGGTGGCTTGCGAAAAGATTCTTCGTCGGGCCCATGATGATCGTCGCTTCCAGCTAACCATCATCCGTCCCAGCCACACGTACGGTCCCGGCGCGCCGCTGATCGACAACCTCGAACCCGACGCCGTCGCCTGGGACCGCATCGAGCGCGGCCAGCCCGTGCTGTGCGCGGGCGACGGACTGGGCTTATGGCAATCCACGCACCGGGACGACGTTGGCAAACTTTTCGCCTACGCGGCGCTCAACCCCAGAGCCTATGGCCAGGAATACAACGCCACGCGCGATGAGATTGTCACGTGGCGCGATTACTATCGGCATGTCGCCGCCGCACTGGGCAAACCGGCCCGGCTCATATTCATGCCCGCCGCGTGGATCGTGGGGCACGACCCGCAACGGTTCAACCTCCTCCACGAGATCACGCAGTTCCACGGCGCGTATGATTCTTCCAAGGCCCGCCGCGACGTGCCGGAGTTCCGGTGCGAGATCGATCTCACGCGCGGCGCCGCCGGGACGTTCGCTGATATTCGCCGCCGCAACGTCTGGCGGGACAGCCGTGCTGATTCGCTCTATCAAGGGATGATCGACGAGGCGCTCGCGACCGGCGTTGAACCGGTTCCTGCATAGAAGCTGGGCGGCAACCCGGTTTCGATCAGAAACCGCGCTTCTTCAACTCGAGCAAGCACCGCAAGTCCAGATCGTCGGGACTGATCGCGCGCGGATGGAAATAGAACTCGTGAAAGCCGGGGCCGAGCTTTTCGATGGCGCGCGCCACTTCTTCGGCCTGCATGCAAAACGTCCGCCCGAGCCCCCATAACGTGTCGGTGCATCGATACGGGCAGTGTTTCCGCCACGAACTCATCCACAGCCAATCGGCGGGTACGACCCAAAGCGCGTCGCGGTTGGGCGAGAAGAACCGGGGTTTCCCGAGCCGCAGCCAGCCATTGAACGACGATCCGAGAACTTCGATGAGTGTTTGATACACAACGGGATGTGCATGGAGGTGGTGGTGTGAGTTTACGAATGCGCACGGCACTCCCGACTCGCGAACCAGATCCCATTGCGCCCGAACCTCGTCGCGCATAAACTGCCGCGCTTGACGCGACGAGCCGATGGCCCAACCCGCCCGCTTGTAGGAATTGCCCCATGGCCACGTCGCGCGCGTGACGGGTTGCGAATTGTCGAGGTGCAAATGCCAGCCCATGGGCAAGTCGGGATGGTCGCGCGCCATGCGCACGGCGTCGGCACTGCCCGGCTGGCCGACCATCAAACTGACCCCGTGCAGCACGCCGTGGAGATGAGCCTCGATGATGGCGCCGTTGGCCTCCGCGCTCATCCCAAAATCATCGGCGATAAACAGCACTTGCTTGTTGGTCATGTTCGACGTGGATGTTGCTGTGCCGCAGATTCTGCCTCAAGGGACGTGGCGAGGCAATTCCCGATCGCGGTAACGGCGCGATCCGGAGACTGGCGTCGAACGACAGTTTTGTCGGGCGCTCCTACAGATGTGCCCGCATCTTGTCGTAAATCAGTCGCGCCAGGTCGCGGTTGGCGGTGGTGTCGAATGTGCCGACGCGTATTCGGATCTCAGTAACGGTGTCGGATTGACGGGCGAGCTGAATGATAATGCGCTGGTCCTTCGCGTTGTAGGCGTTCACCACTCCCCCGGTCGCGTCCTTGACGGTTTTGTCTCGAATCAGGCGGAATTGCAGGTCCTGCATTGATGCGAGGGCGGCGTTCCACGCCCGATCCACGCTGACCTCCTGGGTGACGTGGAGTTCATTGCCCACATAGGAAACGGCCCCGGCCGCCCCGGCGGCCCCGACCGCTCCCACCACAAGCAGGGCGCATCCCTGCCCGACCACCATGCTTGCCAAAAGTACGGCGATTCCAATCCACTTGGTCGTTCTCACGCTTCGACCTCCTTGGCCCGGAAACTAGACGATTTGAAAAACGCCGTCAACACACTTTGCCAAGCGTGCCAAAGTGTCGCTTGGCTTCGTTTTGCCGGACGCTTTTTCCGTGGTTACGAAATGGCAGGAAAACCCGACGTTGGCTATTGCGATGCCGAGCGGGTTGCATTTCGCGTCGTTCGCGACTACTAGTTCCTACAGCAGCTTTGCCGGAGGATTCGTATTGTGGACCTGAGCGTCCTGACGTTGTCTCGGTTTCAGTTCGCGCTGACAATAATGTTCCACTATCTGTTCCCGCCGTTGTCGATCGGGCTCGGCGGCATTCTGGTCATCATGGAGGCGATGTACCTGGGAACGGGACGGCTGGAGTATGAGGCGATGGCGAAATTCTGGACGAAGATTTTCGCGGTCAACTTCGCCATGGGGGTCGCGTCCGGCATCGTGATGGAATTCCAGTTCGGCACGAATTGGGCGACCTACTCGCGGTACGTCGGCGACGTGTTCGGCTCGGCGCTGGCGGCGGAAGGCATCTTTGCGTTCTTTCTCGAATCGGGGTTTCTGGCGGTGCTGGTTTTCGGTTGGGACAGGGTCTCGCCGCGGATGCACTTTTTCTCGACGTGCATGGTCGCGCTGGGGGCGTTCTTCTCCTCGATCTGGATCGTCATCGCCAACTCGTGGCAGCAAACGCCGGCCGGTTTTCACATTGTGGGAGAAGGGCTCGGCGCGCGAGCGGAGATCACGGATTTCTGGGCGATGGTGTTCAGCCCGTCGAGCATGCACCGCCTGGCGCACACGGTGATCGGCGCGTACATCCTCGCGGCATTTTTCGTGATGAGCATCACGGCCTACTACATTCTGAAGGGACGACACCTCGATTTCGCGAAGAAAAGTTTCACGATCGCGCTGGTCGTGGGCGCGGTGACATCGCTGGCCGAGCCGATTTCCGGCGACTTGCAGGGAAAGAAAATCGCCCAGACACAGCCGGCGAAACTTGCGGCGATGGAAGCGGTGTTCCATACCCGCGACGGCCCGACGCCGCTGTATCTGTTTGGCCTGCCCGATCCGAAGGAGCAACAGGTCAACCTTGGCATCGCAGTCCCGGGCCTGCTGAGCTACCTGGCGTACGGCGATTTCCAGAAGCCGGTCATCGGACTCGACCGGATCCCGCAACGCGACTGGCCGCCGGTGGTGGCGACGTTTCAGGCGTTCCACATCATGGTGTGGCTGGGGACGCTGTTGGCGGCGCTGACGCTGGTGGGTGCGTATTTCCGGTGGAAGGGTACGTTGTTCGAGAAACGGTGGCTGCTGTGGGTGTTCGTGCTGGCGGTGCCGCTGCCGTACGCCGCGAACCAGTTCGGCTGGATGACGGCGGAAGTGGGTCGCCAGCCGTGGGTCGTGTATGGACTGCTGCGCACGAGCGACGCGCTATCGAAAGCCGTCGTCGCCAATCAGGTGCTCGGGTCGATCCTGATGTTCATCGTCATTTACGCGCTGCTGTTTGTGGTGTGGGTGTTCGTGCTGGACAGCAAGATCCAGCACGGCCCGGATGAGGTCGGCCCGATCACGACGAAGGCGGGGCCCGGCGGATTGTTCGGCGTTGCCGGTTTGCGGGCCGGTATTGGCGGGGCATCGTTGACCGAGACCGACAAGGAGAAGGAGAAAGAGTAACGGCTTTATGGATCTGAACATTTTGTGGTTCATACTGCTCGGGGTGCTGCTGACGGGCTACGCGATCCTCGACGGATTCGATCTCGGGGTGGGCATCCTCCATTTGTCCGTGAAGAGCGATCACGAGCGCCGCGTGCTGATGAACTCGATCGGGCCGCTCTGGGACGGCAACGAGGTGTGGCTGGTGACGTTTGGCGGGGCGCTGTTCGCGGCGTTCCCCATCGCGTACGCGACGGTATTCTCCGGGTTCTACACGGCGTTTATGTTGCTGTTGTTCGCGTTGATCTTTCGCGCTGTGTCGATGGAGTTTCGCAGCAAACACGACTCGCCGTCGTGGCGCGCCTTCTGGGACGTATCGTTCTGTCTGGCCAGCGGATTGGCCACGCTGTTGTTTGGCGTGGCGGTGGGCAACGCGATGCGGGGCATGCCGATCGGCCCCGACATGGAATACCAGGGCGGGTTCGTTGACCTGTTGCATCCCTACGCGCTGCTGGTCGGGCTGTTTGCCATCGCCACGTTCGCCATGCACGGGTCGATCTATCTGTACTTGAAAACCGAGGGCGACCTGCAGAAGCGGATTCACGAATGGATGTGGCGGACGTTTGGGGTGTTTCTCGTGTTCTATCTGTTCACGACGATCTACACGCTGGTGGACGTACCGTTGGCGATTGCGAATTTTCGGGGCCACCCTTGGGCGTGGGGCGTGGTCGTGCTCAACGTGCTGGCCATTGCCAACATCCCGCGGGCCATTTATCTGCGGCGGCCCGGCTACGCGTTCCTCTCCTCGTGCGCGACGATCGCGGCGCTGACGTTTCTGTTTGGCGTGGCGCTGTTTCCCGACCTCGTTCACTCGTCGCTCAATCCCGACTGGAGCCTGACCGTGTACAACGCGGCCTCGTCGCACAAAACGCTGCGGATCATGGCGACGATCGCGGCGCTGGGGATGCCGTTCGTGCTGGCGTACACGTCGGTTGTGTATTGGGTGTTCCGTGGTAAAGTACAATTGAGCACGCTGAGCTACTAACCGAGGAAAAATTTCATGGATACTCTCATCCACGCCGATGGCGTCAGGCTCACGCAAACCGTCAAGGACGCCATCGACGAAAAGATCGGCCATGTCGAGCAATACGCGCCGCGGGCGGTGCGGGCGCGGGTGCGGTTGCGCAAGGACAGCGCGCATCATTCCGCGCGGCAATACACGGTGCGCGTGCTCGTGGAAATCCCCGGCGCCGACCTGAGCGCAGAGGAATCCCGCGCCGACGTGATCACCGCCCTCGATATCGTTGTCGACAAAATCGAGCGGCGCCTGCGCAAGCTCAAGACCGAACGCCTCGCCCGACGCGAACGCGGCCCACGCCGCAAGCCGTGAGCGACAGCGTTGGGGAAGGCGGCCACGATCCATTGATCGCCCGAGACGCAGTCTTTTCTTCTGCCACTGGGACGATGGTTTGTGATACCGTCGCGGCGTGGTGATTCGAAATGTGATTCTGGATTGGTCTGGCACGCTCGTGGACGACCTGATGCCGGTGTTGGCAACCACGAACCATGTGTTGGAATCGTGCGGGCTGCCGGCGATGACGCGGGAGGAATTCCGCGCCCAGTTCTGTCTGCCGATTCGCAAGTTCTACGAGAACCGGCTGCCGCACGTGCCGCAGGCCCGGCTGGAGGAGATTTTTCTCGCGGAGTATCCGAAGCATCACGCCGAGATCACGCTGTTGCCGCACACGCGGGAGTTTCTGCAGTTTTGCCGGCGCCAGGGCATGGGCGTGTATGTCGCCAGCACCGTGGACGCGCATACATACGAGACGCAGATGACGCGGTTCGGGATCGGGTCGTACATCACCAAGCCGTACATCGGCATTGCGGACAAGACGTCGAAGATCCATCACATCCTCGAGGAAAACGATCTCGACCGCGACGAGACGATGTTTGTCGGCGACATGGAACACGACGTGGAGGCGGGCAAGGCCGGGGGCATCCACACGTGCGCCGTGTTGACAGGCTACAATCTCCTCGACAAACTACGGGCGATGAAGCCGGATTTGATTTGCCATCATCTCGGCGAACTGCAACAATTTTTCGCCACGCCCGAGGCTGTGCGTGGATAAGATCGTTGTTAAAGACCTGGAAGTGGACGCGCGCATTGGAGTGACCGAAGCCGAGCGGGCCGGACCGCAGCGATTGCTGATTACCGTGGAACTCGAATGCGACCTGGCCCCGGCGGGACGAACGGACCGGGAGTATTCCACCACGCCGTACGACGTGGTGGCGGAGATGATTCGCAAGACTGCCGCGGAGAGACCGCGGAAACTTGTCGAGTCTCTCGCGGCGGACATTGCCAAGGCGATTTTGTACCGCCGATTGGCGCAAGCTGTGATGGTTGAGGTGAAGAAATTCAGCGTACCGCGCAGCCGATATGTTTCCGTCCAAATCTATCGCAGCCAATAGACGGCCCGGGTGGGCCTGCTGGTGCCGGTGGCTCCCGGCGCTCGCGCTGGCGGCGGCCTTGGCGCGCGCGGATACCATTACCCTGAAGGATGGCACCGTGCTGGAGGGCGACATTACCACGCAAGACGATTCCTCGGTGTCGATCTATCTGGAATTTGCCCACGGCACCATAACGGAAACCCGACAGATCAAGAAATCGGACATCGCGCAGATTGTTCGTTCCACCGCCGAGCAACGAGCCGCCACGCAGGAGAAGCGGGACTACGATGCGCTGGGTAAGTATCAGCTGAGTTCCGAGGAAAGTTACCGACTGGATTATTACGACGACGTCATCAACAATGTCTTTCGCCGGTTCCTCAACCGCCATCCCAATTCAGCGTATGAGACGAACGTCACCGCTCTGATCACCCAGTGGCAGGCGGAGCGGAACCTGGTGGCGGCGGGATCGATGCGGTTTCACGGCCGGTGGCTGCCCGCCGCCGAGGGCCTGCGGCTCGCCAAGAATGAGCGGTGCGAGAAGTCGCTGCAAAAGGGCCGCTGGTCGATTTCCCAGGGCCAGTTCGAGTCCGCCATCCAGGAACTTCTCTTTGTTCTGACCCAGTCGGAACAGGCGGCGCAGGTTGCCCAGGCCAAGCCGCTGGTGGCCGTCGCGTTCCAGAAGGAGATCGACCAACTCGATCATCAGAAGCAGCAACTGGAGGCCGACGTCCCGTCCGCGCAGCAGCGGGTGGATCAGGCCCAGCACGCGTTCGACTCGGCGGAGGCCTCCCTGAAACAGGCGATGGGCAACCATCAGTCGTTTGCGGGGCCGGCGCCGGTCGGTTCCCGGAACCAGACGCTGGGGGGCAACAGCCAGGCCATCGTACAGAATCAGGTGTCGGTCAACGCGGCGCGCCGGACACTGGCCAATGAACAAGCGAATCTCGATCAGATGAGATATCAGTTGGAAGCCGTGACGCACAGGCTCGCAGCGGTCCGGTCACAGGCGTCCACGACAGAAGCGCGGTGGGGGATCAGCCCCCCGAGCGCCGTGGCGAACGCCGCATCGCCACCACCGACGGTCAAGACCGCCGCGCCCGACGTCCTCGTCGGCACGACGACGTGGGTGCGGAACAACTGGGTTATCATGGCGGGCGCCCTGCTGGTATTCCTGTTCGTGCTCTCGCGGATTATCAAGGGCTGAACGGGGCCTGTTCCCCGCGGGTTTCGGCCGGCGCCGTCGTTTTTGTCGTTGCGATTTCCTGGAATGAAAATGTCACGCAGAACTTCTCGACCCGGCCCGTACGCCGTGCCTAAAGTGTAGCAGTACACCCCGTTTGCGGGCCTGTCATCTATGGCCCGAGGCTGTGCCGCGTCCCGTCCGCGCGACGCTTGTTCCATGTATGCGAGTCGGAGGCAATCTGCGAAACACGGCGACGAACAGCGCTCTCGGACGAAACAACTTGTGGAAACTCGGCGGCATCGCCCTCGGCCTGCTCGTCCTCTTCTCCCATCGAACCACCACCTCCACCTCCGCCGCCGGTAGGATGCGTGGCCCTCAACGGCTGCACGTCGACGGTGCAATTCGTCACCTACTCGGAACTGAACACCAACAATGACCTGCATCTGGCAACCAACGACACGGCCTGCACCGGCCAGGGCACGAATCTATCCGGCTACTTCGGCGCGAATTTCGACGGCGCGAGCCGGTCGAACGCCGGCCCGTGGAACATCGGAGCGTATTAGTATGCCCGGAAAGGTAACCACCACCATGAAAGTACACGTAAAACACCTCGATTACAGTGGCATGGATCACCACTGTATATTAATCTATAGGGCGAGGCAAAGAGGGAGCGTCGTGAAGGCCACTTTTATCGTGTTCTTGGTCGTCTGCGGGCTGTGCCGCCCACCGTTTCAAGCCCATGCTCAGACCGTCTACGTGCCGACCTTCAATCTGAACTCCATTCTCCAAATCAACTCCGCGGGCAGTGTCACAACATTCACCACCGCCAGCTCCGGCCTCAATTACCCTGGTGGCCTTGCGTTTGACAACAGCGGCAATCTCTTCGTCGCGAATTCGGGCGGAGGCAACGGGAACAGCACCATTCAGGAGTTCACGCCCAATGGCGTTGGGACAGTCTTTGCCACCGCGGGTTTGAGTTATCCCGTCGCTCTCGCCTTCGATAGCGGTGGCAATCTGTTCGTCGCGAACGATGGGAACAACACCATTGAGGAGTATACTTCAAATGGCAGCGGGACCGTTTTTGCTACGGCCGCTTCCGGCTTGGACTACCCCGGTGACCTCGCCTTTGATAGCAGCGGTAATCTGTACGTGCCCAACTACAACAACACCATCCTTAAGTTCGGCGCAAACGGGAGCGTGTCGGTTTTCGCGACGAGCGGCCTGGACAACCCAGGGGGCCTCGCTTGGTCCGGTGGAAACCTCTACGTCGCAAAT
>DATKNW010000044.1:0-74748 GCA_035541135.1 Verrucomicrobiia bacterium
GCGCCCACCACGGCTGGGAGCTAACACTGCGGGCAACCCAAGCGCTCCGCCGAATGCGCCGTCGCCCGCGGTTGATCACTGCCTTCTGGAAACAGGCTGAACTGTGGTGAAATAGTCACTGTATTATGCAGGAGTCAATAATGACGACGTGTCCGTCACTGGCGTGCGTTTCGCTCCAAAGAGATGCTGTTCCGACTGCGAAGTTCTCGGCGACCGTAAACGCCGCCCGTTCCAGTTCTGGTTCTGTTGGTAAGCAGTCATCGGTTGTTGCGAATGTTTCCGCCCTGTACTGAACCCAGGCCATTTTCCCTCGCAGGGCCGCCGCATACGCGCTGAGATGTGCCAACGGGACACTGCTTGATCTAATCGTTGCATAGGGCGTTGAGCCGCTGCTGTGTCCTGACACGTGATTGCGTTTTGCTAGGAATCTGCCAATGGCGTCGAGAATGCCGCCGTCGGCTAAATAGCCGGAGGGTATCCTCAAGTCGACGAACTCTCGGTCACGCCATTTGGGGAAGAGAGAGCGGGCATTCCAATAAACAACTCTATCGGTAAAAGTATCTCCGACGATAATATTGAACGCGTTACCCCAATGCCTGCTAGCAATTTCAAGTCTCGGCGCAGCTATTGCTGATAATTGTGACATGGTGATGAGGTTCTTGCTGCCAGCAAAATCCAAAAGTGCGGGAACATCTGCTACTGTGTCTCCCGCCTGGGGCAGGCACCTCGCGCGAGGCTGGCAATCTTCATCGGCCACTAAGGTAAGGGTGCTTCCGAACTCGTTCAGTGGTGCGAAATAGCTGTGTCCCGCACATTCTGTGAAAAGTCCAAAGCTGTCCTGAACAAACGGCGTGTTCCGCAGGCGTCCCGCTGCGCCGAGGAAGCGGGCATTACGGGAGCCATTAAACACTGATGGTAGAGTTGCCAATGGGATGACACAGGTTACCTTAAGCCCCTCTATGGGAAGCTTCGGATGATACGCGTGGACATCGCTCGCAGTCCTTCCGTACAGCTCGTGCCGAACAAGAAAACTGGGATAGAACCGCTCATGCACCTGTTCGATGGCGGCGCTGCTCAGGTCAACGTAGGAATATATAATGTCTGGATCAAAGGACTCCAGCCAGTTCAGATAGCTCTCTTTCGGGCCAGCCTCTGTTGTGGGCACGATAAGACTGAAGCGCCCTCCCCATCGGCCCATGCAGTTTGCGAAGATAGCGTCCAGCATCACGCCAGAATGTTCATGGTCGTTTACAAGAAAGGCGACGCGAATGGGTCGAGCGCAAGAATAGGCTTTTTGCGGCTCTGACATAGAGTTTTAGGATAGTACTTTCAGGGGGGTACGGCAAGCGCCTTGGCTGCGATACGACGGCGGCCCGGCTGCTGCGACCTCGGCCCCGGGATGACCTCCCGCGCCCCAGCACTCGCCCCTCTTGTACGACGGAGAATCGTTTCGCGATTTAGTTGTTGACAGACGTATTAAGTTACGATATACTGCCGCGTGATGGTTCTTTGACATGAATGGCAGGAACGACCGGCGGTCATAGACCGCCGCAGAGGGGGAGGGGGGGGTATATATATGTTTCTGCGAAACGAAGCCAACGGTTTTTGAAAGTGGTACGGGATGGAAGACGCTGGCTGGCAAAGGATTACGCAGCGCGGTTCCTCGAAAAAGCGATTGGCTTCGTTTGGCTTCGTTTTGGGGGGTTGAGGGCCTTTTTGAGGTCCTTGAGGCCCGAAACGAGCGGTCGGGGAGCTACCCGCGTTTCTTGCGAGCGGCGCGTTTCAAGAAAGGGCGCGGAGCACGGAATGGACCGCCTCGGCGGCGCGCTGAACGCGGAAGCGTTTCTCGATCGTGGTACGCCCGGCGGCGCCGAGCCGCTGGCGAAGCTTCGCGTCGGTAATCAGCGAGTGCAGAGCCGGCTCCCAATCCTCAAGGTGCGTTGCCAGCAGCCCGGTGACTCCGTGGGTGACGATCTGCGGATTGACTCCCACGGGGGACGCAATCACGGGGATGCCGCAGGCCATGTACTGGAGAAGCTTGACACCACACTTGCCGCGTTCCCACGGAGTGTCCAGCAAGGGAGCGATGCCGATGCCGAACTGCGACAGCTCGTTCAACTCCGTGTCCAGCCGCCAGGGGCGAAACTCGACGTTGAAGCCAAGGTGGACCGGATCGCCCGAGGCGATGACGCGGGGTGTGATCCCGAGCGATTCGAACGCCGGCTTCAGCGGCTTCAGGTACTCGAGTGTGGTGCGGCTGCCAATCCATCCGACCACACTGGAACCGGGCGCCTGGGGGTAATTCTCCAGGCAAACCGAGCTGGGAACAACCGTTACGGTCTTGTTGAATTGTGAGGCGTACTCGGCCAGAAAATCGTTTCCCGCAATGACGGCGGCGGCACAGCGCAAAACGTCCTGAACGGCCTTCTCACGGTGCAGGGCTTGAAGGACACGCGAGCCGCCGACGCGCGGCAGCCAGATCGCGTCGTCCAAATCAAACACGAGCGGCTTGCGGGCGGCGAACTTCTTTTCGAAGCCGGAATAGAGGCCGGGGAAAACGCCCTTCTGGACGAAGACGGCATCGAAATCATTCACGCGATCTAGGTCGGCGCGGCGGCGCCGCCATGCCGCCGAGAACGCGGCAATCCTCGAGCCTCGCGCCGGAGAATCCAGATAGAGCTGGCGATAGAGCGCTTCATCGATCGCGGGCGACACCTCGCATTCGAGGCCCAGCTTCTGAAGAAATGGCAACAACTGGTACACACGGTACCGGCTCGACGGGCCGAGCTCGCAACTCTGCGTGAGGAAGAGGACTTTCATGCCATCAGCCTTTCGTGCGAATCAATTCATCGTATATGCCGATCAACTGCTGGCTAATTGTGTCGATGGAGAAATGTGTCTGAACATCCTCGCGCATCCGGGTGCCAAGCGCAAGCCCGGCTTCGAGCAGATTCGGCAGCGCCGCCGCCAGCGCGTCCACGTCTCCCGGCGGAACCAATTGACCGGGAAACTTCCCGGCGAGGACGTCACGGATGCCGCCGGTGTCCGAGGCCGCGCACGGCAAACCACAGGCCATGGCTTCGAGCAGGGCGTTCGGTAGCCCCTCTCTCAGCGACGGCAGGACGAATGCGTCGGCGGCCTGAAAATACCGTTCCGGTTCGGTGTGCGTCGGCGCAAACATAACCGCGGTTGCAATGCCCAGATCGGTGGCGAGCCGCTTCCACGTCGCCGTCTCTTCGCCATCCCCCAGGAAGACCAGGCCCGTGTCCGCGGGAAGCGAGCGCCGCGACCGGGCAAACGCCCTGAGGAGAACATCGCCGCCCTTGAGCGCCACGTGGCGTCCCACGTTCAGCATGACATGGCCGAAAGGAATCTTGAGCGTGTCGCGCTGATGGCGGCGTTGTTCCGCTGTCGCAGGCGAAAATCGTTGTGTATCGACGCCATTGGGCAGGTACGTCGCGGCTTCGGGTCGGCGGAGGTGCGGCTCAAGTTGCCTGGCGACGTCTTGACTCGGGCAGAGGAACCGGTCGACTCGTTGCAGCATCGGCTGGAAGACGCGCACGGCAAGGCGACGCGATTGGAACAGGATTTGAACGTCCGTGCTCGACGGCAATTTCAACAGGGTGGGTAACCGCAGCCGCGTCGCCGTCCACAATCCCACGGCGGAGAACCGGTACAGGCCGTGGATGTGAACGATCGCGGGGCCTTTCGCTCTCGCTGCGGCAAATTCACGGCGAAAGGCGAGATGCGCGCCGAGCGTCGACTGCGCGGGCAACACGCGACAATCTTCCAGGGGCTCCGTCGGCTGGCAATCTGTCAGGATGTGGAGAGTCACGCCGCGATGTCGCAATGTTTGCGCCAGCGTGATGGCCTGCCGTTCGTACCCGCCCGTGCGATGGATTCGCGGTATGACGAAATACACGGTGATCGGGTTCATGGGTTTTCCGTGGAACGCCGTTCCGTCATGTGGTGAACTCTCGTTCCGTGTCGACCAGCGCTGGCATTCCCTTCCATCCTAGCACCGGGCGGCTGCCGGTCTCCACAATTTTGAAGCGAAAGTGCCGTTTAGGGAGGGCAAACAGATTGTTTGACCTGCGGAACCATCGTTTTGTATGCTGGGTATGTTAACTTTCATGACTAGGCGAATCCTGTTTCTGTATTTGACGAAGCACTCCGGGCATTATTCGGCCGCCATGGCGATCGAGACGGCAATGCGGCGGCTCGATTCGCACGTGGAGACGATGCTGCTGGATTCCTTCAGCCACGCGAATCCGATTCTGTCGAAAGTCACCTTGCGAGCCTACTTGGCGGCATTGAAGACGGCCCCGGAAATCTGGGAATGGATGTATGACAACCCCGGGTTCAAGGAGCGCACGGCGGTGATCCGCGAATTGCTGAACCGCGGCAACTCACGCAAGCTGCAGCGTGTGTTGGACGAATTCGATCCCGCCGCGATTGTCTGCACCCAGGCGTTCGCCTGCGGCGTGATGGCGTCGTGGAAGCGGGCCACCGGGCGGACGACCCCGGTCCTGGTCGGCGTGCTCACCGATTTTGTCGCGCACCGCTACTGGGCCGATCCGAATGTGGACCTGTATATCGCTCCCAGCGAAGATACGCGCCAAAAACTGGTGTCGCAGGGGGTCCCGCCCGAACGGGTCGCGGCGTTCGGAATTCCGACCCAGGACTGCTTCCAGCAGACGGTGGACAAGGCGGCGGTGATCAAGAACCTCGGGCTCACACCTGATTTGCCGAAGATCCTGGTGATGGGCGGGAGTCTGGGGCTCGGGCCGATGAAGTCCGTGATTCGCAAACTCAACAAGCTACCGCAGCCGTTCGACGTGATCGCCGTGACCGGCAAGAACCAGGAGCTGCAGGAGCAACTGGCGCGAAAAGGGCCGAAGTTGCGGCACACCACGAGGATTTTTGGCTTCGTCGACAACGTGCAGGAATTGATGGAAATCTCCGAGATCATCATCACGAAACCGGGCGGGATCACCACGGCCGAAGCGCTCGTCAAAAAGCTGCCGATGATCATCATCAATCCCATCCCCGGCCAGGAAGCCAAGAACACCGAGTACCTGCTCTCGCAAAATGTCGCGGTCGAAGCGGAGGACGCCAACGACGTCATGGCGTTTGTCGACGAGTTCCTGCGCAATCCGCGCAAGCTCTGGACCATGCGTGAAGCGGCTGCCGCCCTGGGACGCCCGCGTTCCGCCGAGAACGCCGCGCGGGACATCCTGCGTCTGCTCGTTGCCAATCCCGCGGTTGCCGCATGAAGTATTACTGGCTCAAGTCGGCCGAGCTGCTGGCCCGGGTGCTGCCGCGCCGCATGAACTACGGGATCGCCCGCCGCGTCGCTGACCTGTATGTCCTGTTCGACAAACGCGGCCGGGAAAGCGTCATCGCCAATCTGCAGCAGATCCACGCCAGCAGCGGCATGATCTTGTCGCCTCGCGCCCTGCATTCGCTGGCGCGCGAGAATTTCCTCAACTTCGCCAAGTACCTGGTCGATTTCTTCAAGTTCCTGCGCCTCGACCGGCGGCAGATCGACAAGATCGTCCATTTCGGGAACGTGCCGAAGGCTCTCGACGATCTGCTGGCCCACGGCAAGGGCGTCATTTTCCTCAGTGCGCACCTGGGCAACTGGGAGCTGGGGGCCGCGGCGTTGGCCGCGCTGGGGTACAAACTCAACAGCGTCGCCCTTCAGGTGCCCGACAAGAAGCTCAATGAGCTGTATCAGCACTACCGCGCGCTTCGCGGGTTGTACCCGATCCCCTTCGGCCGGGCCGGCCGCGAGTGTATTGCCGCGATCCGGCGCAACGAAATCGTCGGCGTGGTTGCCGACCGGGACTTCACCGGATCCAACCACACCGTCGAGTTCTTCGGCCGCCCGGCGCGGTTGCCGGACGGACCGGCGAAGTTGGCCCTGGCCACCGGCGCTCCCTTGCTGCCAATCTTCATGGTCCGCTTGCCGGATGACACGTTCGCCTACATCATGGAGGAACCGATCTGGGCGGACAAATCGCGGCAGAGCGTCGATGACATCATGCGCCTCATCGCTGCCGCCCTGGAGCGCGTGATCCGCCAGCACAGCGAACAATGGTTCCTGTTTCACAATTTGTGGGACATCGAGTCGGATCGCGCACTCGCCGCCGCGACGGCGTTTGGAGCGACGACACCGAAGGACGCGGCCGATTCGGACGCA
The DNA here is from genome assembly GCA_035541135.1 of Verrucomicrobiia bacterium. Lineage (GTDB taxonomy): Bacteria > Verrucomicrobiota > Verrucomicrobiia > Palsa-1439 > Palsa-1439 > Palsa-1439. The sequence continues at coordinate 6,206 of DATKNW010000044.1, forward strand.
GACCAAGCCGCTGCCTCTGACTAGATGGATCATGGCGCTGACCGCTCGTGGTGAATCCTCCCGATGAACTGCCGGCCGCGGGCGTCTTGAGTTTCACCAGCGGAAGTTGTATACTGTCCGCTGGTTGCTCGGGCAATTCCTGAAAACTGGTGACGAAGAAGGCGCGTACTCTGTAGGGGCAGTCGCGTATCCACCTTTTGTTCCTGAATTGATCCGGCACCTCACAACGTGTGGCTGGCATCCATTGCGCGAAAGGAACCATATCGTGAACGCATTTCGCACTCTTTTGGTGATCATCTCGGTGGTCCTCGCTGGTTCTTTCCAGCGAGCGAACGCCGACACAGCCACCCTGACCGTCCTGTACCATTTCGGCGTCAACAACGGCCCGGTCGGCCCCTACGATGGCTCGTATCCCGTCCAGCCGCCGATCGTCGGCACCGACGGCAACTTGTACGGGACGACGTATTACGGCGGGACGAACGACGACGGCACCATCTACAAGATGACCCCGCAGGGCACGCTCACCACCCTGTACACGTTTCAGGGGTATGACGGCATCGGCCCGCGGGGGTTGCTGTTCGAGACCAATGGTGTGCTTTATGGCACGACCCAATCCGGCGGAAATGGGATCGTCATCTCCAGCACGGAAACGAGCATCTGTTGCGGCACGATCTTCTCGATCACTCCCCAAGGCGCGTTCACCAGCCTCTTCAGCTTCGACACCACCAATGGCGACACGTCCGACTCCGGGGTGATCCCCGGCGGCGACGGCAATTACATCGGCACGACCTACAGCGGCGGCATGGGGAGCGCCTACGAAGGCACCAACGCCGCCGATGACTTTGGCGACGGGGTGCAAAACCCACCGGGCACGATCTACAAAATCAATTCGCAGTTCACAACCATCACAACCATTCATAGCTTCAGCGGCACCGACGGCGCCAACCCGGGCAAAGAGGCCGTCATCGGCACCGACGGAAACATCTACGGAACGACCTTGTTCGGCGGCGCCCACGACGCCGGCGCGGTCTATCAAATCACCTCCAGCGGCACGTTCACGCTCCTGTACTCGTTTGCGGACGGGACGGATGGCGCGCATCCCAAAGCCGAGCTCGTCGAAGGCCTCGACGGCAATTATTACGGAACGACACTGGATGGCGGCGGAAGCGTCGGCAAGAAATGGTGCGGCGCGAACGGCTGTGGCACCGCGTTCGTGATCACCCCGCAAGGCACGCTGACAACCTTGCACGATTTCAATGGCGATCCCGATCCGGCCCATCCGGGAAGCCTGGCGCTCGGTCCGGATGGCAATTTCTACGGGACGAGTTTTACCGGCGGCACGAACCATCTTGGCACCGTGTTCATGATCACGCCGCAGGGTGCTGTCACCGCGTTGTATCAGTTTCGCGGCGCGGATGGCTCGGAACCCATCGCCGGCCTGACTCTCGCGAGTGACGGCAGTTTCTACGGCGCAACCACGGCCGGCGGCGCTCATAATCAAGGCACGATCTTCCGAGTCGTGATCAGCACCAACAACCCGCAGAACAACTGCACGTTCTCGCTCAATGCGACCAGCGTGACGCTAACGACCAAGGGCGGCTCGAAAAATGTCAGCGTGAAAGCCGTGGGCACTGATTGCTCCTGGTCGGCCACGACCACCAATCCGTTCATCACGGTCACTTCGGGCAGCACCGGCACGGGCAACGGCAAAGTGGCCTTCACCGTTCCCGGCAACACCAATACCACGCCCTTGGTCGGCACGATCAACATTGCCGGCCTGACCTTTACCGTCAACCAAACCGCAGGCGGATGCACATACAAGCTCAGCCCCAAATCCGCCAAGCTCAAGTCCACCGCCGGGACAGCCAGCGTGAACGTATCCCCGAACCTCGGTGATTGCACGTGGACGGCCACGACCACCAATTTGTTTATCACCATCACCTCCGGCAGCAGCGGGACGGGGAAGGGGAAGGTCACGTATTCGGTGCCAGCCAACACATCCACCAGCACCCTCACCGGCACGATCTCGATCGGGGGTCAGAACTTCACGGTAATTCAAGCCGGGGTCAAGTAGACCCGCAATATTGAATGCCGAGGTAGGGCGGGCTGGCCCAGCCCGCCGCGTCGTCGGAATGTGGCCGGCCCGGCGATCCGACCCTACCAACAACTCTCTCCGTTGTGCGAAGGTCTTTTACCCCAAGGTTGTCGGGTGCCGCAACAGCGGTGCGCGAAACAACGCCTCAAAACCGTCTCGGATCGTACCATTCGCCATGACATCCGATCACATTCTGGATTCGCTGGGCGTCACGAACCAGAATTCGTCCCTGATATGGGGGACAGATCCGTCCCCAGCATGTCTGGATGTTCACGTTAAAGATGAACATGTCGAGGTCACCGCAGGCAAACCATGGATTTCCGCGGTGCAACGCGTTGGACGCCGCCTGCAACTCCCAGATCAGGTAGTTGGCCACGCATGGATTCAGATTGAGGCTCTGGACCAGCGCGGTGAGGTCATTGATCTGCTCCGTCGCGCCTCTGACGTGCACCGCGAGACTGCACGTGCCGGTATTGCCCTCGCTATCGGTCGCGACGCAACTGACGACCGTGTCGCCGATGGGAAACCGGCTGCCGCTGGCCGGTGTGCAGATGATGCCTATGGCGCAGCCATTGGAAGCCGTTGGCTCGGCGAAGTACACCGTTGCTCCGCTCGGCGAAGTCGCATCCACTCTGAAGTTCGCGGGACAATTCACCGTGATCGCGTGAGGGCACTCGCCCTGTTGGACCTCGTACGCGCCGATGTCGGTGCTGTCGCCGCCCGGGGCATTCGGCGCGACGCAATCGTCAAACGTGCGGACGTATCCGTTGCCGCGCTGGTCGGTCGTCGCGCTCGAGAAATTCTTGCCTTGGTCGATGGCCGGGCTCCCGCACAACGGCGCGCAGGTGAACGTCGGCCCGCCATTGTCCTGCAACGGCCCGAGCATCGGATCGGTGTTGTTCTGGTCGCCGGTTGCGGTCAACTTATCGGCGCCCCCGTCGGGGTTCACCACGCCCGCGTCGGTGATCAGGTTGTATCCGAGCGACGTAATTGTGCCCCCGTTATTCCCGATAGTGACCGACTCATCGATAGAGTCCAGAATGGTGCTGCCAATTTCTACGGTTGAATCGTAGTTAAACAAGCTGACTCCCCAGATGGAGCCGAACGCACGATACCAATTGCTGCTTAGCGTGCTGTTAACGACCTTCAAGCTCGCCCCGAACTCGTTGTCGATGCCCGACCCGCCAGCAGGGGCCGTGTTCCCCGCAATTGTGCTGTTAAGCAACTCCAGACTCGCTTGGTTGTTCTCGATCCCGCCGCCTATTATTGCAGAATTGCCACTGATCGTGCTGTTGACAATCACGGCACTCGCCATCCCGCCATTACCCCAGTTGCAGATGCCGCCGCCATTGCAGCTTCGGATATCGCCGACTACCGCGGAGTTTCCAACGAGAGAGCAGTTAATGATGATCAGCGTCGCCGTACTGCCCTCGAGGTGGGGGACAAGAGTGCGAGACCCGACGTTGTATATGGCGCCGCCAAGCTCTCCACTGTTGCCTCTCAAGGTGCAACCGCTGAGGGTGAGCGTGCCGTTGATATTTCCGATGCCACCGCCGCCGCATCTTTGGTTGCCGCCAGCCAAGTTCTCAGCGATAACGCAGTTACTCACCGCTAGGGTCGAGCTGTCGTTCCTGATTCCACCGCCAATAAAGATGCCGTCCCGAGCGGTCAAATAGTTCTGAGCCGCCCCGTTTGTTACGGTCAGGCCGGAGAGGCTGACGACACTATTCGAGCCGACGTGGAACACACGGCTATGTTGGTTTCCATCGACCGCCAACAGGTCGGGCCCGGGCCCGACGACATCGACGCTATTGGTGACGAGGAGTTCGCCATTGGTCAGCAGGATTGTACCGGTGATGGAGGATGCATCGATCGTGTCTCCGTCACTGGCGCTGGCGAGAGTGTCGCGCAACGAGCCGGGGCCGGAATCGTTGGTGGACGTGACCGTGATAATTGCGGCGCCAAGTGGGGTGATAGTGACGATCAGAAATGCAGCAACGACTAGAAAGCGTGCCTTCATATTCGATCCTCCAGTCTTCTCCAGACTCGTTTACTGTGCGAGGCCAGTCTATGGCGGTCTGGGGAATTGTTAAGTTAAAGGTGTGTAAAAAAGTGGATGGTGATAGCCGGGGTAACCGGCGGGACGCCCAGTGGGGGCAGTGGGCCTACAACGGCGCGCCGAGCCAGCGCACCCTACCAACAACTGAATGGACGGGCAGGCCTTTTCCTCTCAATTTTCCAAGCTGACATCCGTTGGCGGGTGTGCTACACGTAGCGACCCTTTATGCAAGCCTTGCACCAATTGCTCGACCTGTTCCTGCACTTGGACAGACACCTGAACGACGCGATGAACGTCCACGGGACGGCCTGGACCTACGGGCTGCTGTTTGCGATCATTTTTTCCGAGACCGGATTTGTCGTGACGCCATTCCTGCCGGGGGATTCGCTGTTGTTCGCGGCGGGGGCGTTGGCGGCGACGCCGGGCAGCCCGCTGAGCGTCGGCTGGCTGTTCGTGGTGCTCTGCCTCGCGGCTATCGGCGGGAACACGGCGAATTATTCCATCGGCCACTTCTTCGGCGACAAACTGGCCGCGCGGTTCCCGCGGATCGTGAAGAAGGAGTACCTCGACAAGACGCACGCGTTCTACGAGAAGTACGGCGGCGAGACGATCATCATCACGCGGTTCGTGCCGATCGTGCGCACGTTCGCCCCGTTCGTCGCGGGCGTCGGGCACATGACCTACCTGCGATTCAGCGTTTATAATTTTCTCGGCGGCGTGTTGTGGGTGACGCTGCTGATGTTCGGCGGGTACTGGTTCGGCCAATTGGATTTCGTGAAGAAGCATTTCGGTGTCGTCGAGCTGGCGATCATTATTATCTCGGTCATGCCAATGGTGATTGAGTACTTGCGTGCCCGCAAGAAAGTGTGATTAACTAGCGGGAGTGGCCGAGGAACGGGACGTAGCGCAGTTTGGCTAGCGCGCTTGGTTCGGGACCAAGAGGTCGCGGGTTCAAATCCCGCCGTCCCGACCATCTCCCCGAGATGGGAGGGGGAAGGCGTTTGTCGTCCAACGCCAATCCCGCCGTCCCGACCACTTCCTTGAGCACCGTTCGCCGCGACGGACTGGGGCTCTTGAGCGGAGCGCCATCCTCGGCACGGCGCGATACGGATCCCGCGCACGCCCTCAAGAATCGGCCCAGCGGCCGCTCCCTTCCGACATTCTTATAATTGTCTTGCTCGGCGCCGTCTCGATGAGCATAAGTAGACGGATCAGCCTCTGAGAGAGGAGAGTCAGCGATGAGCATTGCATACCGCATTGACAAAGGAATGGGGTTTACCTTGACCCGGTGGGATGGAGTGGTCACAGCGAGCGAGTTCCTGACTCATGTACAAAAGCTAAGCTCAGACCCAGACTGGCCACCAGCCAGGCGCCTGCACCTGACTGATCTGTCGACCGCACGCCTCGATTCGTCTATGGACGAAGCGACCGTCGAAAAGGCGGCACACCTTTACGGCGAGCGCCGGAATGAAATCAACGGCATGAAGGTGGCCATCGTGGCCGGTGACGCATCCAAACAAGCGGCGGTCTTTGAACGAGTTATCGTGCAGTATGGGGCAACGGCCATCGTGTTCAATCACGTCGACGCCGCAGCCACATGGCTTGGGTTAAAGCCTGATACGGTTCAATCCGCGATGCGGCAAGTCCCAGTGTAGTCCGATCTTAATGCGGTAGCCACACGGGCTTGCCGTTGAACTTCACGCCCTTGGCCTCGAAGGCCTTGATCAGCTTGCTCAGCCAATGCAGGAACGCGTCGAACCGCCGCAAGATGGCGTCTTCCGATTTCCGCGCCTCGGCATCGTCGCTGCCCAACAGGCTGGTGGGACCAGCTTCGCGCACGTGGATGCCGCGCGACCGCCGGGTGACTTCCGCCTTCCAACGTTCGAGGGCGGCCATCCGTGCGTCGAGCGTGTAATCCGTCGGACGGATTTTCTTGAGCACATCCTTGTCCGCAGTGGTCAACTGGCCGTGCTTGACAAACAGATCCACCACGACCGGGCAGAGCCGCTCGGTCGCCTCCAGATGCTCGAAGGCGGGCGGCACCGCGGCGGTTTCGCCAACGGTCGATTGGACGGAGGTCGTGGGCGGCGCCACTTTGACAGGCTCGGGGTTGACGCCGAACGACCGAATGATCCGCGATGTCCCGTGATGGCTGCCGACATGCATCACCTTGACGGCCGTGTGTTCGCTCTTCAGTTCGTTCTCGATTTCCTCGCGCGCCGCGACGGTCAGAACGATGCTCTGCGCCGTGCCGTCCATGCTCACGCGGATGGATTTGCGCATCAGCAGGTCCTGCACGACCTCGATCGTGTGCGCGTTCTGGATGTCCAGCAGGTCGTGATGCGCCAACGAATCGACCGCCGTCAGCACGTCTTCGCCGGGCGGATCGATTTGCAGGCCAAGGTTGTCCTGAATGGACTGCGATAGCTGGTCAAAATTCGGATGTTTCTGACCACCACTAAACATTCCGCCGAACAGTGCCATAAACGCTCCTCCCGGGGTGTTGAACACATTCTATGCTTCCCCGATAGGGAAATGCAAGCTCAGAATGCATGGATGTGCGGGGTTTTTCAGGTCACCGAATGGGAGATGCTCCGTTCTCTTGACTGGGTTGCGGTTTGTCGATAGTCTGGCGGGCGGATGGTATGCTGAAGCGTGCGACGGTCTTTTACACGGGGAGGGTGCAGGGAGTGGGGTTTCGCTACACCGCGCGCGAAATTGCTTGCGGTTACGACGTGACCGGATACGTTCGTAATTTGCCGGATGGCCGCGTCGAGCTGATTGCCGAGGGAGACGACGAGGAAGTCCGAGCCTTCGTGGAAGCCATGCGAGTCAGCCAATTGGGAAGCCACATACGAAATGCTGATGTGAATTGGAGCGTCGCCACGGAAGAGTTCCGTGGCTTCGAGATACGACATTAGATGGACGCGATTCGAACGGAACAACTGACAAAGAAATACGATTTGGGCTGGCGCAAGGGCAAATTGCTGGCGCTGGAGAAGCTCAATCTTCACGTGCACGAGGGCGAGGTGTATGGATTGCTCGGCCCAAACGGCTCGGGCAAAAGTACGACCCTCAAACTGGTGCTCGACCTGGTCGTGCCGACCGAGGGCAACGCCTGGATTTTCGACGTGCCGTGCAGCAAGGTGGAATCACGGCTCCACGTCGGCTTTCTTCCCGAAAACCCGTATTTCTACCGATACCTGACGGGGGCGGAAACTCTCGAGTTCTACGGGAGACTGTGCGGTCTCCGCGACGTGTCGCTGAGGAAACGGGCCGAGGAATTGTTGGATCTGGTCGGCCTGAGCCACGCGCGCGATCGTCGTCTGGCCGGATACTCCAAAGGCATGCTTCAGCGGATCGGGCTGGCGCAAGCGTTGGTCCATGATCCGAAACTGCTCCTGCTCGACGAGCCCACAGCCGGCGTCGATCCGATTGGCAGCAAGGACATCCGCGACCTCATCCTGCGCCTGAAAGGCATGGGCAAGACGGTCCTGCTCAGCTCGCATCTGCTGGCCCAGGTGCAGGACGTGTGCGACCGCATCGGCGTTCTCAACCGCGGTCAGATGATCCTCGAAGGCGAGGTCAAAACACTCATCAGCGATCAGCGTCGATTGAGCATCACCGTTCAGGACCTGCCCGAAGCTGCGCGGGCGCGCGTCGAGGATGCCGTGCGAGCCGCAGGCGCGTCGATCGTATCGGTCGGGCATCCGCAGACGACGTTGGAAGCGCTGTTCCTGGATGCCCTGCGCAAAGACGAGCGAGGAGTCGGCGAACATGACTGAAGCAACAACCATGGGGACGTCCACCAACCCGGAGCGCGTGGGATTTTCCCCGCGCCGCGTGGCCATCATCGCTGTCAACACGCTGACCGAGGCGGTCCGCCAGAAGGTGTTCATCCTGTTCCTGTTGATCGGACTGGTGTTTATCGCCTCGGCTGTGTTCTTTGCCCAGTTCACATTCGGCGAGCAGATGAAGTTCATCAAGGACACGTGCCTGGGGGTGATCTCGGTCATCAGCACCCTGATCGCCATCGTCGGGACGGCGCAATTGCTGCCGAGTGAAGTGGAGAACCGCACGATCTACACCATTCTGGCGAAACCCGTGCGGCGATTCGAATTCCTCCTCGGGAAATTCTGCGGCGGTCTGCTGCTGCTGCTGTTGAGCGTGGCGGCGATGTGCATCCTGTTCGCCGCGGTGCTGTGGATCAAGGAACAGGGGATGATTCGCGAGCTGAGCCAGAGCTATGTGGGCGAGACGCCGGAGGCCCACGTCGAGGCCGCGAAACAAATCGAGCAGGTCAAGGTGGAACTCCGCGATGTGGAACTGGTCAAAGCCCTGATCGCGGAACTGGCGAAGGCGACTCTCATCGCGGCGGTGACGCTGTTGATCTCGACGTTTTCCACTTCGCTGGTGTTCAACGTCGTCGTTCCGTTCATGGTGTTTGTCGCGGGCATGTTGCGCGGCAGCGCGGCCGAGATGTGGGGGGCTCACCGGGTGTTCATGGCCATCCTGGCGGTGATACCCGACTTTGGATTGTTCAGCCTCGCGGACGAGATCAACCTGGGGAAGGTCGTGCCCTGGAGTCACGTTGCCCAGATTGTCACCTACGGCCTGACTCGGGCCCTGGTGATCGTCGTCGCCGCCCACCTCGTGTTCGCGCGGCGGGAGATTTAGGGAACGCGCATGAAATTGCTGGTTGCTCTTCTTCTCTTCGGAATCGGGTTTGCCCTCCTTCCGCTTGAGAATTCGCTGCGCCGCCAGCGAATGGAGATGAAATACGGTGGCGCCCGCGTGACGTTCGAATTGCGGGAGACCATCGGGCAGAATCTCGCCATCGCGCTCCTGGCGGGAATGCGGGGGGTCGTTTCCGACTTGTTGTGGATCCAAAGCCACGATTTCTGGGAGAAACGGGAATGGCTGCGGCAATACCGCAATATGGAGGTCGTCGTCACCCTGCAGCCGCAGTCGGTCATGTTCTGGGACCTCGGCGGGTGGCACATGGCTTGGAATATCGGGTATGGCTCATTTTCGGATCCGAATAATCGGACCAAGGCCGAAGGGATCAAGCGGGAACGGGAATGGCACGAGAAGGCGCGGCAATTCCTGCTCCGGGGCGTCGACAACTTGCCCAACCGCTACGAGTTGTATTTCTCCATGGCGTGGCTTTACTATGAAAAACTCAGCAAGGATTGTGACAATCCGCCGTGTACCGAGGCCTTCTGCAAGAGCGCTTCCTATCTGGAGAAGGCGTCCAGCTTTCCCGACGCACCCCAATTTGTTCCCCGATTGTACGCCCGAGCCCTCGAAAAGTGCGGCGACATCAACGCTGCCTATGACGAGTGGAAACACTTGTGGTTCCTGGACCACTCCAAGAACGAGCAGGCTTGGAGTATCATCGAGCGCGAAATCCGCCGGCTGGAGGATGAACTGGCCATCCCGAACGACCAGCGGGTCTTCCCCCCAACGACACCGTAGCCGCCATGCCCGCCCCCGCGATACGATACGCCATCATCAGTGACATCCACGGGAACCTCGAAGGACTCGACGCGGTGCTCAAGGATTCTCGCGAACACAAGTGTACGCATTACGTCTGCCTGGGGGACATCGTCGGGTACGGACCCAATCCAAAGGAATGTCTCGATACGGTCCGTCGGTTGGATTGTCCCGTGATCATGGGCAACCATGACGAGTATTGTGCTTCGGAAATCGAGCTCGTGGGGTTCAATCCAATGGCCGCCGAGGCCATCCGCTGGACCCGCACCCAGTTGAGCACCGAGGAAAAGGCCTGGTTGCGCGACCTCAAGTACGTGCGGCACGTCGAATCCTTCACGATTGTGCATGCGACACTCGATCTGCCGGAGAAATGGGCGTACGTGTTTGATCGGCTGGCGGCGCAGGCCAGTTTCAATTACCAGCATACGCCGGTCTGTTTCAACGGCCACACCCACGTGCCCGTCGCATTCGTCCGCGGACCGAATGGGTTGCAGGGTGGTCTGTACTCGAAAATCAAGATCGAAGTCGGCCGCAAGTATTTCATCAATGTCGGCTCGGTCGGCCAGCCGCGCGATCGCAACCCGAAGTCGGCGTACGTTATCTTCGATCTCATGACCAACCTGATCGAGTTGCGCCGCGTCGAATACGCCATCAACGTGACGCAGAAGAAGATTCGGGCGGCTGGCCTGCCGGAATCGCTGGCCGAACGGTTGGCTCATGGACGGTAGACGCCCATTTCCGTAGGAGCGGTCACCTCGTCCGCCACACCGAGGCACGGTGACAAACATTCTGATCATCAAACCCAGCTCGCTCGGGGACGTCGTACATGCCCTGCCGACGGTCAATCTCATCCGCCGGAAGTACCCCTACGCACATATTTCCTGGCTGATCAATGACACCCTGGCCTCGCTCCTGAAGCACAGTCCGATTATCGACGAACTCATTCCGTTTGAGCGCCAGCGGCTGGCCGGTCTGGGGCAATTTCCGCGAATGATGAGCTTCCTCAACGGGCTACACAAGAAGCGATTTGACGTCGTGGTGGATCTACAGGGCCTGCTCCGCAGCGGCATCATCACGTGGGCGACGCGCGCGCCGCGCCGCATCGGACTGAGTGACGCCCGCGAAGGCGCCGGACTGTTCTTCAATGAGATCGTAACGGTGCAACCTGCCCATGCGGTGGACCGGTACCTGGCCGCCGCTCATTATCTGGAATGCGATTCCGGGCCAATCGAGTTCCCTCTTGGCCTGCCAGCGTTCGAAACCACGGAAAACCTGATTGCGGTCAACCCCTCCGCCCGCTGGGCGACGAAGCTGTGGGGCGATGACCGGTTCGCCGAGCTGATCCGTCGTCTTCCGCCCGAGCGGGTCGTGTTGACGGGGTCAGCGACCGAGCGGCCGCGAATCGAGGCGATCGCCCAGGGACGACGGAATCTCGCCGGTCAAACGGATCTGTTTCAACTGGCGGAGTTGTTTCGCCGTTGTCGCGTGGTGATCGCCAACGATAGTGGTCCGATGCATCTGGCGGCAGCCGTCGGCACTCCCGTGGTCGCGATATTCGGGCCGACCGACCCCGCACTCACCGGGCCTTACGGCGACCGCCACGTCGTCCTGCGTGCGGATGTCGACTGTTCTCCGTGCTTCAAGGACCACTGCAAGAACCGGATACCCATGGAGTGCATGACGCGGATTACAGTTGAGCACGTGCTGGACGCCGTCGAACGTTTCCTTGTTTGACCCAGCCGGTTACCTTATTCTCCGCCAGCATATGCGACCTTTTTCGTATTCCCGCGTGACCCGCCGGCTCGTTCTCGCGGCGCTTGTCTCACTCGTCACTGGCTCGGGCGGTACCTTTGCGCAGGCGCTCCCACCAAACGGGAAGTCCGCGGCCGACTCCGGCCGGCCGGCAGCCGAGTCGTCCCGCTGGAGCGGCATGACCGAGCAACGGCTCGAGCAATTGCTCTCGCAAATGACGCTCCCGGAAAAGATCGGCCAATTGTCGCAAGGCCAGGCTTCTCGAACCAACGTGGAGGATCTCGTCCGCCGCGGCGGCATTGGTTCGGTCATTGCCGGACGCGGTCCGATGAGCAATACGCTCCAACATGTGGCCATCGAACAGTCGCGCCTCGGGATTCCGTTGTTGGTGGCCTATGACGTGATCCACGGTTATCGAACGATCTTCCCGATTCCGCTCGGCCAAGCCGCCGCGTGGAATCCGCAACTGACCGAGCAAGCGGCGCGCATCGCCGCCCGCGAAGCGGCCTCGCAATGGATTCGGTGGACCTACGCGCCGATGGTCGACATCGCCCGCGACCCGCGTTGGGGCCGCATCGCGGAAGGCGCCGGCGAAGACCCGTATCTGGGCAGCGTGCTTGGCGCCGCCATGGTGCGCGGGTTCCAAGGAGATGATCTGAGCGATCCCGAGCACGTGGCTGCCTGCGCGAAGCACTTCGCCGCTTATGGCGCCGCCGAGGGTGGCCGTGACTACAACACCGTCGACATGTCGGAGCGCACGTTGCGTGACGTCTATTTGCCGCCGTTCCACGCCTGCGTGAACGCGCACGTGGCCACGTTGATGAGCGCGTTCGCCGACGTCAACGGGATGCCGGCCACCGCCAACTCGTTTCTGCTGCGCGACGTGCTTCGCCGCGAGTGGGGATTCGGTGGTTTTGTCATCAGTGATGCCAACGCCATCCACGAACTGATCGCCCACGGGATGGTCGCCGACGACAAGGACGCCTCGCAGGCCGCCTTCCTGGCTGGTGTGGACATGGAGATGTTTACGTCCTGTTATCGCAGCAACCTGGAGACGCTCGTCACCGAAGGCAAGGTACCCCTGCAAGCTGTTGACGACTCGGTCCGTCGCGTCCTGCGCTTGAAGTGGAAGCTGGGCTTGTTCGACAAGCCGTTCGCGCGGCCCAATCCCGACGAGGTCCTCCTGCACAGGGATCATCTCGAGACGGCGCGCGAGTTCGCCCGCGAAAGCATCGTCTTGCTGAAGAACGAAGGCCGCGCGCTGCCCCTGTGGAAGGAAATCCCGTCTCTGGCCGTGATCGGTCCGCTCGCCGACGACGGTCACGATCAGATGGGTGCCTGGAGCGGAAAGGGCGACGAAAAGGACTGCCGTACGCCGCTTCAGGCGATACGCGACGTGGTGGGCCAGACCGGCAAGATCAACTACGCCGCCGGACTGGAGAATTGCGCGAGCACGAATACCAGTGGTTTCGAGGAAGCGGTGCGCGCCGCCAAGGAATCAATGTTTGCGGTGGTGTTTGTCGGCGAGCCCGCCGCTCAATCCGGTGAGGCCTCCAGTCGGGCCTACCTCAATCTGCCCGGAGCGCAACTCGACCTGATCCGTGCCGTCCGGGCCGCTGGCAAACCGATGATCGTCGTGCTGATGGCGGGCCGACCACTGGAGATCGGTGAGATACTCGATGCGGCACCGGCGGTCATGATGGCCTGGCATCCGGGAACGATGGGCGGACCGGCGATTGCGGATGTTCTGTTCGGTGATCATTCTCCGTCCGGAAAACTGCCGATTTCCTGGCCCCGCACGGTCGGCCAGGTTCCCATCTACTACAACCACAAGAGTACCGGCCGCCCGTGGATCGATCCGTTCAAGGTGCCGGGACCCGGTCGGCCGGGCGGGTACATCACCGGCTACTTCGATCTTCCGCAAACGCCCCAATTCCCCTTCGGTTACGGCCTGAGTTATACGCAGTTCGAGTACAGCAATCTGCGCGTCGACCCGCAGCGGATCAAGGTCGGCGAGTCCGTTCAGGTGACGGCCCGCATCCGAAATCTCGGTGATCGTCCCGGCGATGAAGTTGCCCAGCTCTACATTCGTAACATGGCGGCGGATATTCCCCAACCCGTGCGGGAGTTGAAAGGGTTTCAGCGAATCACGCTGCTGCCCGGCCAGGGCAGGGACGTGGAGTTTACGCTATCGGCCGACATGCTCTCGTTTCACGATCGGGACATGAAGCTCGTGACCGAACCGGGCCGCTACCGGGTGTGGATCAGCGGCGATTCCGCCAGCGGCCAGCCCGTCGAGTTCCAGATCGAGTAGGCGCAGCAGTTGTTGGACCGGATGCGAAAAAATCTCATGAGTGACTCTGTGTGGTGGAAACGAATCGCCCGATGGGATTGCTGGGTGGTGGGGCTGGTGTGTCTGAGCGTGGCGTTGCGTTGGTGGCTGGTATTCGCCGGAGGGCAGTATTGGTTTCCCGATGAGAGGCGGTTCTGGTGGTCAGGCATCGTCCTCTATCGGCTCGGTCAGGGACAGTGGAAACAAGCTCTCGAACCGATTCTGGACTGGAATCAACACCCGGGGTTCACCTGTCTGGGGTGTGTGCCCATCGCGATCCACTGGGCTTGGGCCGGGCTGACCGGCATGTCCATCGGCCAGATTCCATTTGAAAGCACTGTCCGATTCAGCGCGGCAATCCTCTCACTCGCCTCGGTTGTGGTGATCCTGCTGATCGGGGTGATTGTGCGGCGCGCGGGCGGCAATCGGACCGAGGCATTGATCGCGATGGCACTCATGGCAGGATCAAATTCGATGTTTTACTACTCGCGGCACACATTGCCCTATGACACTTCGCTGGCTCTGGCGCTTGGAAGCTTCGCGGTCGGCATGCAAAAGGGCGGATGGAAGCGCCTGTTATTCAGCGGCTGGCTGGCCGGTGCCGCGTTCTTCATGTATTACCGCTATTGGGCCGTCGTGTCGGTGGTATCAGCGACCACAATCCTGTGGAACGCCTCGAGCGTGAAGGAGATTCGATATCGGACCTTCTGGTTCGCGCTCGGCCCTCTGACATGGCTCGTGATCTTCACCATCGGCTGCGCCTTCGTGTTCGGACGATCTTTCGTGAACGGAATGGTGTCCTTCGCCGCCACCGTATCTCCTGAGATGCACTCCGAAGGCTGGTGGGCGACGTGGGCGTATCTGTGGGACGCGGAGCACGGACTGCTAATTCTCTGGCTGGCGGCGTTGGCGTGGATACTTTGGTCGACGGTGAGACGACGCCCGATGCCCGCCTACGGATCGGTTTGGGTCGCGATGCTGGGCGCGCTATACGGATTACTGGTTCTCGGCAGCTTGGGACCCTCCAGCCTGGCTGTGTACGGGCGTGCGGCTCGGCAGCTCGTGCCGTTTCTTTGCTTGATTGGAGCGTTTGCAGGCGCTCGGGTGTGGGACGGGGCCCGCACAACCTGGGGAAGACGGACGCTCCAGACGGGGGGACTCCTGTTGATCTTGCAGGCGGCATGGAATTTCCGTGGCCCACTGCAGCAATGGTTCCCGCGCGACGTACGACGTCTGGTCGCCGCCGAGTACGGGGTCTTTTCCGAAGCGACCACGGTTGACTGTCCCCGGTTGGAGGATGAATTGGCGCCTTCGCAAGCGCCAACCCAACCAGCCCGATACGTGCTGTTGAACGCGCAGTATCTGGAGAAGATTCACGGCGCGAAAACTCCTCCTCAAGGCCGGATTGTGCTCCGCTTCGCCCACCCGATGCAATTTGCGCCATATCAATACGACGAATTCACAGCCCGAGAGCGGGCGCTGATTCGCCGGACGGACATCTCGATGCGATTGGTGGATACGGCCGGCCAACCTGAGCTTGCGAATCCGCAGACAATTCCCTAGGCTTGCAGGCCTATGACCGAGCTCGAACAGCAATTGCAGTCCGCCCGCGCCGAGGCTGAGCGGGCCGTGGCGGCGTGCACCGATCTCCCGTCCCTCGACCAACTCAAGGCCCGGTACCTCGGCCGGAGCGGCATCGTCCCCGCCGCGCTGGAACAACTGGGCAAACTTCCCAAGGAGGAAAAACCGCGGATCGGCAAACTGGCCAACGAAGTGAAAAACGCGCTGACGGCCGCCATCGAGGCAAAGCGCGAGGAATTGGAAGCCAAGGCCGCATCCTCCGGGCCGGCCATCGATGTGACTTTGCCCGGGCGTCGGCACCACCTCGGCCACCTGCATCCGCTCACGCAGATTTTCGAGCGCACGGTCGTGATCTTCCGGCGCATGGGCTTCGCTGTCGAGGACGGACCCGAGGTTGAGGATGAATGGCATTGTTTCGACGCGCTGAACACTCCCGCGAACCACCCCGCGCGCGACATGCAGGACACGCTGTACATCGACGACAAAGCAATGCCGCCCGACCCGAAGTGCGGCCGCTATTTGCTGCGGACCCATACCTCGCCCGTGCAAGTCCGCACGATGCTCAAGCAGAAACCGCCGATCCGTATCGTCGCGCCAGGGCGCGTCTTCCGCCGGGACGAACTTGATGCCACCCACAGCCCGACATTCCATCAGATCGAAGGATTGTATGTGGACAGGAATGTGACGGTCGCCGACCTCAAAGGTACCGTCGAATTCTTCTTCAAACAACTGCTGTCACCCGAGACCGAAGTGCGGTTCCGTCCGCATTTCTTTCCGTACACCGAGCCGAGCTTCGAGATCGATCTGTCAACGCCGCAGTTTCGCGCGCGGGGCAAGGAATGGATCGAGATCGCCGGCTGCGGCATGGTGGATCCGAACGTCTTCAAGGCCGTCGGCTATCCCGACGACGAGTACACCGGCTGGGCATTCGGCTTCGGCATCGACCGCCTCGCGATGGTCATGTGGTCGATCAACGACATCCGCCTCTTCACCGAGAATGACGTGCGGTTCCTGGAGCAGTTCTGATGAAATTCACCTACAACTGGCTGAAACAATACGTCAATGTCGACTGGTCGCCGCGCGAATTGGCCGACAAACTCACATTTGCCGGCATCGAGGTGGAAGACGTGGTGACCGTGGGCGGCGGCGTGCTCCAGCAGGTGGTGGTGTGCCAGGTTCTCTCCAGCGAGAAGCATCCCAACGCCGACAAGCTGTCGGTCTGTCGGGTCAACGATGGCAAGGCCGAACGCCAGATTGTCTGCGGCGCGAAGAATTACAAGGTCGGCGACAAAGTGCCGCTGGCGTTGCCCGGCACGACCATGGCCAACGGCATGACGATCAAGGAGGCGAAGCTGCGTGGCGTCGAATCTCAGGGGATGATGTGCTCCGCGGAGGAATTGGGCCTGCCGAAAGGCGAAGACGGGCTGCTCATTTTGCCGGCGGACACGCGCCTCGGAATCACGCTCAGCGAGGCGATGGGCGGAACTGACACCGTGTTCGATATCGAAGTGACGCCCAACCGGCCCGACTGGCTCAGCCTGATCGGCATCGCCCGCGAGATCAGCGCGCTCACCGGAAATCCGATCAAGGTTCCTGCGGTCGCCGTTCCCGAATCAGGCGATGCGGTCACAAAGCACACATCGGTCGCGGTCGAGGCGGCGGACCTGTGTCCGCGGTACACGGCGCGCGTGATTCGCGGGGTGAAAATCGGCCCGAGCCCGGCGTGGCTGAAGCAACTGTTGGAAAAGGTCGGCCTGCGCCCGGTCAATAACGTGGTCGATGTGACCAACTACGTGCTGCTCGAATGCGGCCAGCCGTTGCACGCGTTCGACTACAACCGGCTGGCGGAACATCGCATCGTGGTGCGCCGCGCTGCCAAGGGCGAAAAGTTCCTC
Source organism: Verrucomicrobiia bacterium (assembly GCA_035541135.1). GTDB lineage: Bacteria > Verrucomicrobiota > Verrucomicrobiia > Palsa-1439 > Palsa-1439 > Palsa-1439. The sequence goes on from DATKNW010000044.1 coordinate 23,416, forward strand.
GCCATCGATGGGAGCGCGCACGAGCTGACCAGCGAGATGCTGGTGATTGCCGATGCGGAGCGCGCGGTGGCGCTGGCGGGGATCATGGGCGGCAAGGACAGTGAGATTGGCGACACGACGACGGACGTGCTCTTGGAAAGCGCGTGGTTCCTGCCCGCGAACGTGCGCAGGACTTCCAAACGACTCGGGCTGGCCAGCGACGCGAGCTATCGGTTCGAGCGCGGCGCGGACATCGGCAGCGCGCTCTGGGCGAGCAATCGCGCGGCGCAATTGATCCAGCAATTGGCCGGCGGACAGGTGGCGCCCGGGATCATCGACACGCTGGCGAAACCGGTCGAGAAACGGTGGGTGCGTTGCCGGTACGCGCAGGTGAATCGCCTGCTCGGCATTATCGTTCCACCGGAGACCGTCAAGAAGATCTTTGGCGGGCTTACACTGCAGGTTGTCGCGTCCGACGCCCAATCCTGCGAGGTCGAGATCCCGACCTTCCGCGTCGACCTCGAACGCGAGGTCGACCTGATCGAGGAGGTGTGCCGGATTCACGGCGTCGAGAAGATCCCCGCGAAGATGCAGCCATCCACGCCGGCGGTCTCGGAGTTCGACGCGAAATGGGATTCAATAGCGCGGGTGCGGCAGGTGTTGACCTCGCTCGGATTTCACGAGGCGCAGAACCAAACGCTGGTGGGCGACGGTGAGTTGAAACTGCAGAACCCGCTCAGCGCGGACCAGCAGGCGCTCCGCCATTCGCTCGCGCCCGGGTTGCTCGCCAATCTGCGGACCAACGTCTCGCGGCATCAGTATGACGTGAAGCTGTTTGAAATTGGCCGGGTGTTCGCCGCCGACGGGAAGGAATCGTTGCATCTCGCGCTGGCGGTCACGGGACGTCGGCAGCCGGACGCGTGGGAAACGGCTCAGCGGGAAGCGATGCTGGATTATTACGATCTGAAGGGTGCCTTGGAGGACCTCGGAGAGGCCATCGGCGTTGTGATCGACACGGCGGGCATCCGCCAGATTTCCCCGGCCCAAGCGAAACGATTTGACCTGCGGGACCCCGCGTACGTCGCCGAACTCGAACTGGAGCCGTTGTTGAGCAGCGCGAGGCGGGAAACGACCTTCCGCGAGCTTGCCAAGTTTCCCGCGGTGGTACGGGATGTGGCGCTGGTGGTGGATGAGAACCAGACGCACGCCGACATCGTCGCGGCGATCGAAAAAGCTCGAAATAAAACCTTGGAACGAGTGGAACTTTTTGATATATATCGAGGCAGCTCGATAGCGACGGGTAAGAAATCAATGGCGTACTCGTTGACGTTCCGCGCGGCGGACAGGACTCTGACCGACGCCGAGGTCAACGGGGCGCATGAACAGTTGAAACGTTCATTGGTGCAGACATTGAAGTGTGAGATCCGCGAGAGTTGACGCAACATGCGCGGGGTTATTGAGCGGTGACCATGAAAATGAGTGGAATATTCTTGAAATCGACGATGCAACGGGTTACAAAGGGGTTCAGCAGGCGATTGTGGTCGCCGGTGTTCTTTGCCAGAGCAAGAGTTTTGAAATACCCTGCCATGTTCGTGAGAAACGAAGATTCTTTGAGCCAACACCGTCAGTGACGGAGCTCGGAGTTCCGCGGCGGACTGCGTGCCTACATAGGAAGCAGGAACCCGCAGACAGAGCACCCCAGTTATCGAGGGGTTCAAAGATGTCGTTGAAACGGCATTACGGTGGGGTATTTCTTTTTCACCCCGCCGCGTGAAGCGTTCGGGCTCACGCAGGTCAACGCTGCCGATCTCACGAGACTCACACAACGCGAGCCGACTCCGTCTTGATCGCCGGAGCCAGAAGGGTCGCCGTGACCGACAACCTGTTTTCCAATCAGTCTCCGAAACACGCCGCAGCGGCGGACGCCAGCGCCATGTCCACACCCGCTCCGCTGGCCACGCGCATGCGGCCACGCACACTGGAGGATTTCGTCGGGCAACGCCACATCCTCGGAGAAGGCAAACTGCTCTGGCGCGCGATCAAGGCCGACCGCATCAGCTCGATCATTCTGTACGGCCCGCCGGGAACGGGCAAAACATCGCTGGCCCAGGTCATCGCCAACGCCACCAAGAGCAAGTTTGAACGTCTCAGCGGCGTGGATTCGAATGTCGCCGATATTCGCCGCGTGATCGCCACCGCTGCCAACCGTCTGGCCAATACAGGCCAGCGCACGATCCTGTTCATCGACGAAATTCACCGGTTCAACAAAGCGCAACAGGACGTGCTCCTGCCCGACGTGGAAAACGGCACCGTCCGCTTGATCGGCGCGACGACGCACAACCCGATGTTCTACGTGAATTCGCCGCTGGTCTCGCGCTCGCAGATTTTCCAGCTCAAGCCGCTCACGCCGGCCGACATCAGAGAGCTGCTCCAGCGGGCGCTGACGGATAAAGAGCGCGGCCTCGGCGGTCAGAAGGTCAAGGTCGACCCCGCGGCGCTGGATTTTCTGGCGACCGCCTGCGACGGCGACGCGCGCAAGGCGCTCAACTCGCTCGAGATCGGCGTGCTCACGACGCCCTCCGGTCACGTCACGAAAGAAGTCGCCGAGGAATCCATCCAGAAGAAGGCCGTGGTGTACGACGCCGATGAGGACGAGCATTACGATACGATCTCGGCGTTCATCAAATCGATGCGCGGCAGCGATCCGGATGCGGCGTTGTACTGGCTGGCGAAAATGGTCGTTGCGGGAGAAGATCCGCGCTTCATCGCGCGACGCATCGTGATTCTGGCGGCGGAAGACATCGGGCTGGCGGATCCGCAGGCATTGGTCGTATCGGTGGCGGCCCATCACGCCGTGGAATTCATCGGCTGGCCCGAAGGCGAGTTGCCGTTGGCGGAGGCCACGGTGTATTGCGCGACCGCGCCCAAGTCCAACGCCAGCGCAAAGGGAATCTGGAGCGCCAAGGCCGACGTGGAGCAGGGGCGGACCCTGGAAGTCCCCCAACATCTCAAGGACACGCATTACAAGGGAGCCACCCGGCTCGGCCACGGCGAAGGCTACAAGTACGCCCATGATTTTGAAGGACACATCGTTGAACAGGATCACCTGCCCGAACATCGCAAGTATTACGAACCGGGCGATCAGGGCTTCGAACTCAAGGTGCGCGAGCGAATGGAGAAATGGAAAGCGCTGCTCAGAAAAAAATAGCCCTGCGCGAACGGATGCGCGCGCGCCTGGCCAGCCAGAGCCCGGCGGAGGCGCGGGCCAAGAGCGCGGCCATCTGGGAGAGATTGTCCGTGGTGCGCGAATTCTCCGGCGCCAGACGACTGTTGAGCTATGTGTCCACGGGAGCTGAAGTCGATACGCACGGCCTGATCCGTCAACTGTTGGCCATGGGCCGACATGTGTGCGTGCCACGGTTCGACGAAGCGCAACGGACCTATGTCGTTTCGGAAATCGGTGATTTTGATGGCGACCTGATGACAGGCAAATTTGGAATTCTAGAACCCAGGCCCGAGGCCATGAGACCGGCAGTGCTCGATCCGATTGGCATTGCGCTGGTGCCCGGGCTGGCGTTCGATGAAACCGGAAATCGATTGGGCCGCGGGCTGGGTCACTTCGACCGTCTGTTGCGGCAGACTGGCGGCGTGAAGATCGCCCTGGCTTTCGATTTCCAATTACTGGATGAAGTCCCGGCGGAGACGCATGACATGCGGATGGACTTCATTGTGACCGAAACCCGAGTGGTCAACCTCAAGGGTAACCGAAAATGACCTATCCAATCATATTCGATCTCATCGCCCTTGTCGTCGGCGTTGTGCTCGGCTGGTTCTTGAGCCAGCGCAAAGTGAAAGCCGACACCAAAATGGCCGGTGGGATCATTGAGACCGCGCGGAAGGAAGCGGACGAAACGCTTCGCGAAGCGCGGATGAAAGCGCAGGAAGAGACGTTTCAAGCACGCGAGCAGTTTGAAAAGGAGAATAAGGAACGAAGGCAGGAACTGTTGGACATGGAAAAGCGAATCATGCAACGCGAGTCCAACTTGGACCGCAAGGCGGATTTGCTGGACCGCAAGACGGACGAGGTGTCCCGAAAAGAAGTGGCGGTTGTCGAGCGCGAGAAGGAACTGCACAAGATTCAGACCGAGATCGACGACCTGAAGAAGCTGACCCAGCGCGAGCTGGAACGGGTCGCCGGTCTCAGCGCGGAGGAAGCGCGAAGGCGGCTGATCCAACAATTGCAGGAAGACGTTCGCACCGAGGCCGCCGCGATGACGCGCCGGATCATCGAGGACGCCAAGGAACAGGGCGATCGCGAGGCCAGGCGGACGATCACCATCGCCATCGAGCGCTGCGCGTCGAGCTACGTGCAAACGGCAACCAGTTGTACGATTGCGCTGCCGAGCGAGGAAATGAAGGGCCGCATCATCGGCCGCGAGGGCCGGAACATTCGCGCGTTCGAGGCCGCCACGGGAATCAACGTGCTCATCGATGACACGCCACAGGCAGTGGTGCTGAGCGGGTTCGACCCGGTGCGTCGTGAGCTGGCCCGGCAGACGCTGGAGCGCCTGATCGCCGACGGACGGATCAACCCGGCCCGCATCGAGGAGGAGGTCGCCAAAGTGCGCGAAGAACTGAACGGGCTGATTCACAAGGCGGGCGAGGAGGCGGTGGTGCATGTCGGGGTGCAGAAGGTGCATCCCGAAGTGACCCGGTTGCTCGGGCGGCTCCGGTTCCGTCACAGTTTTGCCCAGAACGTGCTCGATCATTCCGTGGAGGTCGCCGAGATCGAGGGGATGATGGCGGCGGAGCTCGGTCTCAACCAGCAGATCGCCAAGCGCGTGGGCTTGTTTCATGACATCGGTAAGGCGGTCGATCATGAAGTCGAAGGCTCTCATGCCAAGATCGGCGCGGAACTGCTCAAGAAGTACGGCGAACCCGAAGAGGTCTGGCAGGGAGTGGCCTGTCACCACCACGAGGTCGAACCGCTCACGACGTACGGCGTCCTGGCCAGCGCGGCGGACGCCATCAGCGCGTCCCGGCCCGGCGCCCGCAGCGAGAGCATGGAATTGTACCTGCAACGCCTCGAGAAACTGGAAACCGTGGCCAACGCCTTCCCGGGGGTCGACAAGAGCTACGCGCTCCAGGCGGGCCGCGAGATTCGCGTGTTCGTGCAGCCGAATTCCGTTACCGATGACGAAGCCGTTCAGATGGCACGGAACATCAGCAAGAAGATCGAACAGGAATTGCAGTACCCGGGCCAGATCAAGGTCATCGTGGTTCGTGAAACACGCGCCGTGGAGTACGCGAAGTGACCGGAGGAGGAAAGGCAAGGGATCATTCTCGCGGCAATCGGCCGGTGCTCCCGGAGGCCCGAGAGAAATCGTGCTTCCCTAGTCATTCGGAATCAGGCATTAGTCATTCATCGTGAGGATTCTTTTTATTGGCGATGTGGTGGGCAAGCCCGGACGGCGGGCGGTGGCGACGATCGTGCCGCGCCTGCGCGAAGAGCGAGACATCGATTTTGTCATCGCCAACGGCGAGAACAGCGCTCACGGCGCGGGACTGACAGCGGCGACGGTGGACGCGTTGCTCACCAGCGGCGTGGATGTTATCACTTCCGGCGACCACATCTGGGACCAAAAGGAAGTGTATGAGGTCATCGAACGCGAGCCGCGGCTGTTGCGTCCGTTGAACTTTCCGCCATCGGCGCCGGGCCGGGGATCAACGGTGGTGCGGCTGGATGGATTGCCGCCCGTCGGCGTGGTGAACGTGATTGGCCGGGTATTCATGCCCAACACGGATTGCCCGTTTCGCGCCGCCGAGGCCGAGATCGCGCGGCTGCTCACCCAGACGAAAATCATCCTTGTGGACTTGCATGCGGAAGCCACCAGCGAGAAAATCGCCATGGGTCGGTTCCTGGATGGGAAAGTCAGCGCGGTGATTGGAACGCATACGCACGTGGCAACCGCCGATGAATGCGTTTTGCCCAACGGCACGGCGTATCTTTCCGATGCCGGTATGTGCGGGCCGCATGATTCGGTGCTGGGCCGGGACGTGGGCGCCGTGCTGCGGCGGTTCCTCACCCAGATGCCGCAGAAGATGGAGGTCGCGGAAGGTAATGTCGCGTTGTGCGGCGTGATTGTTGAGGTGGATGAAGCCACCGGTCGCGCCCGCTCCATCGAACGAATCCGAATCCCCTGTGACAAGGTTGAGTGACCCTATGATCTTGCGAGCGAAGTATGTATTGCCGATGGACCAGCCGCCGATCGAAGACGGCGCCGTCGCCATCGAGGGCGACACGATCGTGGCGGTCGGCAAGACCGCCGACGTCCGCGCGGCACACGGGGGCGAAATCCGCGACCTGGGCGAGCGCGCGCTGGCGCCGGGGTTGATCAACGCCCATTGCCACCTCGATTACACCCGCCTGCGCGGCGAGGTCGAATGGCGCGGGAGTTTCACGGAATGGCTTGTCCAACTGGTCGCCGCGAAGCAACTCCACCCCGAAAAGGAATATCTCGGCGGCATTGAGATGGGTCTGGACATGCTGATGCGGTCGGGCACCACGACGGTGATCAACATCGAATCGTTCCCGAGGTTCATCGATCAGCTTCCGCCGCCGCGACTGCGGGTGTGGTGGTGCCTGGAAATGATCGATTTCAACCGGTCCGAGGGCGCACGGGAAATCGCGGCGCAAATGCTGGAGTTCATCGCGGCCCATTCCGTTCCCCGGGGTGGGTTCGGGTTTTCCCCGCACGCGCTGTACACGGCGACGGCGGATCTGTACCGGCTGTGCGGCCAGTACGCCCGCGCGCGGAACATCCCGTTGACGACCCATCTGGCCGAGTCGGAGGAGGAAGATGATATGCTCCGGCGCGGCACCGGCCAGATGTACGACTATTTCATGCGGCTGGGGCGCGACATGTCCGATTGCAAACGGGTGGGACCGACTCAACTGATGTCCGAGTACGGCGTGCTCGGACCGAATTGTCTCGTCGCGCACGCCAACTACCTCACGCCGGTCGACGTGGGTTTGTTGAAGCAGAGCGGCACGCATGTGGTACATTGCCCCAAGTCGCACCGGTTCTTCGGACGGGGCATGCCGCACCTGAATACGTGGAAAGAGCACCGGATCAATGCCTGTCTCGGGACGGACAGCATGGCCAGTAATGATACGCTGAGCATGTTGAGCGAAATGCAGACGCTGGGGCACATGTTCCCGCGGATGTCGGCCGAGGAATTCCTGACGCTGGCCACGGTCAATGGCGCCAGGGCGTTGAATCTTCCCGACAAGTTGGGGCATATCGGCGTCGGCGCTTGGGCGGACCTGATCGCGGCTCCGTTGGATGGCGCGGGTGGCGATCCGTTCGAGGCGATCGTGTACGCGGACAAGGAAGTGAGCTTTTCGATGGTCGGAGGCGAGGTGATCGTCGATGAAACGAAATAAATCCACAGCCATATCGGCCGGTCTTGTAGCGCTGATGAGCCTGATGATCCTTGCACGGGTGTCGATGGCCCAGACGGACGCGGCGTCGACCAACGCAATCCAGCGTCCCGACGCGCAGGCAGTGATCTACCTCGAGCAGTCGGGCCAGCTCGATCAAGCCGAGGCGCGCTGCATGCAGATACTGCAGAAGAATCCAGGCGATCCCGATGCCAAACGGCTGCTGGCGGAAATCGAGGACGCGAAGCATCAGCATTCTCCGTCGACGTCACTGAGGCTGACGTTGGAGGAAACGATCATTCCCGAGGTGAATGTCCGTGATGCGGCCGTGGGAGATGTCATCGAGGTGTTGCAGGCCGAGGGCCAGAAGGCGTTGGGTGCGGCGACTCCGATGAACATCGTCTGGGAGGCGCCGGACGGCGCCAAGTCCGCGAAGGTCACGTTGAACCTGCACAGCGTTCCGCTGGCGGACGCGCTGAAATACGTCACCGAAGGCGCCGGGCTGCGGTACCGCGTCGATCCGCATGCGGTGGTGATCTATCAACCGGGCCCTGCCACGCCGGCCGATTTTTCCACGGTGAATGTCAAGTCTCCCTGACCAACTCGGCGCGGAGCTCGATAAGGCCCGCGCGGACGGCCTGTACCGTTCTCTGCGGATCGTGACATCTGCGCAAGGTCCCCGCATCCGGATCGACGCTCGCGAGTTCCTGAATTTCTCGAGTAACGACTATCTGGGGCTGGCGAGCGATCCCGTGCTGAAACAGGCGGCGTCGGATGCGATTGCGAGATACGGCGTCGGAGCCGGCGCCTCGCGTCTCGTCTGCGGGAATCTGCAACCATACGACGAGTTGGAACGCACACTCGCGGCGTTCAAGGCGAAGGAAGCGGCGATCGTTTTCAGCAGCGGTTATGCGGCCAACGTCGGCACAATCACCGCGTTGGTCGGCGAAGGCGACGTGGTCATTCTCGACAAACTGGATCACGCCAGCATCATCGACGGGGCGCGGCAGAGCGGGGCGACGATTCGGGTCTATCCCCACAAGAACCTCAAGAAACTCGAAGCCGTGCTCGAACAGAGCACTTCGTTTCGCCGGAAGTTCATTGTTACCGAGACTGTGTTTTCGATGGACGGCGACCTCGCGCCGCTAGCGGAAATCGTCGAATTGAAGGAGAAGTACAGCGCGTGGCTGATGATTGACGAGGCGCATGCCACGGGTTTGTACGCCAAGAACCGCCGCGGGATTGCCGAGGCGGCAGGCGTGGAGGATAAGATCGATGTCACGCTCGGGACGTTGAGCAAGGCGCTGGGTTGCGGGGGCGGTTTCGTCGTGGGCTCGCAAATGCTCATCGATTTCCTGCGAAACCGCGCGCGGAGCCTGATCTATTCGACGGCGTTGCCGCCGGCAGTCTGCGCGGCGGCCGCAGCAGCGGTAGAGCTTGTGATGAGCAGCGCCGGCCAGGAGCGGCGAGATCGGCTCTGGCGAAATGTCAGCGAGATGAAGAACGGCTTGTCGGCGCTCGGCGTCCAGAACGAGTCGCGCAGCCCGATCATTCCCATTGTCATCGGCGACGAGAAGGCGGCGGTTGACATCTCGGGCCGGTTGTTCGAGCGGGGGATATTCGTTCCCGCCATCCGATTCCCCACGGTCCCGAAGGGCAAAGCCCGCCTGCGCGTCACCGTCACCGCCGCGCACACAGAAGATGATATCCGACAGTTCCTTACCTGCCTTCAGTCCGTGGGAGCGACATTCCTGTCGCGACTGCCGCACTCTGCCGACTTGAGGAGAAACAGGTCCTCGATTCCTGGGGAATGCTATTTCATTACAACCTGTCTTGCTATCCGAAAGCCAGTTCTTGCAAATCCGGACACGGCACAAGTTGTGATTGACGCTCTGCGCTGGCTTCGGGATCAGGGCCGAATTCGTCTTCTGGGGTTCGTCGTCATGCCGGATCATCTGCACGTGGCCTTCGCACTCCGGTCGCGACAGGAATGTCGCTCCCACGAGGCGGCGGAAAAGAAGGCACATGATGCGGATGTTCCTGTCGCAACGCTGGCAGACATCATGAAGTCGCTGAAGGGGTACACGAGTCGGAAAATCCACGAACAAACGCAGTTGGAAGGACCCTTGTGGCAGACCGGCTATCACGACCACCTGCTGCGGGATCGAGAGGACTTTGAGAAGCGGCTCCAATACATGCACGAGAATCCGGTTCGTGCACGATTGGCCAACTCGGCAACGGAATACCGGTTTTCAAGCGCGCATCCGGAGTATGAGAAGGAAATCGACTGGGCGTGGCTGGAGGGTGTGCGCTAATGACGAATCGACCGGATCGCGATTGCAAATCGCTCCTACGAGATTTGGACCATCGTTATCTCTGGCATCCGTTCACGCAGATGCGCGACTGGACGGCGGAAGAACCCGTGATCGTCGAGTCGGGGCAGGGCGCGGTTTTGCGGGACGTGAAGGGACGCGAGTATCTGGACGCGAATTCGTCGATCTGGACGAATCTGCACGGCCATCAGCATCCGAAGATCACCCAGGCCATCAAAGACCAACTGGATCACATCGCGCACTCGTCGTTTCTCGGGCTGTCGAATGAACCGGCAATCCGTCTGGCCGAGAAACTGATTCAGATCGCTCCCGCCGGGCTGACGCGCGTGTTCTATTCCGACGATGGCTCGACGGCGATGGAAGTGGCGATCAAAATGGCGCTGCAATACTGGCAGCACCGGAAGCAGCCCGGGCGCACCAGGTTCGTCGCGTTCGCCGACGCCTACCACGGCGACACGCTCGGGTCGGTCAGTGTTGGCGGGATCGATCTGTTTCACGCGGCGTTCCGGCCCCTGCTGTTCGACGTGATCCGCGCCAACGACGTGTCGCGGCTGACGGATCTGATGCGTGAGCACGGCAGCGCGGTCGCCGGTGTCGTCATCGAACCGCTCGTGCAGGGCGCGGCGGGAATGAGACTGTGGCGGCCCGGACTGCTGGCAGAATTGCGACGCCTCTGCACCGAGCATGGAGCGTTGCTGATTGCGGATGAAGTCATGACCGGTTTCGGGCGGACGGGAACGATGTTTGCCTGCGAACAGGAAGGGGTCACGCCCGACTTGATGGCGGTGGCGAAGGGGCTGACCGGCGGTTATCTGCCGCTGGCCGCGACGCTGACAACGGAAGACGTGTTCGGCGCGTTCCTCGGCGATTACAGCGAGTTCAAGACGTTCTTCCACGGACACAGCTACACGGGCAACCAGCTCGGCTGCGCGGCGGCGCTGGCCAATCTGCGGATCTTTGAAGACGAGCAGACGCTTGCGAAACTCCAACCGAAGTGCGCGCGGTTGCGCGCCGGTCTGGAAGGACTTCACGCGCTGCCACACGTCGGCGAGGTGCGGCATATCGGGGCGATTGGCGCGGTCGAGTTGTTCCAGGATGTCGCGACGAAGACGCCATATCCGTTGGCCGAGAAGATCGGAATCAAGGTGTGCGCGGAAATGCGGCAGCGCGGCGTGCTGACGCGTCCGATCGGCAACAGCATCGTCCTCATGCCACCGTATTGCCTGAGCGACCAGCAGATCGATCGGGTGTTGAGTGTCCTTGCAGAATCAATCCGCGCGGTGGTAATGTAAGCTGGTTCGGTTTGGCAGGCGGTTGTCAGGTGACAGAGTGTGGTTGTGGTGGCCGGAAAGGGAGTTCATGGTACGTCCGCCGGCAGTAGCCGGGCAGTTCTATCCGGGAGTGGCGCCCGAGGTGGAGGCGGAGCTGGACCGATTGGTGCGTCCTGCGGCTTCGGGGCGGAAAGCCATCGCGGTGGTCTGTCCGCACGCGGGATGGATGTATTCAGGTCACACCGCGGGCGTGGTGTACTCGAGCGTGCAAATCCCCGACCGCGTGATTCTCGTCGGGCCGAATCACCACGGCATCGGGAGCCGCTACGCCGTTTACAGTTCGGGAACGTGGCGCACGCCGATCGGCGATGTGCCGGTCGCCGAACCCCTGGCCTCGTCGCTTCTCGACGACTGCGATTTGCTGGCCGAAGACCCCCGCGCTCATTCGACGGAACATTCCCTGGAAGTCCAATTGCCGATGCTGCTGCGCGCCAATCCCAACGTTCACATCGTGCCGTTGTTGATCGGCGGCGGCTGGCCGGAAGCGGGCGGGCGGCGCGAACTTCGCGAAATCGGCGCGGCCATTGCGGAGACCGTTCGGGAATACGGCAAACCCGTGTTGCTCGTCGCATCGACGGACCTGAATCACTACGAAGACCAGGAAGTCTCGCACACCAAGGACAAGCTGGTCCTCGACGCGGTTGTGAATCTTGATCCCGAGGTGCTCATGAATCGCGTGATCGAGGCGGAAGTATCTATGTGCGGCGTGGCGGCGACCTACGTTGTGCTGTGCGCCGCGAAGGAGCTCGGCGCCAGGCACGCCGAACTGCTGGAGTATCGGACCAGCGGCGATGTGAGCGGCGATTTCGCGCGCGTGGTCGGTTACGGCGGCGTGGTGATTGAGTGAAAGGAGGGGTTGTTGAGCGTGCGATTCAAGCTGAGAACCCAAGTCGCTGCAATCCTTCTCCTCGTGGTGCTGTGGTTCGTTGTCGTCCTCGTTTCGTTGTTCGGAGATCGAATGGGCTTGTATATTGAGCCGTTTCGGGCCCTCAGTTTTACCTTGCCCATCGTATTGCCGATTCTTGGTATTACTCTGATCGTAGGTGAGGGCTATCAGCGTTCTGAACATCCGCTTCTCTTATACGGCGGGGCGGCGGCATCCATCCTGCCATTTGCTGTCGGAACGATCTGGATTTACGTGCAGGCATATAGTTCAAATTAGCACGCTGCCTAGACTTGACCGAGTTTGACAGCGGGTCACGAGCTTGCTACAGTGGAGTGGCAGTTTGGTGGTGACGAATATGATTACATTGACGGAAAGTGCGACGAAGCACATCAAGACGTTGCTGGCGGATCAAGGCGTGAGTGGCAAGCCCTTGCGCGTCTATGTGGACGCGGGCGGTTGCTCGGGCATGGAATACGGCATGGCGTTCGATGAGAAGAAGGCCGACGACGAGGTGGTGGCGCAGGATGGCGTCGAGGTGGTGATCGATCCCATGAGCATGAGCTTTCTCAAGGGCAGCGAGATCGATTACGTGGACGGCCTGCAGGGTTCGGGATTCAAGATCAAGAACCCGAACGTGCATTCGTCGTGCGGCTGTGGGCGGTCGTTCAATTGACAATTTAATGAGCAGATTCGTTTGGGGAGCCCTTCGAGGCTGAGATCCCGCACGAGGCGGGAGACCCATGGAACCTGACCCAGGTAATGCTGGCGTAGGGAAACACGTTGCGAAGCCGACTCCTGGAAGCAGGAATCGGCTTTTTGTTTTTGGGAGGCAAACATGATCGCACCGAAGAATGGGATGAACGAAGCACACAGCACGGACGTGCTGCCGAAATCGAAGAAGGTGTACGTCGCCGGCCAGCGGCACAAGGACGTTCGCGTGCCGTTTCGCGAAATTGAATTGTCGCCGACGGTAAGTCACACGGGGCGCGTCGAAGCGAACGCGCCGGTTCGCGTGTATGACACGAGCGGCCTCTGGGGCGATCCGGAGTTTCACGGAGATGTGGAGCGCGGGCTGCCGGCGCTGCGACAGGATTGGATTCTTGGACGTGGAGATGTGCAGGAGACGAAGTCCTCGTACAAGCCGATTGCGGGTCGAAGCGACCGCGAGATTCCCGAGGGACTGCGCCGCAGGCCATTGCGGGCGAAGGCGGGAAGGGCGGTGACGCAGCTTCAGTATGCGCGGCAGGGAATCGTCACGCCGGAGATGGAATTCATCGCGATTCGGGAGGGACTCGAACCCGAGTTCGTCCGCAGCGAAGTGGCGCGAGGTCGGGCGATCGTTCCCGCCAACATCAATCATCCCGAATCCGAGCCGATGATCATCGGGCGGAACTTCCTCGTGAAAATCAACGCCAACATCGGCAACAGCGCCGTGGCGTCGAGCATCGAGGAGGAGGTCGAGAAGATGCGGTGGGCGACGAAGTGGGGCGCGGACACGGTGATGGATTTGTCGACGGGCAAGAACATCCACGAGACGCGGGAGTGGATTCTGCGGAATTCGCCGGTCCCGATTGGCACGGTGCCGATCTACCAGGCGCTCGAGAAGGTCGACGGCAAAGCCGAAGAACTGACCTGGGAAGTCTATCGCGACACGTTGATCGAGCAATGCGAGCAGGGCGTGGATTATTTTACGGTCCACGCGGGCGTGCTGTTGCGCTACATCCCGCTGACGGCCAACCGCGTCACGGGGATCGTCAGCCGGGGCGGGTCGATCATGGCCAAGTGGTGTCTCGCGCATCACCAGGAGAGTTTCCTTTACACGCGATTCCGGGAGATTTGCGAGATCATGGCGGCCTACGATGTGAGCTTCTCGCTCGGCGACGGGCTGCGGCCGGGATCGATTGCCGATGCCAATGACGAGGCGCAGTTTGCCGAGTTAAAGACGCAGGGCGAACTGACGAAGATCGCCTGGGAATACGGCGTGCAGGTCATGAACGAAGGCCCGGGCCATATTCCGATGCATCTGATCAAGGAGAACATGGACAAGCAGCTCGAATGGTGCGACGAAGCGCCGTTCTACACGCTCGGGCCGCTGACGACCGATATCGCGCCGGGCTACGACCACATCACCAGCGCCATCGGCGCGGCGATGATCGGCTGGTACGGCTGCGCGATGCTGTGTTACGTCACGCCCAAGGAACATCTCGGCCTGCCGAACAAGAAGGACGTGAAAGATGGCGTCATCGCCTACAAGATCGCGGCGCACGCGGCGGATTTGGCGAAGGGTCATCCCGGGGCGAAGTTGCGGGACGACGCGCTGAGCAAAGCCCGATTCGAGTTCCGCTGGGAAGATCAGTTCAATCTGTCCCTCGATCCCGACACGGCCCGCGAGTTCCACGATGAAACGTTACCGGCGGAAGGCGCCAAGCTCGCACATTTCTGCAGCATGTGCGGTCCGCACTTCTGTTCCATGAAGATCACCGAAGACGTGCGAAAATACGCCGCCGAGCAGGGGATCGCCGAATCCGAAGCCCTCAAGAAGGGGATGGAAGAGAAGTCGAAGGAGTTCAAACGCGCCGGCAGCGAAGTTTACACGAAGGCATAGCCGCTAACACGTCCCAAGGTGGTCACTTCTGCGCTTCACTGCGAGAAGAACTGCCGAAGTTCTTCCAGCGCTTGAGAGCGGGCTGCAGGCACGTTGGCGTCGTGCTGTTTCATCACCTCATCGTACTCCACCTTGAAGGGGCGAGTGAAGCATGCCTTGTCCAGCAAATCGTTATCCACAACCGGTTGTCCGTGGTTCAGCGCTTGTGCGGCCCCGACGTAGGCTCGCAACAACCGCTCGGTGTCGTTGCGGTTCGGCCAGCCCCTTTGGTCCAGATGGGCCGTAAAATCCTGCGATTCCATCAATTCTCCCAAGGCTTTACGGGGCGTTGAATCTTTGAGCGTCCCCAAGGCATCGATGATCGTTGCCTGTTCGTATACGCGTGAGCGAGCAAATGCAGTCTTGATCAACTCCCAATGCTCCATGCCCGTTCTCTGAACCGCATCGACAGCAAGTGCCGCTTGTTCCGGGTTTCGTTTTAGCCGCGATATGACGATCTCGTCGTACCGCTCAGGATCAAGGTGCGCGGCGAGCAGCGCAATTGTCGCTTGCTGTCGGGGTTCCTGGGCGACCAGTCCCCCTCCACTATCTAGAATTCCCTCGAGCGTCTTGGCGTCGGCTTGCTCGAAAACTCCTGTGGACAACTCACTAACTTTGTTTACGAAGTCCATTCTCGAGTATTGGTCAATCTGCAACTCAGGCCAAACAGCGGAACCAGAAAGCAAGTCAAGCAGCGTTTGCCTCAAGTTGTTCCGACGCACGAATTCCGCGATGGCTTCTTTGTTGGGCGAATGGCACATCCAGGAGCTCAGATCAGACGGCGGCACGCCTGATTCGGCGAGCAATGCTGAGCCATTGTCCACCAGCAACATGACCTTCAATGCTTGGCGTGGCTCAATTTTCTCGAGCAATCCTAAGTCGTCGGATGGGTCAGGGATGCGCCAACGAACTGCCCAGTACCAAATGCGCTCCTGGAAGGCGGCGTTATTCCCCCACCAAGCCAAGAACTTCTCCCGATTTGAGAACCGGATGCCAGTCGATGCCTCCAAGGCCGCCCTGGCGATGTCACCAACTGTCACTCCTATTCCGACTTCCCTGCAAGTAAAAAGGCCCGATTGCACCGGGGTCTCATGCATTCCCTTGAATGCAAGGGCATCGTCGTCAAGTAGGTTTCCCACTTGCGGGATCGAGCCCTGCTCTGCCATTTCAGTCGGAAAATGGCCGAGGAACTCGCAGGCAATAGCGCGATAGCCCGCTCGATCATCGCTAAGGAAGCGTTTAGCAAACTGACAATAGCTCGCCACACAATCTGAGCTGTTGCTTGGCGTCAGTGCTGTGATTCGTTTGATCAGGTCTTCCAAGGCATCAGAACGGTTGAGTGATTTGTCGTCGAAGCCAAGTACGAAGGACCATGGTCGCAGCTCAATAGGTGGGGTGTCGGCGCGTCTAGCCTGATAAAGTCCGGCTGTCTTTATGGTGGAGTGATCGAGGGACGCCTGCGCGAATGCGTCGGCAACAATTCTCTGTACAGAATTACTCGGGGATTCTGCTGCGCGAAGTGACGACGCTGCAGTCAGCAAGGCCGACACACTGACGGCCACGAACCTGACTCCCGTCGGGGGCATACTGTAGCGGCAAGTCTAACTTGGCGGCGTTTCACCTACAAGCCATATTCAGTGTGGCCGAGCCCCAGAATCTTCCAGAGGATGTCTTACGAACTGGTCTTTTGATCGGCGAGGATTTGTTGTTCGGCGGTGAGGAGGATGGCGCGGATGGTGTGGGGGTCGGGCGCGGCGAGGAGGGCATCGACGGTTTTGGCGTTCAGGGCGATGAGGCAAAGCCGGGCCAGGGTGTGCAGATGGAGCCGGTCATCCTGACAGCAAATCAGGAAGAACAGGCGCGTGGGCGTGCCGTCGGGCGCGCCGAAATGGATTTCCTGAATCGGTCGGCCGACGACGAGAAACGAAGTCTCGAACAGGTACTGTTCGTGGAACCGCGGATGCGGCAGCGCGAACCCGCCCGGGATGGCCGTGGAACATAACTCCTCGCGCGCTTGCAGGCTGGCCAAGAGGGCTTTGGGATCGTTCACCTGGCCGGTTTTTTCCGCGAGGGCGACCAGATCGCGCAGGACGGAGGCTTTGGTCTTCGATGACATGGCCGAGGCGACAGCGCCCGCTTCGAGCATGTCCGGCAGGATCGCGGCCTGGGTCAGCACCTTCTGTGTGTGACGCGTGGATTTCTGGTGATACGCGGCCAGCCGCTGGGAGGTAAATCCGAGGATCCGTTGCGAGGCCCACTGATCGATTTCGCCCTTGCGAAAGACGACGCGCTCGCCGCGTCTATGGAAGGGGATGTCGCGGTCCTTCACCCGCTGCTCGATGTCGGCGGAGGTCATGTGCAGATACTCCGCGACCTCGTCGATGCTGAGGAATCGGTGGGGCATGCTACTTTTGCCGGTCGAAGAACGGACTCTTGCCCGTGACGCTCAACGGAATGCCGAGCGCCTGTTTCACTTTGGGTCCGAACAGTTTCAGGTCGAGGCAGGCGCGGCCGACGGAAAACATCACGCGGTTATCGATGTGGAATCGACCGGCCAGTTCCGCGGCGGAGGCCGTGGCGATGCCGAGATCGATGGAATTGAACGCGCAGACGCCGCCGGCTTCCTTCAGCTCTTCACAGGACGGCTTGCCGCAGAACCCGCAGTTCAGGTCGGCCTGGTTCGACTCGACGCCAATGACCAACATGGCGGGCGAGTTCTCGATGTTGCCAGCGTCGCGGGCGACACTGGGCCGTTGTTCCTTCTCGGCGATCTCGCGCATTTTGGCGACGAGCTTTTGCCTGGTTGGCTCGTCGTCGATCGCGATGGTTTTGATGTTGTCAATGCCGCGTGTTTTCGGGGCAGTGCGCGCCGCGGCGGCCATTAACGCGGCGACTTGTTGACCCGCCGCGTGTTCGAGTTCATTGGAAGTCTTCATTGCGAGGGCAAAGCGTACCGCGCGCGGGCGCGCGAAACAAATCAAAAGGGCGACGGCCAATGGCCGAAACAAGTTGCGGCGAGCGACTGGACTTTTTCCGAAAATGGCGGACAAGTATTTCGGAGGGCGATGGAATGAATTACAGACTGCTGGGCAAATCGGGGCTGCGGGTATCGGAACTATGTCTGGGCACGATGACGTTTGGCGAGGATTGGGGCTGGGGCGCGAACCAGGAAGAATCGCGGGCCATCTTTGACGCGTTCGTCGAGGCGGGCGGCAATTTCCTCGATACGGCGGACGGGTATACGAACGGCACCAGCGAGAAGATGGTCGGCGAATTCATCGGCTCCGAGCGGGAGCGGTATGTGGTGGCGACGAAGTACTCGTTCAACCAGCGGCGCGGCGACCCGAACGCGGGCGGCAATCATCGCAAGAACATGGCGCAGGCGCTCGAGGGCAGCCTGAAGCGGCTGGGGACGGATTACGTCGACCTGTATTGGATGCACGCGTGGGACGAATTCACGCCGGTCGAGGAGGTCATGCGGGCGTTTGACGATTTGGTGCGCGCGGGCAAGGTGTTGTACATCGGCATTTCCGACGCGCCGGCGTGGTGGGTGGCGCGGGCGAACACGCTGGCGGAATGGCGCGGGTGGACGCCGTTTGCGGCGCTGCAAATCGAATACAATCTCATTGAGCGGACGCCGGAACGCGAGCTGTTGCCGATGGCCGAGGCGTTGGGGCTGACGGTGACGCCGTGGTCGCCGTTGGCGGGCGGCTGGCTCACGGGGAAGTATTCCCGCAAATCGAAGGAGCAAAAGCGGCTCGACCAGACGCCGCAGTTTGCGCGGCCAACGGAGCGGAACAAAGCCATCGCGGCGACGGTGGTCAAGATCGCGCGATCTACTCGCAAATCGCCGGCGCAGGTTGCCTTGAATTGGCTGCGGGCCAAAAACACGATCCCGATACTCGGTGCGCGAAAGCTGCCGCAATTCCAGGACAATATGGGATGCCTCAAATGGTCGCTGAACGCCAAACAGCTTGCGCGGCTGGACGAGGTCAGCCAGATCGAACTCGGCTTTCCGATCGATTTCCTGCAGCGTCCATTCGTGCGCGATTATCTTCACGGCGGGTTGTACGATCGCATTCGACGTTGAGTGCGGAGTGG
Source organism: Verrucomicrobiia bacterium (assembly GCA_035541135.1). Lineage (GTDB taxonomy): Bacteria > Verrucomicrobiota > Verrucomicrobiia > Palsa-1439 > Palsa-1439 > Palsa-1439. Next base: position 42,134 of record DATKNW010000044.1, read on the forward strand.
GCGGGGAACCCGCGGTGTGAATTGAGCATCCAAAGCGCATGAAACATGCGCCGATTGACGCGGGGGTGAGGATTGGTCACGTGCATCTGAAGGTGGCGGACCTGGAGCGGGCGCTGGCGTTTTATCGCGGCGTGCTTGGGTTCGAATTGACGCAGCGGATGGGCAAGAGCGCCGCGTTCGTTTCTGCCGGCGGGTATCATCATCACATCGGGCTCAACACGTGGGAGAGCGCGGGCGGGTCGCCGCCGCTCGAGGGAAGCACGGGGTTGTATCATGTGGCAATCCTGTATCCGACGCGGGCAGAACTGGCCGATGCGGTAAGGCGGGTGATCACGGCGGGCATTCCCCTCGAAGGCGCATCGGATCACGGAGTGAGCGAAGCGGTGTATCTGCGCGATCCAGATGGCAACGGCGTTGAATTGTATTGGGACCGACCGAAGGAGCAATGGCCACGGGCGGCTGACGGCAGCGTGGCGATGTACACGCGACCGCTGGATCTGGAGGCATTGCTTGCGGAAGCGCGACTGACTTGAAAAGCGCGTCAGCCGTGTCGTCCTATCGTTTTCCTGACGGGGAGCCTGGAGAGATCACACTGCAGGAGATCGCCGATGCGGTTGATTTGGACATCGGCGGGCGGGTAGATGGCGAGAACATTGGGATCATGGGCGTAGTGGCCCTGACGGACGAAGACGGTGGTGACGCGGTTGCCCCAGGCCTTTTTCACGGCGGTGAGGATGCGCAGCTTGTCGTCAACGAGCACGTAATGACGGGCGGGAAAACGCTTCTTCACGTCAGCGAGTTCCTTTTCCTTGTGGACGTAGATCAGGACGCGGCCGTCGACCGCGTCGGACAGCCCCGAGCGTTCGACCTTGCGGGGCTGAAACACCACGTCGCCATCGGAGAGAATGGCGACCGTTCCCCATCGTTTGGCGTGGTCGATCACATCCAGCGCGTTCGGGAACAGGCGATTGGCGAACGGGTAGTCGATCAGGAAATGAGAGACGGTAAGCAATCGCAGATCGCGCGGGTGCGCGGCGCGATAGCGCTGGAGCGCGCCGAGGTAGTCGGCGTAGCCGAGGTGGGAGCGCAACTCCTCGAAGATGCACCAGTACAGGCGGGCGCGTTGCGGGCCGACCTCGCGGTGGAGGTGCTTGCGGAGATCGGTGATCACACGGTCGTTATCGAGGAGCGTGTTATCGACGTCGAACAGGACGACAACGTCTTTCCGCGGAATGGTTCGAGCGCGCGTCGATTTCATGGCGATTGAGCCGCGACTGGCGCGAAAAATAGCGCGATTCGGCGTCCTGCGCAAGGGGTGAGAAAGGGTTGTTGAGAAAGCGCAAGGGTACGTGTTATACTTACCGGGCGGTTGGCTCGCTCAAACGACGGCATCGGTGACACAGATGAACAAGACAATCCTCACGGAACGTCGGGCTTGGAAGGCGCTGGAGGCGCATTACGCAAGCCTCAAGGACGTGCATCTGCGGAGGTTGTTTGCCGACGATCCGAACCGCGGCCAGCGATTCGCGGTCGAGGGGGCGGGGCTGTATCTGGATTACTCGAAGAACCGCGTCACGGACGAGACGCTCCATCTGCTCGTCACGCTGGCGGAGGAATGCGACCTGCGGTGGCGAATCGACGCGATGTTTCGCGGGGACAAGATCAACGTCACCGAGGATCGGGCGGTGGCGCATGTGGCGTTGCGGGCGCCACGGGGGCAATCGATTCTCGTCGACGGCGAGAACGTGGTGCCGAAGGTGCATTTCGTGCTGGACAAGATGGGGGAGTTTGCCGAGCGCGTGCGCAACGGGCTGTGGAAGGGCTACACCGGCAAACGGATTCGCAACGTCGTCAACATCGGCATCGGCGGCTCGGACCTCGGTCCCGTGATGGCCTACGAGGCGTTGCGCTACTACAGCATGGCCGGCATGACGTTCCGGTTTGTGTCGAATGTGGACGGGACGGATTTTGCCGAGGCGACGCGCGATCTCGATCCCGAAGAGACGCTGTTCATTGTGTCGTCGAAGACGTTCACGACGCAGGAGACGATGACCAATGCCCAGAGCGCCAAGGAATGGATCGTGAACCGGTTTCTGAACCGGCGGGCCGTGGCCAGCCATTTTGTCGCGGTATCGACGAACGTGCGCGAGGCGACGAAGTTCGGGATCGACCCGGTCAACATGTTTGGATTCTGGGACTGGGTGGGCGGGCGATACTCGATGGATTCGGCGATCGGGCTGGCGACGATGATTGCGATCGGGCCGGCGTTTTTCCGGTCGATGCTGGCCGGGTTCCACGCGATGGACGAACATTTTCGGACGACGCCGTTCGACAGGAACCTGCCGGTGCTGATGGGCCTGCTCGGAGTCTGGTACAACAATTTCTTTGGGGCGCAAACCACGGCCGTGTTGCCGTACGACCAGTATTTGAAGCGGTTCCCGGCGTACCTGCAACAACTGACGATGGAGAGCAACGGCAAATACGTGACGCTGGACGGCGCGCGGGTGGACTATCAGACGGGCCCGGTGTACTGGGGCGAGCCCGGCACGAACGGCCAGCATTCGTTCTACCAGTTGATCCATCAGGGGACAAAACTGATCCCGTGCGACTTCATCGGATTCTGTCATCCGCTGAATCCCCTGGGGGATCACCACGATTTGTTGATGTCGAACCTGTTTGCGCAGAGCGAGGCGCTGGCGTTCGGCAAGACACCCGAGGAAGTGAAAGTGGAAGGCACGCCCGACTGGCTGGTGCCGCATCGGGTGTTTGAGGGCAACCGTCCGTCGAACACGATTCTGGTGCCGCAACTGACGCCGGAAGTGCTCGGGAAGCTGGTGGCGCTCTACGAGCACATCGTGTTTACACAGGGCACGATTTGGAACATCAACTCGTTTGACCAATGGGGAGTGGAGCTGGGGAAAGCGCTGGCGAAACGGATCACGGTGGAATTGCAGAGCGTCGCCGAGCCGCCGCTCCAGCATGACAGCTCGACGAACGCACTGATTCGGCGATACCGGCATTCCAAGACCAAGGGACACGAGTGGTCGGGCTGATGGTTTCGCCGGGCGATGTCGCCGGCGATTCTGTGACGGATGAGCAGACACGAAAGTCGTAAGACGACCTCGGGGAGACGACTCTAGCGAATGAAGACTTCGGAATTACACATCGGGATGAAGGTGCGGCATCCGCAGCACGGGATGGGCGTTGTCAAAGCGATCACGGAGAACACGGCGGATATCCGCTTCGATGACGCGACACGGACGATTGCGCCCGAGACAAGCGATCTGGTGGCGGAGGAGGCGCGGGTGACGGTGGGTGGCCGGGACGTGCCGTTGGCGCAGTTCATCGAGAAGACGACACGGACGGTGTTGAACGAGCTGGGCGTTGAGCTGCCCGGGGAGACGGTGGATCAACTGGGGAGTCGGTGGCACGGCGGACGGCTGACGATGCACCCGGCGGACGCGAGCTTGCAGGCTAAGGAGGTCCCGATCGACGTGTTTTTCCACAAGGTGGTGATGTTGCGCAACAACCTGCGCGTGCTCGAGCAGAAGATCAACAGCCACGAGAAGCTGAGCGATGCGGAGAAGGTGGAGTTCCAGCAATACATCACGCGGTCGTACGGTTCGCTGACGACGTTCAACGTGCTGTTCAAGAACAAGGCGGACCAGTTCAGGGGCGGCGGGGAGTGAACGACTGAGTGTCTGAGTGCCCAAGGGCCTGAGTGCCCAAGGGCGTGAGCTCGTAAGTTGCCGGGCGAAGGGCGCGGAGCGAGTGACAAGCGAGGAGGGAAGAGCGAACAGCGGGGGGAACGCCAGATTTATGAAACGTTTCGAATGACTGGCGCGTCTTACTTGGTAGAGAAAGAAGGTGAAGACGTATGAAACGGGCGTATCTCACAGTGGTGCTCGCGACGATCTTGCCTGCAATCTCGGTACTTGCACAAGGCGGCGGGCACGGCGGCGGTGGTGGCGGATTCCACGGAGGTGGAGGAGGGTTTCACGGAGGCGGCGGATTCCATGGAGGTGGTGGGTTCCATGGCGGGGGCGGCTACCATGGAGGCGGAGGGTTCCATGGCGGGGGTGGCTGGCATGGGGGCGGTTTTCATGGCGGATGGCACGGCGGGGGCGGTTTCTACCACGGGAGGGGTTACGGCTGGGGTCATTACGGGCGCGGATGGGGATACGGATATGGCGGCACGGTGATCATTGGCGGTTACGGATACCCGTACTGCTATCCGTCTTACGGTTACCCGTATTATGGTGATTACGCCTATTACAGCGCGCCGGCGTACGATTATTCCGCCGATGTGCCGTACGGTTATTACAGTCCGACGCCGGATGTGACATACGATGCGCCGGTCACTGTGACGGCGGACGCGGGCACGCAGCCGAACGCCTATGCCACGCAGAACGCGCAGGGGTATTACGCGGTTGGCGATCAGTGGGGCAACGCGATGAAGCAATACAAGCTGACCGTGGATCAATTGGTCACGTATCTGAGGTCGTACATCGCGACGGCTACACCGGCCCAACAGCAGGCGTTCCGTAGTGGGTTCGTTGCCAGCTCAATGCCCAACGCGGCCACGGTCTACGATTATGCGATGCGGCGGGCGGCTCCGACAAATCCAGCGGCTCCGCCGCCGCCGCCTGCACAGAGTTGACGCGGCCAGCAACCAAGCGATCCGATGCGCGCGGCTTAAACCGCCGCGCGCATCTTGTTTTGTCGCTTGAGGTGACGGGCAACTCCGCGTAGCATGTGCATCTCATGGGCGGCGCCAACAATCAGCACGGTCTCTTGCAGGGCGCCCGCGTGTATTTATCGGGGCCGATGGATTTTGTGGCCTCGCGGGCGGCGGAAAAAAAGTTCGGCTGGCGCAATCGTGTCGGCGAATTCCTCGAAGCGATGGGCGTAACGGTGTTCGACCCGTGGTTCAAGCCTGACGTGCGCGGCTTGTACGAGTACGGGCGCGAGGACGTCAAGAGCGGCGAGCGGATCAAGGCGCGGTGGACATACGCACCGGGCCCGAAGGGGGCGGAGGCGCGATCGTGGTGCGCCAGGCAGTTCTGGGAGACGTTGCACATCGATCTGCGGATGGTCGACACGAGCGATTTTACGATTTCATATTGTCCGACGAACATCTACAGCGTCGGCACGCCACACGAGATCATCATGGCGACGTTGCAGCACAAGCCGGTGCTGTTCGTGAGTCCGCCGGTGAATTTCCCGACGCTTCACGAATTGCGCGAGCATCTGCAGAACGATCCCCAGGGCGCGGAATTGCTGGCACGGTTGGAGCGGGAGATTCCGATTCGCGAGAACCCGCGCGGCATCCCAAGCCTGTGGTACATTCCGCTGGTCGGCGGCGAGAATTTCTTCGACGGATTCGGGTTCGCGGCGTACCGCAGGAAGATGGGATGGAAGGACGAGATCGCGGTGGATGACCATGAGCGGCGGCACAAACCGCGCCGGCCGCTGTTGCCGTTCCTAGAGAGGCTGAATCACAAGCTGCCCAGGAAATGGGATCGCAAGCTGCGCAAGTTCGTTCCCGACGACGATTGGCTGCTGTGGGATTTCCAGCAGGGCAAGAAACGCGGGAAACATCTGGGCGGAGTTCGGCACTGAGATGACGACGGTCGAACAAGAGCTGCGCGACGCGCTGCTGGAATTCACGCGGGCGGCCGGTGAGAACAGACGGGAAGCGGTCTCCGCGGCGCTGGCGCGAGTGACGGAATTGCAGAAGCGACTTGGCCCGGACGCGCCGGAGATGTTGCGGCATTATCTCGAGCGGCGCAGCTACCAGAAGGCATTGGATTTTCTCAATTCGGGCCGGCCCGAGACCGAAACGCCGCAGTGCGGACATTAGGTCTGCGGCTCGCTCGTCTTCAGCGAGAGTACGGGGCAGTACGGTCCCAACAATGTGCGGCGCCACCACGCGCCGGTGTCGCGGCGCTGGGCGAAGGTGGTGAAGTGATAGTCGTAGACCATGGCGCGGACGTAACGCGGCGGCGCGTTGGGGAAGGGATTCGTTTTGAGGAGGGCGAGCACCTCTGGCTGACCTCGCAGCAGCTTCTCGCAAAAACTGAGGAACCACTGGCTGGGCCGGGCACGGCCGACGCGGAGGGCTTCGAACCACATCTGCCAGTCGAGACGCGGCTGGAACGGCTCGATGAATGCGGGACGGTGGTTGAGGTCGCCGGGTTTGTATTTGAATTCGTACGGACGCCACGTCTGGGCGTCATCGCTTCCCTCGATGACGATCTCGGGCCGGACCGTGGTCATGAAGGCGAACAGGCCGTAACCGTTGAAGCTGCGGGTCGGCGAGAGAATGTCGTACAGCTCCACCATCGGGAACGGCCACGCGATTTCCTCGCGGAACGCACTCGCCAGCGTCATGGAGGTGACGGGGAGGACAATGAGCGCGAGGGGGACGGTGACCCAATTCGGCCAGCGCAGCCGGCCAGGTTTCGGCTGAAGATTTCGCCATCGCACCGGGACGAATCGTTGCAGCGCGGCGTCGTCGAGCAGAAGAACGCCGAGCGCGATGGTGAGCAAATTGAAGAAGCAGTAATTGCCCGCGGCGGCAATGAGAAGCATGAGAAGGGTGATCGCGCCCGCAGCGACGAACCGCAGGCGGCGCGGGGTGAAGATCAGAAACGGCGTGCCCAATTCGATGGCGAACATGACCGCGCAAGAGAATTTCTGGAACCAGAGCGGGAGTTGATTCGCGTACCAGGCAATCCACGTCGGCAGCGGCTGGGTTTCGTAGTGGAACGTCAGGGCCGTGAGGCTGCGCCAGGTCGGGTCATGCGTGGCGAGCTTGACCACGCCCGAGGCGAACATGAGTCGAAAGAGCAGCCAACGCAACAGCCAGAGCACGATGCGAGATGGCGGGGCTTCGCGTTTCAGATCCGGCAGCAATTGCAGGGGCGCGAAGAAGATGGCGAGGAGGCTGGTTTCGAGGAGCAGCGCGTCCCATTGATAGCCGAGGAAGATGTCACCGACGACCGAGAGCGAGAGATAGAAGAGCCAGAGTGTTGCCAGCGCGGGCGCGGGTGCGAATCCGAAGATCACAAGGAGCGATAAGATTGTCCCACCCGCGCAGAGGAAATGCAGAAAGCCGTCGCTGGCGCTGAACCAGCAGAGGGTCGGCATCTGCCAGTGGATGCTCCAACCGTTGGGTTCCTGGACCCAGATGCGCGCCAGATCCATCAGATGCGCCGCGGGCATGATCCCGTGGCGGCCAATCAGGCCGTCTACCTGCGTCCACAGCGAGAGAAAGGCGAACAGGTACGCGAGGCCGAGGAGACGGAGGAACAACCACCGCGTGAGGAAGTGGGTGGGTTGCTCGACGTGTTGGCCCCAGAGCAAGCGCGTGAGGAACGAGAACCCGGTGCGATGTTTCGCGACGAAGTGGTAGAAGGATTCGGTGACGACGGCCACGCCGGGCACGCTTCGGTACATCTCCAACGGCCAGCGGTGGCGCGGCGCGAATGCCAAGGTACGGAACACGGCATCGCCGGCGGAGTACATCGAGCCGTCGGTATCGATGAGTTGGACGGACTGCTCGCATTGTTCGCGGGGCAACTCGGGAAATCGTTCGGCGACGCTCGGATGTTGAAAGGGAACGTACTCGACACGATCGCCCGTGGCATCGCGCCAACGTGAAACCCAGCGGCGGCAGAAATTGCAGTCGCCATCGAAGACGAGAACAGGCTTGGGCGGGGGCGCAGCCGTTCTGCCGACCTGAGTCATACGGATACTCTACCCCGTCTGAGCAGACGATCAAAAGCCGAAAGCGCAGGGCGTCAGATCTTGGCCTGTTCGAGGCGGGCGCGGGCTTGCGTGAAGGACGGGTCGACGCGGAGGGCCTCGTGAAATTGGGCGTTGGCGAGCGTGGGGCGACCCTGTTTGGAAAACGCAAGGCCAAGGTTGTAGTGGGCGTAGGCGGAGCGGGGATTCAATTCGATCGCTTTCTCAAGCTTCGTGACGGCGTCATCGAGTTTGCCCTCCATGCCGAGAGCGACGCCCCAATTCGCCCAGGCCATCGCGTAATCGGGACGAAGCTGGACTGCGCGCTGGTAGTTGGCAACGGCTTCGGCGGGCCGTCCGTCAGCGGCCAGCGCGGTGCCGAGTTCGGTGAACGCGCGCCAGTTGCCGGGGCGTTTCGCGGCGGTGTCGCTCCAAATGGCGAGGGCGCTACGGTAATCGTCGTTGCGGCGCGCCGTGGCGGTGGTGAGAATAGCCACGAGCACTGCAATCGCTGCGGAGGCAATCCACCGGCACTGCGGGAGAGTCAATCTGCGGGCGGTGACGGCGGCCATGACCGCGGTGTGGCAACCGAGGACGACGACGACGATGATCGGGATCAGCGGCAAATACATGCGGCGTTCCGCGGCCACTTCGCCCCAGAGAGGCAGGAACGACGATGTTGGGGCGAGGATAAGGAAGAAGAACGCACCGAGGAAACCGAGCGCGGGACGGTATCGCAACGCCCAAGCTGTTGCGGCCAACGTAGCCAGAATGGCGACGCATGACGCGACGAGCGGAAGCGAGAGATGAGCGATGGGCCAGTCGAGATAGTCGAGGACGAGCGGTGACGGCCAGAAGCTGAGTTTCACGTAATGGACGATTACTTCGCTCTGCGTGCGCAGATACTGCAAGGTACTGAACGGGTCGCCGCCGCCGCGTTTGACTGCAAAATCGGTATTGAAGAATCCCGCGATCACCACGAGCCAGGTCGCGGCCAGTGCGATGTGCAGCAGTCGACGTTGACGCCAGGCGGAGCGGAGAGATTGCGAAAGAAAGCTGTAATCGTAGAGCAGTACGACGAGCGGCGCCGAGACCATGACCTCTTTCGTGCCCATTCCCAGGGCGCAGGCGATGACGGCGGCGACGTGCCAGGGCGTGGCGCGCGGCAAGGTCGCGCCGCGGATGACGCAGTACAGCGTCAGCAGATAGAACAGCGCCATGAGCCCCTCGGTGCGCTGGATGATGTAAGTGACGACGTTCGTGGCGAGTGGGTGAACGCTCCAGATGAGGGCCACAGTTAACGCAATCCCTGTGGCACTGCCTCGCAGGGGCTCCCCAAATCGCGGGAGGGCGAGCGTGCGTCGGACGACGTTGAACAACAGCAGGGCGGTAAGGACGTGGAGGATGAGATTGACGATGTGATAGCCCATTGGATCCAGGCCACCGAGTGCGTAGTTGATCGCGAGGGAAAAATTGGCGATCGGGCGCGAATGGATGGCGCTGGCGGGGATGGTGGCGAGAGGAACTGACAGGGGCCAGAATTGGTGGATGCTGGGGTTACGCTGGATGGCCGGGATATCGTCGAAGATCATTGGGCCGTGGAGACTGTTCGCGTAAGCCAGGAGCGCGGCGGCGACGATGAGGACGGGGGCGAGCCGTGAGAGGCTGACTATCGGCTGCGGCCGTGGCGTGCCAAAATTGTCCGGGTGATCCATCAGCCTATTGGGGCAGCAATTGTCTTGCCGCAAGATGGCCCTGCGAGCCTGATTATTCCTGGCCGGGTTTGTAGTGGAGGCAATCTTCGAGGGTGCTTTCGTAGTAGCCGCCGCCGGAGCCGCCGGTTTTCTGGTGGGCGAGGACGCAAGCGATGATCTTCTGGCGGATGGCTGCGGCTTCCGGGAAATCGCGGTCGGTCCAGAAGCGTTCCTTCTTGTCGAAGAAGCCGATGCGGGCGAGGAAGGAGGTGGCGTAGTATTCGCCCTCTTCGAGCGAGCCATCGGCGATGTTGGGTTTGAACGAGCCGTCGGGTTGCAGCGAGTCGTTGAGGCACCAGTGGAGCATCTTTTCGATCTCGGTGGTCATGGCTTGTCTCTGGGCAGCGCTTGCATGAGGCCAGCCGGCTTTGAAGAGCGCGACGACGTCCATGTTGTTGTGGTTCCAATACTGGCCTTTCAGGAGCCAGCCAACGGGGAAATCGAGGTCTTTGACGGCGAGCGTGGTATCGATGACGCGAGGCAGGTCAGGGACATCGCCATGAAGATACGTCACGACGTGGAAGGTCGTGCTCAGGTCATCGACGAATACGATGCGGCCGTCACGGACATAGCGTTCGCCCCACCAACCCGTGGCGGGATTGCGGAGGTGAAAGAGGAGATGGCGGAGCGTGGCGCGCAGGCGCGGGTCCCAGGGATAGCCGTGCGGGCGATCGCGCAAGATCAGGCGGGTCAGGTCGGAGACGGACAGATTGAATTCGCCGAGGTGATCGATGCCCGTGCGGGGAATGTCGGAGACCGAGATGGAATTGAGATACGCGGAGAGTTTTTCGGGCGAGTTGATTTGATCGAGGAAGCGCGGATAGATCGCCGGTGATTTGTGTCTGTTCGAGAACTCCATCAGCGGATCGGTGGACGCATCGAGCTTGCAGTACCATTCCGAGAAGCATCGGCCCCAACTGCCGTCCCGGGGGTCCTGCTGATTCGCCAAGCTCTCTTCCTCGGGATCGGCGAGACTGTCTTGGAGGTCAGTGATGCGTTGATCAATGAACTGGAAGTCGGCGCTTGTCATGATCAGCGCTTTCAGTTCCCACAGAATCTGGTGCGAGCAGGAGGTGCTCTGGTTGGTGGCCTCGCGGGCCTGGACGGTGGCGTAGAGCGCGCGGAGTTTGGTGATGCGCGCGGCTCGCTCCTCTTTGTAACGCGGATCGAAAGCGATGAACTCCTGCTCGGTCTTCGCTTTTTGCTGGAGATCGGCTGGGGGCGCTTGGACGACCCGCGGCGCGCTGGTCGCGCAGGAGGTTAGGAGGACGACGAGGGGGAGCGCTGCTACAGTTCTGATTTTCGGTAGTTTCATTTCAGGTAATCTGGATGGTTCGACCGCAAGCGGTACAGGTGACGTGAGGCGCGGCGAAAGCGGGGCTGAGTTGAATGGTACGACCACAGGCGCAGCGGAACGATTCCCAACTATTGCGATTCGTGCGCTGGAATTGAAACATGCCGGTGGGCGCAAGCACCGGTGGAGCGATGCCGGCGATGACCGGCGGGATGACGTCGGGCTTTGCCGGCGGCGCGGGTGCGGCGGCCAGGATGGTGAGGACGCTGCCACAACGGATGCAGCGGATCGTGTCCTGTTCGTAGCCCTCGGGCACGGAGATATCGAGGCCGCAATTGCAATGGAGGCGCATGTAGCCGTGGTAGCGACGGACCACATCGTGGGTTTCGCGGCGGGATTGAATCGGGCCGTCGTTGGAGGGGGCACGGATGGTTTGCGCGGTCGCGGATTTGAGCGTCTGCGAACCGATGAGCGAACCGCCTTTGGCGCGACGCCAAGCCGCTTCGTAGTCGGCGAACGACGCGCCGGTCATCGCGCGCAGGATGCGGACGCGGTCGGCGGTTGGCGGATGCGAGGAGAAGACGCTGTCGGCCTCGCCGCTGGCGGCGGTCAGGGGATTGACGATGAACATCGGGGCGGTGGCCTCGCTGGCGAAACTGGCCGGCACGTGAGCTCCCGCGATTTTTTCCAGGGCGGAGGCGAGTCCCTCGGGATAGCGCGTGAACTCGGCGGAACTGGCATCGGCGAGGTACTCGCGTTTGCGGGAGCAGGCGAAATAAAGGATTTGGGCCATGATCGGGCCGAGGATGGCGAACAACAGGCCGACGATGAGGATGATAATCGCCGCTCCGCCTTCGCCGTCGCGAGAACTGGAGCGGGTGCGGACCCGGCCGCCATACCAGAAATACTGGCGGACGATCACGGAGAGGATGACGATGCTGCCGAGCATGACCGCGGCGAGGGTCATGAATTGCACATCGCGATTTTTCATGTGGCCGATCTCGTGGCCGATGACGCCCTGCAGTTCGTCGCGGTTGAGGCGGTACAGCAGGCCGGAGGTGACGCAGACTGCGCTGGTCTCGGGTTTGCGGCCGACAGCGAAGGCGTTCGGCGCGTCGTCATCGATCAGATAGATCTTCGGGGTGAAGCCGAGGCCGGAAGCGAGGACCATTTCGTCGACGACATTGAACAACTGCGGGCTGTCCTCGCGTTTCAATTCGCGGGCGGACGTGCCGTGAAGGAGAACATCCTCGGCGCTGGTGAAATAGACGACGAGCATCACCGTCAGGATGACCAGCGCGAGGCCGACGCCGATCATGCCGCCGGTGCCGTCAGAGGAAGCAACGTCCGACGAGTCATAGGACTGATAGCTGTAGCCGTGGTGGTGGCGAGAGAAGAGTTGATGGTGAGCGACGCCCCAGAACATCGCCTCGCCGGCGACATAGCCGAGGATGACGAGCATCACTCCCATGACGATGATCAGCAGGATGGAACGTCGGCGATTGGAGGCGATGACTTCCCACATGGCGGAAAGGGAATTGGGTTATGGGAGTAGTGGAATAATGGAGTGTTGGGTTATTGAGGCGATGGGCTGATGGGTTGCGGGATGGGCCCACAAGGGGCGCGGCGACAGACCCCGAAACAGTTCGGGGTAGGGCGCGACCGCTGGGCGCGCCGCGCCATTCGAATGCGGTCGGCCCGGCCCCGAAACGGATTCGGGGCAGGCGGGTCAGACGCTACCAACAACCCTTCGGATGTGGTTTGCCGGAACACTAGAACTGCACCTTGGGGGCTTCGCGTTCTTCCTCGGCCTTCACCTCGAAGAAGTCGTGGCGGGCGAAATGGAACATGCCGGCGATGACGTTGGTGGGGAAGACCTCGAGGCGCGTGTTGAAGGTCATGACGGTGTCGTTGTAGAACTGGCGCGAGAAGGAGATCTTGTTCTCGGTCGAGGTCAATTCCTCCTGGAGCGCGAGAAAGTTCTGGTTGGCTTTCAGGTCGGGATAGGCCTCGGCGACCGCGAACAGTGATTTCAGCGCGCCCGTCAGCACGTTCTCGGCCTCGGCGCGCTCGCCGACGGTCTTGGCGCTGACGGCCATGTTGCGGGCCTGGATCACGGCTTCGAGGGTGCCGCTTTCGTGTTTGGCGTAGCCCTTGACCGTCTCGACGAGATTGGGGATCAGGTCGTGGCGGCGTTTGAGCTGGACGTCGATCTGGGCCCAGGCGTTTTCCAATTGGTTGCGGAGCCGGATCAGGCTGTTGTAGGTGCCGGCGATCCAGAGGAAGACGATGACCACCAGTCCGACCAGGACCAGGGCGATGAATCCAATTGCAGGTAACATGTTGTTATCTCCTCATTCGGTTACGGTTTTGATTGTACGCCGAAAAGTTCGTTCAATTGATCGATGGTTTTGCTCGCGCCGCTTTCGGGCGGGAACATTGCGAGAAGCTGCTGTAATTCGTGATCGTCGAACCACAGGCCGTGGCCGCGAGGACATTTGTCGAGCGTCAGGGTGGGCGAGCCGGGGTGGTTGACCTGGATCTCGTGGAGCGCGGTGTCGCAACGCGGGCAGAGATGGGGCCGGCCCTTGGGTTCGACGCCGTCCTGATTCTGGAATTTTAGAAGCGGATCGTCGGTGCGGGCGCCGGTGCGTTTCATGATGGCTTCCAATTCGCCGGTGCCGAGCCAGAGGCCGCGGCATTTATGGCAGAAATGCACGTCAAGATGCTGGAAATGCAGGACGAACAGGGGCACATCACATTTTGGGCAGACGCGTTTCATGTCGTGCTGGGCCTCGGGCAGGATGATGGTGCGGACGGGGCAGGGGCGTCAAGCACTTCCGGGGTACGGTGCCTACTTCGCGGAAGCTGGACGCCTCCGCTACGAAGGCCGGGTCGCGGTTCATGGTTCATTGTCGGTAATGAAACACGAGGAAGGCGGCACGTCATTTATAAATTCGCGGGGTGTTTGTAATGAGCCAGCACGAAGAGCACGAAGAAGACACGAATGCCACGAAGATGACAATGCGGGCGCGAAGGAGACGGAGGAAACGAAGGCGGGAGACAGAAGACGGGAGACAGAGGTGCATGAGTGTCTAAGTGCCTACGTGCGGAGGAGGAGGCGAATCCGCCGACGCTAAAGCTTCCTCCTTCGCGTAAAGCTACGAAGGACAAGACGGCGCGACAGGTGGACATGAAGACGACACGAGTGGGAGCGAACGGCATAAGGGAGGGGCGACTGCATGCGACCGTCGCTATCATGCTTGTTGTCGCTTTACATCCGTGATAGTGCTTTTCCTGTCATGACGGCCCCGTGGGAAGTAAATTGGATTTTCAGGCAATCGTTGGCCCCCGGTGGCCAAGGTACTACCTCGCTTGTAGGCCTCCGCTCGGACGAGACCAAGCTAGGCGTGCTTAAGGAGCTCAGGGACGGCAGGAGCGCGGAGGCGAGGACCCGGATGTTTCAGGAGGTTGCAAACCTCCGCGTGGTTCATAGCGATGGGGCGAAGGTTCCGCGTTTTATCGAGGGAAACACAGACTCTTACGAAGACCTCGCGGTGCCTCTCTACTTCGTGATGGAGCACGTGGTTGGGCCGACTCTTGCGGAGCACATCGGGAAGGCTTGGCCGTTACCCTTAGAAACTGCTGTTCGCCTAACCCTAGACATTGCAAATAGCATTGAGGTCGGGCACGCGAAGAATATTCTTCACCGCGATCTAAAACCTGAGAATGTCATCATACGTGGGTTAGACCCGCCGGATGCAGTGATCCTAGACTACGGTCTCTCCTTCAATCTCGACGAGTCCCGAAACATCACTTCTGCGAGCGAGACGATGGGCAACAAGTTTCTGGTACTGTCGGAAGGTCGAGTACCCGGAGACAACCGACGGGATCCCCGGTCGGATCTGACGGCGCTGTGCGGCATTCTCTATTACTGCCTGACCGGAAACTACCCGGGTATGCTTCAAGACTCTGCTGGGAACGCGCCACACAGACGCCCCAAGTATGGACTGCGAGATGACCTAGTTAAGGGGTTAACTGGCAACCGTCTGATGTCGTTTTTTGATCGAGGCTTTTCACCCGTTACGACGTCACGGTTTCAGAGCGTTAAGGAGCTGAAAAGCCGTCTTGACGAGTTGCTCGCTCAAGATTCCCCGGAGGCTTTTGAGGACCCACTTGAGGTTGCCAGACAGGCGTCTGAGGATCTCCTCAAGAACAATAGGGCGTCGCAATTGAACCAGTTCCAGAGGAAGCTTATGGAGTCGTGGAATCTGATAGGTGGCTTTGTACATCAAATGCGCGGCAATCTGGGCCAATTCTCGTTGGACATGGCCAGCAGTTACCCGTCCTCAATCGCTATCGCGCCGGCTTCTGAAATGCTCAACTTCCATTTGATCTGGTCACTGACTGCCGAGGCTGTGGGAACACATGCGTTCGTCGCGTGGGCCGTTTGCGCCTCAGGTGAGGAGTGCACACTTTACCGGGGGATTTATACCATTAAGGCTCAGCCCCCAAGTACGGCGAAGACAGTTGCCGCTCCCAGTCCTGTGTGTAGGTGGCAGGGTTCGCGAGGGCCTGACAGGGACGCCCTAGCCGACGCATTCAAAAGGACACTCTCAGAGGCAATCCGAGCTTACGCGAAGGAGTTGGAGACATCCCGGTAACTCGCCGCGGTGGGCGCGGCCCTTGATCGCATTCTTTTGAAGTCTTCTGCTGAACGCCCATCACCAGTGAGGGGTGGGAAAGGGGAAACCCTTTTGCGGTTGTTCCATCATTTGTTGAACAATAGCACCTGCCATTGTGATCACCAGCCACCAAGAGAGTGCGGCAATTAGTGCCAAGCCAGCCAGCACGAGCAGTCCATGCTTCACATGCCCGATGCACATGGCGTAGACGGCGCACAAGAACGCCGCAACGCCGAAGATTTCGCACGGTATCAGTACACCGTAGGCCAAGAGGAAGTTCTGCCGGGCCACAAAGAACCCGGCGAACTCGATTGCGACCGTTATGACCAGGCAATGGACGCCGGCTTCGATGGAGGGATGGACGGATGGTTTTTGTTTGGGCGTGGAGGCCGGGAGACCCCTCGACCCGTTCGGCAAGCTCAGGGCAGGCTTGCTCGGGATGACGGCCGGGCGAACGGGCTGCGGAGTGGGTGCAGGCGCTGGTGCTGCAACACGGGTGGCTGGTTTCGGCTCGACGCGGGCGGGGGGATCTTTCGGTTTTGGTGGTGGCGCGGCGGTCGGGACGTAGACGGGTTTGCCGCAGTCGGGGCAGTCGATGGTGATGCCGGCGCCGGCGTCGTCGATGACGAGTTTTTTGCCGCAGTTGCCGCAGGTGAACGAGATGTCCATGCAGAGCTTCTCCGGTGGGGCGGGATCATACAGCAGGGGACGGCGCAGGGCAATATGATGGCGTGGATGCGGACGGCTGGGACCCCGATGTGGGAATCGGGGCAGGCAGCCGTCCTTACCGACGGCGAGAGCGCGGGGGCTTACGGCAAAGCGCCGACGAGTCGGCGCACTCCAAAGGGGCGGCGATCATCATTCAAGGGAGAACGGAGTCAGGACATTAGGAGAAGGCAAAAGGGCGGGGCGCGCTGTCCGAGTGGGAAGGAGGCACGGACGGCCCGGCGGTTCGTCCCTACCGACGGCGAAGAGTTGTCGATGGCGCATGGGCGTGTCGCCGAAAATGAGACACGCGCGGATGGTAGCTGTCGCTTTTTTTTATTTCTACCTGGGCTAAGCTTGGTCGTGATTAGACATCGCAAGATGCGGCCGCGGCGGCAGCCAGTTGTACTTGCGTGGTGATAATCGTCGGGCCGTTATTCTTTGAAATAGAGGTGGTTGTTTTGCACTCGCTCGCGCCCGCTCGGCTCGCCCTGCGGGCCGCCTGCGGCGTTGCGTCGCGCCGCTCCCAGCGGCTTGGCTTTGACAAAGGGCAGCAGCTCACGGTTGTCCGTCCCTGGTTCCCGGTTAGGACGGCGAGAGCAGGAGAAAGAGGACGAAACCGGAAGGGGGCCCCCATAGTGTTTCTGCGAAACGAAGCCAATGGTTTTCAGGTGATAGCGTGAACGGATATGCCTACGAGGAAGGATGTTATGGAGAACCAAAATGCGAAAGATGCGTTGGCTTCGTTTGGCTTCGTTCGGGGCTGGCGGGCGCCCGTTCTACGATGTGGTCGGGACGCACTCAACTGGAAACACAACAAACGGGCGGGACGCCCGTTCTCCGGTGCGGCGGCGTTTACAAACGGATGGTTTCCTTGTAAACATGGGGGCGGCATGAAATCGCATGAATTGTTGCGGGAGGTTTTCCAGGCGCACAACCCGAAAGAGATCGCGGAGCGGATGGGGCTGTCCGTGTCGATGGTGTACAAGTGGGCGGAGCCGCCGGAGCAGGGGAGCGGCGCGACGAATCCGCTGGATCGGACCGTGGGGCTGATGGAAGCGGCGGGGGATCCACGGGTCGTGGAGTGGATCTGCTCGCACGCGAACGGGTTCTTCATCGAGAATCCGAAGGTCACGCGGCATCGGACGTATTCGTTGGTGCCAGCGACGCATCGGGTAGTGCAAGATTTTGCCGAAATGTTGTCGGTGATCGCCAATGGGGCAGTGGACAATAACATCTCGAAGGGCGAGGCGGATCGGATACGGGAGCGATGGGAGGATTTGAAATCGGTGACGGAGAGTTTCGTAAGGGCCTGCGAGGAGGGGAGTTTCCATACGATCAGGAACCATGAGCACCACTGAACCGCATGTGGATCGGATTGATTGGTCGAAGTGGAAACCGACCGAGTATGCCAACTTGTGTTTTGTGATCCGGGATGGGCAGATCCTGTTGATACGCAAGAAGCGCGGGCTGGGGGCGGGGAAGATGAACGGGCCAGGCGGGCGGTTGGAGAAGGGGGAGACGGCGGAGCAGGCGGCGATTCGCGAGACGCAGGAAGAAATCGGGGTGACGCCGACGGATTTGGAGGCTGTGGGGGAGTTGTTCTTCGTGTTTTTGGATGGGTACAAGTTGCATGTGGCGGTCTTCGCGGCGGGAGGGTGCGAGGGTGAGCTGATTGAAACGGACGAAGCGACTCCGATTTGGACGGATGTCGGGAAGATTCCGTACCACGACATGTGGCAGGATGACGCCTACTGGTTGCCGTTGTTACTGAGGCGGAAGAAGTTTCGCGGGTATTTTGTGTTTGATGGGGACAAGCTGCTGAGTCATCGGCTGGAGACCTAGCTGGCGATTTTTGCTCAAGGTAACCAGTTTGGCCTTTTGGTTACCACTACGTCACAGATTCATTGATTCACCCATGTACTTGCGGTCAAGAATGTTACATGATGTTTCATCAAAAAGCCCTTGAAAATAGCTTGTTTTCGATTGAACAACTGATATAAACGTGTGTCATATAACTAACAAAATGATGAAAGCTCGACAAAGAACCATGAAGAAGGCCCGACGGTCGTCACCGTTGCGACGTCTAGCGCGGGTGGTGCGTCCTGTGAAGGAGCCCACTTTGCTGGAGAAAATCGCGCAAGTGACTGATGAGTTGCAGCTTCTGCGCAGTCGCCTTGCGAATGCTGGGGATGATCTGCCGACGGTCGGCACGCACCGGATCGCTTCATTGGAAGCGGAACTTGAGCGCCTCTGGGAATTGCGGCGGAAAGAACAGGCCGCGCCCCTCCGCAGCACGGCGCTAACCGAGGAAGAGGAGAAGGTACTGGCCTTTCCTAGCGGAAGCCGATCGCGCGGGTAAGATCCACTGACATTGCAAACGTTTCAACGAGCAGGGTGTGAAAACGCCCTGCTCGTTTCATTTTTGTGATTATCGGAAGGGCGCGGGCGATGCTAAGCAAGTCCGATGACGGAATCGACCAGTTTTTCAATTCCTTCGGCGGCTTCGGTGATGTCGCGGGCCAGCATGTAGGCCGGAGTGCTGACGACCTTCCGCTCCCTGTCGATGACAATGTCCCGCACGGCGCAAGGCACGTGGTTTGCCCCCATGGCCTCGATGTCTTTGGCGGTGTTCTTGTCGGTTCCGACGGTAACCTGGGTATGTTCGGGGCCGAATAGCTTCGCCGCGATCACGGGCGCGATACACGCAACGCCGATGGGCTTCTGATTCTGATGCATTTCCGTTGCGAGGCGCGCGACATCGGGGTTGACGGAGCATTCGGACCCCTTGAACGCATAGTCGCTCAGGTTCTTGGCCGCGCCGAATCCCCCGGGAAAGATCAGAGCGTCGATTTCGGTCGCGTTGACCGTGGCGACGTCGCGAATCTTGCCACGGGCGATCCGGGCGGATTCCACGAGGACATTGCGGATTTCGCCCTTGGATTCCTCGCCAGTCAGATGGTTGATGACGTGACGCTGGCGGATGTTTGGCGCCATGCAGACCGCTTCGGCGCCGCGCCGCGCGATCGCCAGGAGCACCAGCACGCTTTCGTGGACCTCCGCGCCGTCCATGACCCCGCAGCCGGACAGGACGACCCCAATTTTCTTTGCCATAGTTGCCTCCCGCACGTATTCTAACGCGCTCGACATGGCAACACAAACCAAGAACGTGGCGCGGCTGGTGAAGATCATGGCGCGGCTGCGCGGCCCGGGCGGATGTCCGTGGGACCGCGAGCAGACGCATCAATCCATCCGCCACAATCTCATTGAGGAATGCTACGAGGCGATTGAGGCCCTTGACCATCGAGACATGGGTGCGTTCCGTGATGAGCTCGGCGACATCCTCCTGCAGGTCGTATTTCACTCCCAGATGGCGAGCGAGCGAGGCGATTTCGATTTCGACGCAGTGGCCCGGTCGATCAGCGACAAGCTGGTGCACCGTCATCCGCACGTGTTCGGGAAGGCCAAGGCTCGCAACAGCGCCGAGGTGCTCCAGCAATGGGAAGCGATCAAGAAATCCGAGAAGGGCGCATCGAGCATTGTCCACTTGGAAGACCTGCCGAAGCATCTGCCGGCACTGTTGAAGGCCGACAAGGTGCAGCGCAAGGTCGCGCGCGTCGGATTTGACTGGAAGCAGGTGGATGACGTGGTCGCCAAGGTCGAGGAGGAAGTGCGGGAACTCAAGGGCGCGCTCGCGTCGAAAAGCCGCAAGCAATTCGAGGAGGAAGTCGGTGACCTGTTATTTGCGGTGGTGAACCTGGCGCGGTTCGAGGATCTGCAAGCCGAGGACCTTCTCAATCGTAGCATCGCCAAGTTCGTGAAGCGGTTTCAGCAGATCGAAACATCGGTTCATGCCAGCGGGCGGCGGCTGGAAGACTGCACCCTCGAGGAATTGGACGCGCTCTGGGAATCAGCCAAGCACAAGGAACAAAAACGCAGACGCAAGAATCGCCGCATCGCCGGCTCACGCAGATAGGTCGCCCGGATGGACGGTGAAACCCGCCGCTCTTCCATCGCCCAAATCCCACACAGGCTCTTCTTCGCCAGATGTTCTTACACCGCGCAACAATCGTGTTCGCAGGCGCAGACCTCGACGGTGCACGCGCGTGACGCGCAGGTCTCACTGCAAAACACCAGATTGCCCCGCCGCACGCCGCCGCCCTCGGCCAGCGTGCACTGACAACTGGCGCACGCGCATTTGATTCGACGTGATCGTTTGCCCGCTGATTTCGCTTTGGTGGTCCGTTTCATATCGCTCCTTGTTGTTCCCGGATCAACATACGCCCGGCGAAATGCTTTGGCAATCGGGCGCGACGGGCAGAGCTATGCGGCGGCCGCGCCGCGGTACACGCGGGCGACCCGGGCGTTCTTGGTAATCCCGCAAAGTACTTCCCACGGTATCGTGTCTTCCCAACGAGCCACGTCACTGGCGGTAATTCGCGCCGTGCCTTGGTCACCGATCAAGACCACCTCGTCGCCGCATTGCACGTCGGGAACCTGCGTCACGTCCACCATGATCTGGTCCATCGTGACCCGGCCGACCACCCGACAGCGCTTCCCGCCCGCGAGCACCTCGGCCTTGTTCGACAGATGCCGGCTGAAACCGTCGGCGTAACCCGCCGTGACCGTCGCAATGCGCATCGGCCTCTCGGCGAGGAATGTCTGGCCGTAGCTGATCGTGCGGCCTGCGGCGACATCCTTGACATACGCCACGCGCGCCTTGAACGAGAGCAGAGGACGAAACTCGCCCGACGCCACCTCGGTGGGGCAAATCCCGTACAGCAACAGCCCGGGCCTGACCATCGTCAGATGTGATTCCTTCACGCGCACGAGGGCGGCGCTGTTGGACGTGTGAATGAACGGGATCAGTACCCCATCGCTGCCGACGATCTGAATGATCTTCTGGAAAATGCCCAGTTCGCGCCGCGTCTCCTCGAGGTTCTCATCAGCCGACGGGAAATGCGTGTACAGTCCCGCAATCCGCAGATGCGGCAGTTTCGCGATTTGCAGAATGGCCCCGATCGCGTCCTCGTGCCAGAATCCCACGCGCCCCATCCCGGTATCGACCTCGACATGCACGTCCACCGTCTTGCCGCGCCGACGCGCCTCGTCCTCAAACAGCCCGGCTTCATCGAGGGCCGAGATCGTCGGCGTGATACTCTGCTCGACCATCTTCGCCACCTCGAATGGCAGCGCCGAGCCGAACAATAGAATCGGCCAGCCCGTCCCGCCAATCTGCCGCAGCACCAGCGCTTCGGACAAATGCGCCACCGCAAACGCGTCAACGCCGCACTGCATCAGCGTGCTGCCCACTTGCGCGAGCCCGTGCCCGTATGCATCGGCTTTCACCACCGCCATCAGCTTCACTTCGGACCCGATGCGGCGGCGGATCGCGGCGACATTGTGGCGGAGGGCGTCGAGGTCAACCTCCACCCAACAACGGTAATACGATTGCGGAGTCATAAAATGCCCGGGGAGTGTATCAAAACTCCACCGCGCATTTCTACTTCCAGTCGGTCTTCGTGCCGTTGATGCCTGTCGCCGTGCCCGCATTCCACAACTTCGCGTTCGGCAACGGCGCCGACCACAAATTGGAGGCGGGAGCGGTCGCCGATAACGTTGTGCTCGCGGTCGGGGCGCTCCTGGCCCAGGCGGATGGCGGCGAGGCATTTGTTTGGGTCCACAACGATGAAGGCGCTGAGTTTGATGTTGCGGCTTCGCCGGCCGTCACCGCTTGCACTTTGTTCGTTTCGACCACACCGGGCTTGAGAGATTGTGGCACGTTTTGAAACGGCGCTGCCGGAACCTGCGGCGTGATGGCCACCGGAGTTGGAGACGGCACCGTCACCGCGTCTGGGGTCGTGACGTTCAACGTGGGCGAAACCGGCGGGCGCGCCACGGTCGTTGGCGGAAGCACCTCTTTCGGTGCCGTCTCGGCACACGCGACAGATGCAATGCCCGCCCCCAAAACCGCAACGATCATCGCTGTCCGCAACGAGTTCATCTGGCCGTCAAATCTGCGCGGATGCGTACCCCGGTTTTCAATTGTTCGAATGCGCCGCCGTCGCCGCCGTCGCGCTCGCGTACCGGGACGACTTGTTCCAGGCGTCGCCGAGCGAAAACTCCACATACGGTCGGTCGGCAGCGCGAATGTTGTCCTGGCGATTCGCCACCCAAATCCTGTCCGCCGTCAGATCGTAAATCACGGTCTGCAAATTCGATTTCATCGCGATCTGCTTCGCCAGTTCCTGGATCGCCGCGACATCAATCGCGCCGGCCATCTGTTGCACCAGCTTCGCCTGCTTGCTCTGATAATGGCCGCCGTACACCATGTCGTGAAATTGCGGCATCGTTTCACGGTCGACCACCAACGTGTCGCCTTGGTTGGCGTGATGGGTCAGGCATCGATACGCGGACGTGATCATGCCGATCGGGTCGTCGCGCCTGTCGCCGAGAAAATACACGTACGAATTCGTCCGCCGCGCCGCCCGAATGATTGCCGCGCCTTCATCCACGCTGTCGGCGTACCGCAATACGTTCTTCAGCAGAAATGGCATCGGCGTGCCTGCCAGCGTCTTGCCGCCCGGCGGAACGCCAAATCCCATCTCGCTCAGCGCCACGCCCTTCTCGTTCACGCCCGAAATCGCGCCGACGAACCCAATCCAGCCGATCGTCACGTACTGGTTCGCGTTGTCGGTCGTCGGACGATACACCGTGATCATCGGACGCCGCTGGAGGTTGAAGTTGGCCCCGTAATCGAGAATCCGAAGTTGGTACACGTGACCGTCGCGCGTCGCGCTGCCCCTGGCCACCATCCCGCTGCAACTTGATTCGCCCACGTCGGGGATCGCGTGCATCTGGTGAATCAAATCCAGGGGGATGCCGCTGCCCGCCGCCAACCCTGCCATTTCTTCCAGGTCCTCTTTCGGCGCGTATCGGGCCATCATGTCCCAAGCGCGCTGGAGCAGGTCGCTGATGATGTCGTCCTTCTCCCGTTGCGAGATCAATTTCGAATCGCGGAGCTCTTTCGGCAGAAACTTGCCCGCGCCCGCCTGCACGTCGCGAATCGTCGCCGCCACCTGGTCGGCCAGCAGCTGCCCCTGCTCGTAGCCCATCTCGTACGGCGTGCCGCTGACGTAGAGCACCGTAATTCGCGCGTCGCCCTCGCCGATGTACTCGACACGCCCAACATGCGCGACCGTGCGGTCTGGTTTCGGGGGAGTAAGTACCTTCACGACCCTGGGATTGTTCATCACCAGGGTTTTCGCCACCGTCCCGCACCCCACCGCGAACGCGGCGCACAGGCACAACACCCACAATCGCCTGCTGATCTTCATCCCGTCGTTCACGTCCGTCTAAGGTACAATTTACCCCGGTTTCGGGGATTTGCCAGTGCCCGGCTCTCGCCCGCCTGTCAATGATACGTCACACCGTCCATGGTCGAGCCGTTGTGGCGCCAGTAGTTCGTCTGGTCAGTGTTTGAATCCGCTGGTGGAAAGGCCAGGCCGCTGCCGTTCATCCCGGCGGAATTGGTCGGCGTCAGCAACAGCGCGCCCGACGAAACGGCGTTGAGCCTGTCCCGCGAACCTCCAGGGGCCGACGCCATGGATTTGGTGATCAGGTCCCGGGTCGTCGGGATGTTCAGCGGCATCGGACGCAGCGGGGGAGCCGCCGCGGGTGAAAACGCGGGCGCCGGCGCCGCCGCCGATGGAATCTGCACGGGCACGGCTTGCGGCACGGTGATCGCTGGCTGTTGTGGTGCGAGCGCGGCCGGTGATTGTTGCGGCCGGATCAGCGGAGGCAGCTGCGGGTCGGTCCGGAAAGGTATCGCGGGCGCGTTCGTGACGGCCTCCGCGCCCGGCATGGACAACGCCGGCTGGTTGGTCGCGTCTCTGATTTGTCCCCACGCGATTCCGCGGACCAAAACCACCACAGCCAAAATACCGATGAACTTCCGCGCTGTCGTCATCGTCCTCATATACTTACTGAAGAGCAAGAACCGTGTCCAGTTCTCAACAAAAACCGGCGTGATCAACGCCCAGGACAGATCGGCGACCGTGCGCGCCGAACCTCACTCCTCGTTGCCGCCGCCGTAGCCGAAGTAGTGGCGGGATTTGATGATGTCGCGGACGGACGCCGGGACCATGGTTTCCCACGCGGGATCGCCCGCGCGGATTTTCTTCAGCAGGTCGCTGTAGTTGATGTCGAGATTCTTGAAATTGATGCCCTGAAGGTCCTCGATGAGATGGTTGGCCCAGAGATGGGCCAGCAGATGCCGCATGTTTTCGGGCACGGGAATGTTCTCCGTTGTGATCAGCTTCTCATTGGCTTCCTTGCGCGGGTACACGTACAACCGCACCGGTCCTTCGAAAAGCCGTCCCAGCGCTTCGAGCAAGCCGCCTGGCAGCTCGGTATAATACCGCTCATCGAGCAGTTCCTGCACGGTCGGCATCCCGACGGCCATGCCGATGGCGCTCTGCGTGGAACGCCGCAGATACTCCACGACGCGGAAGAATTCGCCATGCCGCGTGACCATCACCGTCTTGCCAATCGTCCCGATCGTGTCGACGCGGGCTAGGAAATCCGCCGGCTGAATGTTCACGTTCTGGAGCAGGTTGCGCATCGTGATCTCCATCAACACCACCGCGTCCCTGTTCTCGGGCGCCGACGCCATGAACTGCCGCCGTGCGCATTCCAGCATGTCGACGTGCAAATTGTTCACCGGCCGAAACGTGCCGCGCTCGACCAGCACCGGCTTCTTGTATAGCACCTCCGAGGGCTGCACGACCTCGCCATCCACCGTAAACATCACCGCCTCGGTCAGCCCTTGCTCGACCAGTTGCAGGCTGATCAATCGGTTATCGACCTTCGCGAACGCCGGCCCGGAGAACTTGATCATGTCCACGTCGACCCGGCTCTTGCTGAGGTGGTCGAGCAGCGAGGTGATCAGGTACTGCGGCCGCTCGAAATGAAACAGGGCCCCGTAGATCAGGTTCACCCCGATGATCCCGAGCGCCTCCTGTTCGCGCACGTTTTCCTCGTCCAACATCCGCACGTGGATCATTACCTGCGACGGTTCGGCGCGGGGCGCGGCTTGAAACTTGATGCCCAGCCAGCCGTTGGAGTCATCCTTGCGCGTGTAGCTGCGGGCGGCAACCGTGTTGGCAAACGCAAAGAAACAGGTTGTCGCGCCGCGCGCCGCGTCGAGCCGTTCGATCAGCAGATTGTACTCGTAATCGAGCATCTGCTGCAGCCGCCGCCGGCTCACGTAGCGATCCGTGGAACCATAGATCGCATCGCTGACGGTCTTGTCGTAGGCGGAAATCGTTTTGGCCACCGTGCCCGCTGCGCCGCCAACGCGGAAAAACCACCGGGCGACCTCCTGGCCCGCGCCGATCTCGGCAAACGTGCCGTACTTCGTCGAGTCGAGGTTGACATGGAACGCCTTCTGGCCCGTATCGACAATCGGCTCGCCCGGCTCCGGTTGTGCCGACCACTGCGGCTGTGGTTTTGCGCTCGGTTCTGTCATGCTCCGATCACCTTGTACTGTGGCGTACGCAAATAAATGGGTTCGATGGTCTCGTCGCCGCGATTATTATCGCCCCGAAAACGGTGAATTGCCAGCCCGCCCACCGCCGCGGCGCTCGGATACACCGGCGCCTCCGCAATCGACGCGAAACCTCCCAACAGCGTCACCAGGTCCTTCTTGTATCGTTCGATCTCGGAACTGACAAACCAAATCGGCTGCTGAACCTCGTCGGCCAGGGCCTCGATCGCGGCGATCCGGCATTCCTTGACCGGCCGGCCCTCGCGATCGTACAGCGCGTAATAGATTTCGTCCCGGCGCGCGTCGCCGAGGACGCATATCTGCGGGCAATCCCGCGGCATCTTCGGGAGCGCCGTCAACGCGAGCGCATCGTAACTACTTGCGCCTTTGATCGGCAGTTGTCGCGGCAGAGCCAGCCCCTTGGCGGCAGCGATGCCCGCGCGGATTCCGGTAAACGATCCCGGTCCGAGGCCGACAGCCAGCAATTCCAGGTCTGCCGGGCCGAGACGGTGCTCCGACAGCAACCGGGCCGCTGCGTCGAAAAGATTCTGGCCGGTCTGGGAGCGATCGAACCATTCTTCGCCCAGCGGCTTGTCGTCGCGCAACAACGCCACCGCGCCGCGCGCCGTCGAGGTGTCAATGGCCAGGGTGATCACGCCACCTCGATGCGCCGAACGTTGTCGTCGAGCGCCGTGAGCCGGATCCGCGTCGCGCTCGCCGGCAACAGCGGCTCCATCTTCTCCGACCACTCGATGGCCGTCACACCGGGGCCGCTCAGGTAGTCGTCAATCCCGATCGCCACCACCTGGTCGAGGTTATCGAGCCGATACAGATCGATGTGAAACAACGGCAGCCGGCCGCCGGTATATTCATGAATCAACGTAAACGTGGGACTGGTCACTTCCTGCGTAATCCCCAGTCCGCGCGCGATGCCCTTGACCAGCGCGGTCTTTCCCGCGCCCAGCTCGCCCACCAGCGCGACCACGTCGCCCGCCTGCAACTCGCGACCGAGTCGTTCGCCGAAACCGACCGTTTCTTCCGGGCGGCGCGTGTCAATGCGTTGCGAAGTGATCATAGCCAGCCGCCAGCAGACGTTTTCGGGAGCCGTCACGCCCGATCAGCGCGACCCTGTGCCTGGATTTCACGACGCGACCGATCTCGGTCAATTCCGTGCGGAACCGCCGGGCCCATTTCTGTCGGAGGGCGGTCACATGTCGCGGGTCGATGGTGAACAGCAACTCGAAATCCTCGCCGTCGTTGAGTGCGGCGGCCAGGCTTCTCCGCGCCGCCCGCGAGAGGGGAATATCGGCGGCATGAATCTCGAACGCCGTCCCGCGCGGGCTGGCCTCCGCCAACCGCTGCAGATCGTTCGATAATCCGTCGCTCAGGTCAATCATCGCGTGCACGGGGAAATGCGTGACCAGCCACCGCGCTTCGCGAATCCGCGGGATGAAGGACAGATGCTTCCCGCGCCACGACCCGCCAAGCGTGCCCGTGACCATCACGGAATCGCCGATCTTCGCGCCGCGGCGAAGCACGATCCGGGATTTCTCGACCTCGCCGATCAACGCCACGACGACGAATTGTTCGTGCCGCACATGTGTGGTGTCGCCGCCCACAATCCGGCAGCCGAACTGTTTCGCGGCCGCTTGAAGACCCGCGTAAAGTTGTTTCACCCAGCGCACGTCGGTGCCGGGCCGCAACCCGATACTGACGACCGCCCAGCGCGGCCTGCCGCCCATCGCGGCGATATCACTGAGATTGCGGGCCATGGCTTTCCAGCCAACCCGGCGCGGCGCGGCGGCCTCTCGATAGTGAATGCCCTCCACGACCGGGTCACACGTATACAGATAGTACCGGCGCGGATCGCGGCCACGGAGCACGGCGCAGTCGTCGCCGATCCCCACCGCGACCGACTTATCGGCGGAACCGACGAGCCGACGAAGCTGGCGGATCAAACCGAATTCTCCCAGGTCTTGAACCGACGAGCCGTTGGGTTCGCGACGCTTCATGAATGCGCCCGCACGTAGAGGATCATCGCGACGTTGGCGGTATTGAACAGCGCGTGCATGGTGATCGGCGTCAACAGCGAGCCGGTCAGTTCGTAGGCCAGCCCGAGCCCGACCGCCAGGGCGAACAGCGGCGCCAACGACGACAGATCGAAGTGAATGGCGGCAAATGCCACTGAGACGACCATCAACGCTGTCAGCGCGCCCCACCGCCGTTTGAGCACGGGATAGGCGAAACCGCGAAAGAGGAATTCCTCGAACACGGGCGCGACCACGACGGCAAACACCGCGATCAGCACCACCACCGCCATCGAGTCCGAAGTCGCGAGGCTGGCAACGATGTCCTGCGTTTCCTCCCTGATCCCCACCAGGCGACAGAATTGGGAGTAGCCCGCGATCACGACGAACACGGGAGGAAGCACCGCCAGGAAACAGGTCGCGCCGAACCCGATGGCTCTCGCCGGGGCAACCCGGCGGAGGCCGATGGCGCGTCGCCAATCGATGCCGCGTTGGCGAAAGAACGCCACAAACCCGAACAGGACGGCAACGCGCAACGCCATGTCCATGGCCAGCAACCAGGGCAGCGCATCTTCCACATCCCGATGAGCAACCTGAAAGATCAGTGCGACCGTAATCTCGCCCACCAGCAGCAAGGCAACCAGCGCACTGGACACCAGCAAGTCCCTCATGTTCCATGGCTTGGCGTCGATTTGGAGCGAGGGAGTCCCGCCCGCCGACGGGCTATCAGACAGGGCCGGCCGGACGACTCGGAGCAACAGGTACAAGTCGCACAACAACCCGACCACCAGCAGCACGAACGTCGCCACGCCGAGGACCGGATAGCGCGCGATAAGCTGGGCCTCCGACAGCGACTCGGGGCCGGTCGCCGCCGCCGCCAGAAATTGGATGAAAAAATTGAATGGGAAATGCATGGTGGCTGTCCAAAATCAGCGAGAAATTTTCGACCGGACCCCGGCCAAATGCAACTGTTTTCCGCGTGAAATCGCTGAAGACTAGCACTTGCCAGATGCTCCGGGGCCGGGTAAGATGCGGTTGATACCCAGGGTCAACGAAAATATAGATACTATAGGAACCACACATGAACCGACAATTGCTCGCAGTAGTAGTCATGGCGATGGCGGCCGTCGGCGTCGCCCGTGCGGACGCAACCAACGCTTCCACGGCCGGGCCCAAAATCCACTTCGATAAGACCGTGTACGACTTCGGCGCGACATCTCTGGTCGATTCCGTGACCGGCACGTTCACGTTCCAGAACGTGGGCTCGGGCCAATTGACGATCGGCAAGCCCCAGCCATCCTGCGGGTGCACCGTCGCCAGCCTGAGCACGAACGTCCTGCAGCCCGGGGAAACCGGTCGGCTCGGCTTCCAGGTCCGCGTGGCCGGCCAGCGCGGTCATCTCGAGAAGCACATCACCTTACCCTCCAACGACCCGCAGGCCTCGTCGGTCAGTCTCGGCATCAAAGTCGAAATGCGGCAGCTCGTGGATGTGACGCCCGCGCAGTTTCAGCTCGGGGTCCTGAAGCAGGGGTCGACAACGAATCTCGCCGTAACCCTGCATCGGACGGATGGCCAGAAGCTCGTGGTCACCAGCGCGCAACCCAGCGACAAGCGGTTGACGGTGCGCGTCGTGCCCGTCGAAGGCACCAATGACCAGTCCTCGGCCAAGCTCCTCATTGATGTTGACGCCAAAGGAGCCCCGGGCGCCCTCAACGACAGTGTGAAGGTGTTTCTCGACGGCATCACCCAACCCGCGGCGACGGTATTCGTCAGCGGTCGCCTGCTCGGGGATGTCATCCTGTCTCAGGAGTCGTTGTTCTGGCCCATCACGATCCAAACCAACCAGACGGCGAATTCCGAGCAGTTGTCGGTGCGCCGCATCTCGGTCTCCTCGGCAACCACCAATCACCCCCTCCAGATTACCAATCTGAGCACGAGCCTGGCGGACATGACCCTGGAACTCGTGCCCGTGGACACCGGCAAGGTGTACTCGGTGGTGGCCAGGCTCACGACGCTGCCGCAGCAGTCTGAGCGGGGGACGATCAGCTTTGAGACGAATACATCGCTCCAGCCCAAGGTCGTCGTGCCCGTCACGATCACCGTGCTGAGAAACATCAATTCGCATCCACCGCTGCCGTAGCGTTTGAAGGAAGCCTACGATACCGAGGATGATCGCCCGGCACTCGTAGCCGACCGGCGGACAGGACGCACGTTCCGCCAGGCGTCAATCATCGTGTTGGCCGGGGCGGCTCTGGGTCTGGCGGCCAATGCGGTTTCGCCGCGGCGCGTCCCGATCCTCACGCCTCTCAAGGCGCCGCCACACGCTCGGGATGTCGTGTCCCTGGACGAAGCAAAGACGCTGTGGAATAGTGGCACGGTCTTTTTTCTCGATGCGCGCGCCACCGCCGATTATGAGGCCGGCCACATCGCCGGCGCGTTGAGCCTGCCCATCGACGAATTCGACGACCACTATCCCCAAATTCAGGCGATGCTGACGACGGATTCGACGATTGTCGCGTACTGCGACGGTTTGGACTGCGACCTGAGTCATCGGCTCATGGACCGCCTGCGCGAACTCGGCTATCAACATGTGCGGCTGCTGGTCAACGGCTGGACCACCTGGCACACCGCCGGGCTGCTCACGCATTCGGGGGCCGATCCGTGAGAATCATCAACCTGATTTTTCGGTGGATCATCGGCGGAGTGTTCATTGCTTCGGCCGTCGCCAAGATCGGCAATGTGCAACTCAGCCACGGCAAAAGCGCGCCGGGAACTGCCACTGCCAGCGTCCACGCCTGGTCCTGGAGCATGCCTCTCGGTGAATCCCGCGCGATACGGCTCTCGTACGTCCCCGACCTGACACAATTTGCCCAGGACGTGGGGAACTATCATGTCCCGCCGCGAGCCCTGGCCAACACTGTTGCGATCACGTTGCCGTGGATCGA
Source organism: Verrucomicrobiia bacterium (assembly GCA_035541135.1). GTDB lineage: Bacteria > Verrucomicrobiota > Verrucomicrobiia > Palsa-1439 > Palsa-1439 > Palsa-1439. Next base: position 72,840 of record DATKNW010000044.1, read on the forward strand.
GCTGCTCGCGGGCGGACTGTTGATCGCCGGCGTCTGGAAACGCGCGAGCGCGTGGGTGATCACCGCGATGATGGTCGTGTTCCTGGTGGCGATCGCGTGGGCACTGGCTCACGGGTACGACATCCGGTGCGGCTGCTTCGGCACTGTCGAGGCGCGGAAGGTGGGCGTACTGGCGCTGGGCGAAGATTTTGTTTTGCTGGCAATGGCCGCATGGCTGGCGTGGCGGCTGGAAAATTCGACGAATCGAACAACGGAGACAACAAATGAAACGAAAAATCGTCGTGACTGATGCGATGCCGAAAGCGATTGGACCCTATTCACAGGCCGTGTGGGCCGGCGACATTCTGTTTTGCGCCGGCCAAATCCCGCTCGACCCGGCCACGGGTAACATGGTCGCGGGCGGGATTGCCGAGCAGGCGACCCGCGTCCTCGACAACATTCGCGGCCTGCTGCAATCGCAGGGCCTGGATTTTGGCAATGTCGTGAAATCCACGGTCTTCCTGAGCGACATGAACAACTTCGCCGCCATGAACGAGGTCTACGCGAAGTATTTCGTCAAAGATCCGCCGGCCCGTTCCACGGTGCAGGTCGCCCGCCTGCCCAAGGACGCGTTGATCGAAATCGAAATTGTGGCGGCGTGCTGAGGAGCTGGTCGACGATGCGGTCATTTGTTGCGACGTCCAATCTTTAGGCTGGCGGTCTATCGTGTTTCCCATTATGGATGTTCACCTATGCCAGCAGACGAACGCGTGCTTTGTTTTCGGCGGGAATTGCTCGAGCAACTCGGCGTGTTTCAGGGCCTGAGCCTTGCCGTCGAGCGATACCTGCCCGTTGTCACCGCCTCGGCGAACCTGCTGTACCTGAACCGGTCGGATGCCGAAGACGACAAGCGTTACAAGCAACTCATCCCCTATGTCCTCCTTTTCTGTAATGGACGGGTCCTGCGATATCGACGGGGCAAAGGCGGCCAAGAAACCCGCTTACACGGACTATATTCCCTCGGAATTGGAGGACACATCTCCGAGGAAGACCACGGGCTGTTCGCCAGCGACCGCGGTTATCAAGACGGCATGCGGCGTGAGTTGGTGGAGGAAGTAGATGTTGGCGAGGTGAAAGAAGCCGCGGTGGCAGTTATCAACGATGACAGCACGGACGTTGGTGCGGTGCATTTTGGCGTCGTGCATATTGCCCAGGTCCCCGACGAAGACGTCGCGGGGAGACGCAGCGGCATCGTCGGCCCGGAGTTCATTTCGATCCAGGAAGCGGTGAAAGATCCGTCTCGTTACGAATCGTGGTCGCGCTTCTGCGTGGAGAATCTGGACGTGCTGCTGTCCAAAGCCGCCAAGGCGGGGATTGTCGTCGCCAGATAGATCGCTGTCTGATCGGTTCCCTACGGATCGGGAAGATCAGAAGCAGGGCAGGTTGTAGATCTTGCCGAGGCGATGCTCGAAGTAGGCTTTGCGCTTGTTCGGCGCGGCGCGGAACGTGGGGTCGATGACATAGAGCCACCAGAACTCAATCCACTCGCTCAACTTGGCTGGCGGTAATCGTCTCTTCATGTGTCATCTCCCCTATATGTATATGCGGACGGGCGGGGAGTAAAGCAGACTTCGTGCGCGAAAGAGATCAACGGTGGAACCGGCTAGGATTTGGGCGGTTTCTGAAGCAAGCCGACTGGCGTATATTGCTTGCTGCCGCAAGTTTGCGAACCAAAATCGCAGGAATGAGACCCGGGCTGTTTTCCGGTTGTGGGCGACGGCGGGGGCTTTAGGGATCGATGGGTAGAACGTGACCCCCCTTGGGGTAACGGGGGAAGTATTGGCGATGAAGCGAGCCGAGGTCAAGGCAGCGCCAAGTGGCAACGGCCGGGTCGACGTGGGAGCCACAGCGGCGGATGATCTGGAGCGGG
>DATKNW010000045.1:0-50022 GCA_035541135.1 Verrucomicrobiia bacterium
CAGAAACAGGTTGCTGTAGACCGCGACGCACTCGCCGCCGCTGAGGCCCTGGGTGCCGCCGCCGTTGACGATGTTGGCGGTGGGCGAATATTCCTGCGCGCAGAGGATGGTGTTGTTGTGGATCAGGTTGGTGATCCCGTAATCGGCGCCGCACATGCCCTCGCCCAGATAGATCGCCGCGGTCTGATTGTTCGGCGGCTGGATCAGGCACCAGGCGATCTCCTCGCCGACGTTGACCACGCTGATGTTGCAGAAGAGCTGGAGGTGATCGAGCGCGATGTCGGTCTGGCCGCTGATATTGATCGGTTTGTCATCGCCCGGCCAGCTCGTGAAGATGTCCTGGGGCAGATTGGTGACGGCGTAGTAGTTGCGGACCGTGATCTGTTGCAGGCCCTGATAGTTGCCCGACAGCCGCCAGTGGCTGCCGCCGTTGATGAAATTCATGTATTGATGGCCGCCGTCGGCATTCGCGCCCGAGGCCATCGCGCCGTCGAAGATGACCGGGCCGGAGTGCGCGCCGTCCTGGCCGATGGTGATCGTGATCGGATGGCCGGCGGTGCCGGCGGGCAGCGTCCAGTCGTGGACGTTGGAATAGACCTGGCCGGCGCCGCCGAAGGGTCCGCCGCTGATGTAGATGATGCCGCCATTGGTCACACCGGTGATCTGGCTGGGCGACGCCCAGGCGTTGGCCCACGAACTGCCGTTGTTCAGCCCGGTCGCTGTATTGTCCACAAAATAGCCCGTGAGGTTCGTCCCAGCGTCTCCCGCAGCTTTGGTTTGGATCACGGGGGAAAAGAGTACGCAGAGGACAACTAGGACATGCTTCGAAACTCGCAACCTTGACATAGGAACCTGCTGAACTTACCGACAGCAGGCGGTATACCAAAATGACACACCAGGAAATGCAACAGCAACTCCGCCCTCTAAAGAGTGTTTTCTGGACGTTGTCTTCATCTGAGAGCAGAAACAACCCCACATCCCCTTACGCGTGCCCAATCTCCTCAACCCTACGCTCCTCGGTTTTGAGAAGACTCAGTCGGCTTTGAGATTCGGACAACCCGGCCCGCGTTGGAAATGCCGGGTCATTCCCAAACGGTGATGGCCGCGGGAGGTTTCCGCAAAGCGCGCCAGCCATGTTGCCAGGGCGAATCATCGTGCCGTGAGTGGCGGCCATCGCGGTCATGAATCAAATTGCTCAATTCGGTATTGCCACGGAGGTAAGCACGTTGCTGGAAACATCCGTGGCGTAGATGAACGTGCCCGCCTGGCTTCCAGTGAATCTCCGGCCCAGCTTGATCGTTACGGATCGATTCTGTTTGAGGGGTTTGACCTTCCGCATTCCGGTCCAGGTCCCGGCCATCGGATCGAACGCTCCGCCCTGGCCCATCCAAACCAGGATTGGAAAATTGGAGGAATCCGCGCTCCCGGTATTGTTGGCGACCAGCAGAGTGTCCACCTTGCAAGTCGTGAGTGTGTCCGTGGTCATCGCGGAGTGGTCAATCTTCAGTTTCGTCCGACAGGTCTCAACGACGTTTGAAAACTCCAGAGCAACGAGAGCCGTAGGAGCGGGCGATTCCCCCGGAGAGTTTGTCACACTCCCAGTGCTGGTTTGATACGCTCCGATATCCCACGCGCCCGACGCCGGTCGGGCCGTGCCATCGGCGGCCGTGCCAAAGTATGCGGATAGGTTCATGCCTTGACCCGCGCAGGCCGTGTCGTTTGTCGCCAGATGCAGATCGCTGTTGGTGTTCAGCAGTGAATAGCTGACAAATTGGACCGCGGTCGTCGATCCGCCAAGGGCCGTGCAACCCGCCGGCGGTGGGAGCTGCGCCGGGCTGTTCGTGTGACCGCCGTAGCTGCCGGCGCCGAGGTAGTTGTAGGCGAAGCGGATTCCGTTGGTGTTGCCGTCGCTGAAGCTGATCTCGTACCGGCCGGCCAACCCGCAGTCAAAGATCAGGTTGTTGGCCACCAGGCAATTGGCCCACGTCTCGGAATTGCCGCCGATGCCGATGACCGAGACCCCCTCATTGACCAGGTCCACGATGGTATTGTTGGCGATGAGCATGCCGGACCAGTGCCACGTCCCCGAATACTGCGAGCCGATGACAACGGCATTCTCGTTCTGGCCGGCTTGCATCTGGCCGACGCTGAGCCAGTTGGCCATCTCGAAAACATTGTTATAGATCCAGACATTGCTGGTCGTCGTGCCCCCGCCGCTCATCGGCCCCACCGGGTCCCAAAACACTCCGTAATTGGGAAAGTTGACACATCGATTGTCGAAGAACCGGCAGTTGGAGCCGCCTTCATTGATCCAGCAATCCTGGTGCGCGACATCGGCATCGAAGTCGGTAACCCCGTAGGTCGTAAACAGATTACTGTAGACCGAGACGCACTCCCCACCGGTCAGGCCCTGCGTGCCGCCGCCGTTGACGATGTTCGCGGTGGGAGAATAATTCTGCGCGCACAGGAACGTGTTATCATGGATCAGGTTGGTGATCCCGTAATCCGCGCCGCACATGCCCTCGCCCAGGTGAATCGCTCCCGTCTGATTGTCCGGCGGCTGAATCAGACAGTACGCGACTTCCTCGCCGACATTGACCAGCTCCATGGTACAGAACAACTGGAGGTGATCCAGCGCAATATCCGTTTGGCCGCTCACATTGATCGGATTGTCATCGCCCGGCCAGCTCGTGAAGACGTCCTGGGGTAGATTGGTCACCGCATAGTAGTTACGGACGACAATCTGCTGCAGCCCCTGATAGTTGCCGGAGAGCCGCCAATGACTGCCACCGGAGAGAAACGTCTGGTATTGGTGGCCGCCATCGGCATTCGCGCCCGACGCCATCGCGCCGTCGAAGATGACCGGGCCGGAATGGGCGCCATCCTGTCCGACCATGAACGTGATCGGATGGCCGGCACTGCCGGTCGGCAGCCTCCAGTCATGCACATTGGAATAGACCTGGCCGGCCCCGCCGAATGGTCCGCCACTGATATAGACCGTGTCGCCGGGCGCAATGCCAGCCACTTGAAGAGGGTTCGTCCAAGCATCGGCCCACGACGTGCCATTCGCCAGACCCACAGCCGTACTATCTACATACCATGCTGCTGCTTGAGCACTCATCGACCAAATGAAAACACAGGCTAAAGAAACGAGAGAGCGGCTTAACAGTTTCATGAGGGACATAACGACCGTAAGAAGCAGCGCGCGTGCCACTTATATCCCTACCCACCTCGCAAACAGAAGAACGTTTCTCCTCCTTGCAGTGGGTTCCCATAAGCCGCGTTGTGAATCGAACCCGCATTCGATCCGTCCAGGCGTTCTTAGAATCGCGTATTAGTTTCTGGAGCACCTCCTCGTTTTGAGAGGCACGGTTCGCGCCGCGGATCCGCCGCCCAGCCATTGGAATCGGATCGCCGCTCTTGGCTCTCTGCCGGGCAGGGCTCAAGCCATCGTCGACCATTCCCATGCGTTCCACGGCTGGTCCTCGGCCAGTCACCGTCCGCTCATGGTGCTGCCGCGACTCTAAACATGTCATCATCACGATTGCAAACAAAAATCACAGTGAGAATCGCGAACTTCCCGTGGCTTCCCGGATCGCCTCCGAAACAGCGTCGATGCCCGCGATGCCCGCATAAGTCCCCGGGAATGGATGCGTTCGCGGAACTCTCGACGCGCGCTCAAGTTCGCCAACCCGACAATTCAGAGGCGGCCGGCGAGCGCTCATCATTGATGGGCGTTTCTGTCGGGACGACAGTCTCCGGCCACAATCCATCTGCGTCTGATGAAACCGTGAGATCCACCGCGGTTCGTTCCCTGTCGAGATACTGAGTGGAACAGTTCGCAATGGCCGCCAGTTGCAGGAACCAGATGGCATAAAACTGGTCATAGTATGTGACCCCAAACCAATTGATGATATGCACGGCCAGCATGACTCCCAATCCCCAGAGCAGAAACTGAGCTTCCCGCGATTCGCTCTCATAATGTCGAACGGTTTCCAAGGCGGTTCCCAGGCTCTTGAAACAGCGCACCAGCAGAAAAATAAACAGACCCATGGCTCCCAAGCCGCCCGTAAGCCCGAACGCAAGATAGGAGTTTGTCATGTCGGCACTCCCGAAACTCAAACTGTAGGCGAACCAATCCTTCGTGTCACTGCCGGGAAGTCCATTCAACCACCACTGGTCCAGATGTCGGAACGAGATGTCCATCAAGTACGAGCGATGATAGCCGTCGCCGCCGGTAATCGCGCTGACATGGGCCAGCAGATACCACACCGGGGCTTTCATCAACAGCGCGGCCGACAGAATCGTGGCGACAATTCCCCACCGCACCCATCGCATGTGCGTTCGGATTTTCCAACACATCCAGCCTGCCAGCGCCGTGGCAGCCGCGCACGCGGGACCACCAGAATTGGAGGCCCAGACAATCACCAAACACGTAGCAATACCTACGGCAGCGCGAAGGCGGTCTGTCCTTGTGCAGGCGAGACCAATGTATAATGCCAGAAAACTCGCGCCCAGCGTCCCCAATAGATCCGGATGCCGAAAGCTGCCGACACAGCGGAGCCTTCCGTCTCGTTCCCAACCAGTCAAACCGTTCTCGATTGTGGAGAACAGGTTGTTCCGGGAAATGGACTCCACCAGCAACAATGCCGCGTATGGCACCAGCAAGAAAACAAACATGCGCAGGAGCCACCGAAACTCCTCCAAATCGATCACCATGGCTCGGAACGTGAAGTAACACAGCCAGGCGTCAACCGCCGTGCCGATCACATAGGCTTGATCAGTGCTCGAACGCAGACAAAACATGATGGCGGTGAAGGCGTAGAGGAGCAGGAGCGTGTGATCGATGCGGTTCAATTTCGAAAACGACAACTCCCGGCGGGACACGACCCGGACGAAGCCCGCCAGCTCCAGGAACCGAACCGAGAACATATTGAAGCCCATCACTTCAAGCTGTTGCGCCTGGGGAACGTAGAGCACGCCCGCCAGCATGGCAAGCAACGCGGCGCGCCGTGATCCGAACAAGATGACCAGAGCCACAATGGCCAGAATGGATGCTCCAACCGAGTTCATGCGATCGCTGAATTCACCGCGCCGTGGTTATTCCCGCACAATTCCTCATAAAACCGTTCGGTGCTGCTGATACACTGTTCCACCGAAAAGGACTGCGCAGCGTCTCGGGCCGCCCGGCCCAATCGGCCCGCGAGTTCCGGGTCGTCAAGGATCCGGACAATCTTGTCGGCGAAGTCGTCCGGGGAGCGTGGATCCGCCAACAATCCCGTGACACCATCCTGGACAATCTCGGGTCCCGGAGGCAGCTTGGTAAAGACGACCGGGGTTCCGCAACTCATCGCCTCGACAACCACCAGCGCCAAACTTTCAATCTGGCTGGGGAAGGCAAACACTCGCGCGCCCGCCATACACGCCAACACCTGTCCCCGCTCCAGGCGACCAAGAAAATGTACTCGCGGAGTCAGTTCGGGCCCCACGATCTCCCGAACAAGCTCGGATGCCGTGCGACCATTTTCATTAAGCACACCGCCCACGTATACCAGGTGAAGATCCGGACGTTCCGCCATCACGCGCCGCGCAGCCTTCGCCAAGACATCCGCACCCTTCCTCCGGCAAACATTCCCCGCGTACAGGATGTAATTCTCTGGCAACGATGGTGCCGTGGGCATTTCCGGCGGAGGTGGCGGCAGGGCACTGCGGATTTTCATCGAGCGTTCGGCGGATATTCCGAAAGTCGACTCTGTCAAACTCATCACGTAATCGCTGATCGGGATCCAATTCCGGTTTGCCGCCAACGTGCGCCGCTCGTAAAACGAAACCCCCGGACCCGCCCTCTCTCCCGCAATCTTCTCGACGGCCGTGAACGACAGATGCAGGCGGATCGCAACCGGACAACCTTTGAGACCAAACGGCAGGAGTCCCAAAGAGTCGGGAGCCTCGACGATGTCGATCTGTTCGGCCTTCACATACGCTGTGAGCCACCGGCGCAACTTGACGCGCGAGATCAAGCCTCCCAGATATCGCAAGTTTATGGTCCGTAACGTGATCACCCGGACATCGAAATCGAAATGCTCCTCGTCGCTTTCACCAAGGCCAACCACGGTCACATCGTGCCCTCGTTGTGAAAGGCCGCGGGCCAGCGTTTGCACGGTCACGCCGATTCCAGCCGCATTCGGCCTCGGCGGATACTCATTGCATAGCAGCACGATCTTCATTTCGTGCCCGCTGTTTGAGGTTCTTTGGGGCAACCGACTTCGCTCACAATCTCATTGTACACTGCCAACAATCTTCGGCCTGCGGCGGCCCATGTGATCTCGCTCACGCTTTCAAGGGACGCGGTCCGCAGGCGGCGAAGCAGCTGGCGATCCTCATGAAGCGCTGTGATATGGGCCGCGAGGGTGTTGGTGTCTCCCACAGAATGTACCAACGCATTTTCCATGTGCCGGCAGACCGCCCCCGCCGCTTCGGAAACCAGAAGGACGCAGCCGCTGCCCCGCGCTTCGGAAGTGACCAGCGCACTTCCTTCCTCGATGGTGGGGAGAACAAACACGTCCGACCTGCCCATCAGTTCCGGCAGGTCTTCCCGATGTCCCAGCACACGGACACTGGGATGGGCCAACATGGCTGACAACTTCTCCTTGTAGGCCGGCAAGAATTCTCCAGCAATGAAGAAGGTGCCACGACGGGACGCCGGCGATTGCAGCCAGGCCTCCAATGCGTAATGCAAGCCTTTCCGCGGCGCGCACCCGCCGGCGAACAGCATCGTCAGACCACGCCCGTCACTTGCATTCTGTTGTCCGGGACGAAACACGTTCTCGTCATAACCGTATTGATGACGGCGGAGTTTGGCGGGGGGAAATCCGCGGTCAACGAACGTGCGCCGGACGAAATCCGAAGGACATACGATCTGACTCGCCAGCTCATACTCGGCCTCTTCCCTCCGCAGCACCTCCGTGTTGTAAGCGTGTTCATGGTCCGGCGGAAGGGTCACCCCCAATCGCTCGCACTCCTGGCGCACCACTTCATAGGCAAACCGCGTGTGGGCGTTGCACCGTTCCAAAACCGTGGGGATGCCGAGCCGGGCGGCGGTCGCCAGCGTCCGCCGCGATCCCAACGGCCAGGCGTGAACGATATCGATTTGGCCGGCCATCTTCTCGAGTCGCCGCGCCACGATCCAGTCATGCAAGCTCGTGTAGTGCATTCGGCCCAGCAGTTTGTTCGGGACGCGGAACTTGCCCCGCGCCAAAGTGGGACGGACTTTCACCCGTGCCGGCAGCGGTCGCGAGATCGCCGCCGGGAAAACGATCATCTCCGCTCCGGCCGCCGCGGCCCCGTTCACCTGCTCCCAAGCGGTGGTGCAGACCCGTCCGGCTCCCATGCGCAGCGGAAAGCTGTACAGGACCCGCACGGGCTTGTTCCCGTCATGCATGATCGCCACCGTCGTCCAGGAATGCCTGATGCCACAACTCCAGCACCAGCAGTGAAAAAATCTCCTTGCCGAACCGGTTGGATTTCGAATCCGCCTGCAACAGGCGGCGGATTTCACCCTTCTGAAAATAACCCCGCGATGCCGCCCGCGAGGACAGCAGAATGTCTTTCACCTGGCTCTTCAGCCCGTTACGCAGCCAGGCGCCATACGGGACGGGAAAACCGGCCTTCTTCCGCGTCAGCACCTCCGGAGGCAGCAACTGGCCGAATGTCGCCTTGAGCACGCGTTTCGTGTCGCCTTCACCCACTTTGAAGTCTGGCGGCAGCGACGCGGCAAATTCCATGACCACATGGTCCAGCAGCGGGACACGCAACTCCACGGAGGTGGCCATGGTCATCTTGTCCGCCTTCACCAACAGATCGTCCGGCAGCCACGTCTTGGTGTCGATGTAGAGCATCTGGTCGAGCAGGCCGCAGTTCTCCGCGGGTTTCAACAACCGCGCGATCTCCTCGGCAGGCGCGACAGACCGGCTCACGTTCAAGAACTCCGGTGTGAAGAACTCGTTCGCCTGTTGCTGGAAAAATGCCGTCGGACCCGATGTGCGGCTGTAATAGCAATCCGCCAACGGTCGGCCCAGGGCATTCCCATACCGGTGCGCACGCTCGTTCACCAACCAAACGCCGGCGCGGGCCGCCATCGTGCCGACGGGTCGGGCCAGCGGACCGAGTGTGGAACGAATCCGGTCGAGCTTCAGCATGTTGGGATAGTTCGGATAGCCGGCAAACGCTTCGTCACCGCCCTCGCCCGACAGCAACACCTTGACGTGCTGGCGGGCGAGTTTGGAGACGTAATACAGCGCGACCGCCGGCGGTTCGCACACGGGATCTTCCATGTGCCAGACGTACGCGGGGAGGAAACTCCAGAAGTCTTCTGCCGTGATGCTGATGTCGTAATGATCGGTACCCAATTTGTCGGCGACGATCCGGGCGAATGGCCGTTCATCAACAACCTCGGCGCCATCGAAGCCAACGGTGAACGTTTGAACGGGCTTGTCCGTGGCCTGGACCGCGAGGGTGGCGATGGCGGAGGAGTCCACGCCGCCGCTCAACAGGATCCCCACCGGTACATCGGCGATCATGTGATCGCGCACGGTCGCTCCCAACAAATCGCGAAGTTGGTGGACCGAGTCGTCGAAGGAAATGGCGGATCGCCGTTCGGGGAAGCGGAGGTCCCAATACCGCCGCGTCGTGACGCCGGAGGCGTCGGCAACGAGATAGTGGCCGGGCAGGAGTTTGCGGATTCCCTGAAGCAGTGTCTCCTCTCCCGGGAGGTAGTTGAACGCCAAGAATCTTCGGATGGCCGCCACGTTCACTTCGCGGCGGACCGACGAATCGGCCACGATGGCCTTCAGCTCCGAGGCGAACCACAGGGTGCGGCCGTCATCACAATAATAGAGCGGCTTGATTCCCACGCGGTCGCGGGCCACGAACAGGCGCCGCCGCCTGGTGTCCCAAATGGCGTAGGCAAACATCCCGCGGAGTTGCTCGACGCCCTCCGGCCCGTGTTCTTCATAGAGATGCACGAGGACCTCCGTGTCCGACTTCGTGCGAAACACGTGCCCACGGCGGGTCAGGCGATCCCGCAATTCCTGGTAGTTGTAAATCTCGCCATTGAATATCACCCAGACGGTTTCGTCCTCATTCGCCAGGGGTTGGTCACCCGTGCTCAGGTCGATGATCGACAGTCGGCGATGCCCGAGCCCGACGTTTTCCTGGACGTAATACCCGTCGGCATCCGGGCCGCGATGGGAAAGCGTGCGCGTCATGCGTTGCAGCAGGTCAGCGTCGACGCCGGCACCCCCGCGATAATTCAGTTTTCCTGCGATGCCGCACATACGAAATCGACCCTATTTCCGTCCCCAGATGCTATCGCGCAGGAACAGCCGGTTCAGTTGCTGACGCCGAATGTAGCGGATCACTTCCGGTTCGCGAATCCGTTCCCTGCTCGAAAAGTATCCCGAGAAATAGCCATACAACAGACCCGTCGCGACCACGCCGTACGGTCGTTCCCACACGCGGCGGGCGCACTTGCAGATCAGGAATAGAGGATGATAGCCCACCACGTAATTCGCGCGCCCGTTCTTCACCGCGGTCTTCCAACTTCCATCCACGGCCCCGGTGCCACGCTGTTGAAACAGTCGCAGATCGCGGAATGACCGGGTCTTCCACCCCAGCATGTTGGCCTTGAGTTCATCGAGGCTGTCCCAGCCGGGCGCCCGGATCAGCCCGCCGATCCCCTCCCAGGTGGCGCGACGATAGATTTTGGTGGCGCCCCGCACGTGAAAGGGCGGATCGCCCGGCGAATCCTCGATGGCGACCCCGCCGATCATCGAATAGATGCATCCGCCTCCTACTCCCAGTTTCGAGTCGGCGGCGAACTGGGCGAGACATTTCTCGAAATAGTCGCTGGGGAACGACAGGTCCCCATCCAGTTTGACGAGAAACTCCCACGGCTCGCCATTAACCAGCTTGAATCCATCGTAAAAGGTCTCAATGACGCCGCCTCCCTGCTTCCGAAATCCCCGATCAGGCCGGTGGACGGCCTTGATCCAGGAATGCTGCCGGGCCGCCGCATCGATGAGCGGGCCGGTCTCATCCGTGGAACCATCGTCGACAATGACCCAGAGCCGCGGCCTCACGGTCTGCGAGACCACGGAATCGATGGTCGCCGGCAGGTTCCGACCCTCGTTGCGAGCCGGCGTAATGATCAGATAGGCTGGGGTCGCCGCCATTCTGTCCCCTCAGTGCCCGGACGGAGCCGCGGATTCTGCGTGACGCCCAGCCCGACTGTCAGAACCGAGGAACCGGAACTTCCAACTCTTGAACGCCTGCTGGGGCACACCCAACCAGTCATAGCACCCTTCCAGTTTCGCCCGGAACAATGCGAGATCGTCGGAGGAATTCACCGGCAGCCGTTTGAGACGATACACGTCATCGTCCGGTTTCATGCGACCGACCACGGTGGTCGCGCAACAGCGGTAGCCCGTGCGGATGACGATATCGCGAAACCGGCTCACGAACGATTGGTCCGCCCCGGGAAACGCGTAAGGATACGCGAACGACTCGCACGCGCAACCAAGGCGATCCTCGATCGTCGCTTTCGAATTCGCCAGTTCCGCGTGGATCTCGTCAAACCCGAGATCGTAGAGCCATGGGTGATTCACCGTGTGAGATCCGATTTCAATTCCCGCGCCCCGAAGCTCGCGCGCGTCTCGCCAGGTCATGCACTCCTGACCCTTGAACTGACGGGGCTCGTCGCCAATAAACGCCGTCGGCAGGAACACCGAAGCGCTCTGTCCGTACTTCCGCAGGATGGGGAAGGCACCGGTGTAAAAATCACGCAGGCCATCGTCAAAGGTCAACACGACCGTCTTGCCGCCGCCGTTTCTCCGGGATTGGAGCGCCTTCAGTCCGTCGGACAGGGTGGCAACCCGATATCCTTCCGCGTGCAGCAGGGCCATGTGCTCGGCGAACACCGACGGACAGGTGGCCGTCCGATAGTAGGGCGAGACCGCGTTTTCTCCTCCCTGGGAGATGCTGTGGTACATCAGGATGGGCAATTGGGCGGGCTTCGAGCCCGAAATCGCGTGCTGGATCGGCTGGACCACACCCAGGGTTATGAGACGGTCAAGACGCATGCGATGCCGCTCGGAAATGCGTGCGAGAGTCTACCGGCAAATCGTCCCGCCCGCCGGGTGGCCGGTTGAATTGGGGGCGCCATTTCGCCCCTCAGACAGGTGAATCACGGGCGCTGGTTCCGGGCGCACAGGCCGTCCACCAGTTTCAGGTATCCCACCTTGGCGTTTGTCCAGTCGTTGCGGGCCGCGTACTCCGAGGCACGCGCCACCATTCGCTGACGCAGCGCCGGATTGGACAGTACCTCGCATACGGCTTCCGCCAGCGCGTCCGAATCGCCGGACTCGAAGAATCGCACTCCCGCATCGTCGAAATAGTACTGGTCGATCCGGGTCTTCGACACCACGACCGGCACGTGCAACGACATGAACTCCATGATCTTGGTGCTGTAGGCTTCGTTGCCGAACGAATCCGCCCGTTTGGGAACCACGCCGACATCCGCCGTCGCCATGATGTCCGCGATCTGCCGCACCGGCAACGGGTCGAAAAAGCGCACCTGCCCGTTCAAACCCAACTCATGGGTCAGCGTCACCAGACTGTCCTTCATATTCCCGTCACCGTAAATGTGCAACTCCGCCTGGGGGATCCGCTCGGTAATCCGCGGCATGGCGCGGATGGCGATGTCCAGTCCCTGATGCCACTGCAACCCTCCCGGGAACATGATGATCGGCCGGCTGTCGTGCGGCGACGGGGCGCGGGGACGGAAGACCCGCGTGTCTACGTAGTTGATGAGCACGCTGCATTTGCCGTTGGCTCCGGTTCGTTTCGCGTACTTGTCGAGCCACAGATGATTGGCAATGATGACGTGGTCGGCGTATCCGGCCGACAGCCGTTCCATCCATTTCAGCAGGCGGACTCCCATGCCTTCTCCGTGTTTGCCGAACTTGCTCCCGTAAAACTCCGGCACGATGTCGTGGATGTCGAGAATCACCGCCGCGCCGGTCAGCTTCGGGCACCAGGCGGCAAACACCAGGAAATCCGGCACGTTGTGGACGTGGATCAGGTCGTATCGCCGTTTGAGGTTCTCCCAGGTCAGGGTCACCATCGAATTGAACCAGAATCGCAGCAACGGCACCAAATACGCCGTCTGGCCTTTCGCGCGCTTCCCGGATCGCCGCAAGACGCGACGGACCCGCACCCGGTTGATGATCTCGGTATCCGGTTGGTTGCGGTCCCGTTTCACGCACAGCACGTCCACCTCGTCTCCGCGATCGGCCAATGCTTCCGCGTAGCGCATCACGCGGTTGTCGCTCTCGTAAACCGAGTGCGTGAGCATGCAGACGTTGCGGCCGGAGGCGATCCGCACCTCGGGTCGAACCGCTTCGCAGAATTTCGCCACGTCTCGCGGCAGCGCGTGCCAATAGAGGTTTGGGTACCGGTCCTGAATATACTCAAGAAATTCCTGGTAATACGCGCAGGGAAAGCTCCGATTCGTCCGGCGGGCCGGATCGAAGTTGATGTAATCCGGGTGCACGTTGACCAGCGCCATGCCGCCGCATTCCACAATCCAATCCAGTTTCCTCTTCCAAATCTCCGGGGACGATTCCTTCAGCAGCAGGAACAGCGTCGAGTCCTGGGGCAACGTATACGGCAACTCCATGTAGCCCCGCCCCCCCATGCCCGGCTTCCAGAACGGGAAAATCGTGGTGACGCCGTCCGGTTGCGGTTCAAACGGGTCGGTATCGAACGTGGACGCATCGTAGCGAATCTCCAGATCATGGATCCAGTCGAGGTTGTGCTGCATGAACGCCGAGCGAAAACCGCTGCACCCCCACTCCTTCAGGTAGGAATTGATGCGCTGGGCCCTGCGAATAAACTCCGCTCGATCCCAAAACAGTTTCCCGTCGTGGTGCAGGTCGTGCACGCCGACCTCGAACCCATCGCGAATCAGTTCCGCGCGAAGGTCCGCGGGGACGCTGGCTTCTCCTTCCGGAACGAAATTGAACGACGATCGGAACCCGAGCTTCTTCTCGAGGGCCGCCAACTGGCGGGCCTGGCTGATCCCGCGGGCGCCTTCCACGTCGTGAGTGAGAACCACCGCGAACTTCTTGCCGTCGGGCCATCCCGGCCAGTTCCGGGGCGGCGGCGAGGCTGCCCGATTAATGGGCCACACATCCTGGTAGGCCCGCAACGTGAGGCGCGCGAACAGCCGGCGCAGTCCCATGCGGAACCGCCACGGGAGGTAGGGTTTGACCCGATAGTAAATGCGATTCTTCAGCATTGGCGTCGGGCGAAGATGAAGTCGACGAATTGCCTTCGGGCTGCACGCTGGCGCAGACCGCGCACCACATCGTTGGAGCCGCCCTCGTCAGGAACCGCTCAGGAACTCCTGGTGCAAGCGCGGAGGCACGTACGTGTGGGTCTTGTTCAACACCGCCGAAACGTTGGCCTTCGATTCCGCCAGCAATGCGCAGGAATGTTGCACGAGGTTCCGGTCCGTCTTCTCGGACTCGATGACCAGCAGCACCATGTCCATGAATCCCGCCAATCGCGGTGTCACGCTGGTCTGGGTAATCGCCGGCATGTCGAAGATGATATAGTCGTAGTCGCTGACCTTGAGTTTCGGCACCAGGCTGGTGAACCGCTTCGGCAAGATCCGGGGAAGCTTGCTGCCCGCGGCCTCCTCGGCCTCGGTCACCACGTAGAGCTTGTCCTGAACATGCGCGCTGTCTTTTCGGTACAACGCTTCCTCCAGCTTGGCCACGGGTCGCCCCTGACAGAATTGTTGCGCCACCCCCTGCCCCTGGTTCATGTCCACCAGCAGCACGTTGCCGTCCCCGGTTTCCGAAAGCGTCGCCGCCAGACCCGCCGCCGTGCTGGTGACACCGGCACCCCGACTGGCGCTGGTGACGGCCACGAGCTTGGGCTTGTGCGTGATGCCGCGGACTTCGAAGTACATGACCAACCGGTCGCGAAGCGCCTCGTAGTACGTGCGCAGCGGCAACGGTGAACTCCAGGGCTCGATGGCCTGATTCGCGCCCCCCGCTGTCTTCGCCCCGGCCGGGGCGGGCTCAACGGGACGGGTGGCATCGGCGGGCTTCGGTGCCGGCAATTTGTCCCGGTCCCCGTTGCGGAGACGACCATGGCCGTTTCGGCTGAAGTCAGGGATGACGAGAAACAGCGGTAGCCGCAATCTCATTTGCACATCCACCGGGCGCTTGACCGTGTGATCCAGGCACAACTCCAGGAGAAACGCCCACCCCAGACCCAGCATGACGCCGCCGGCAACAATCATCCCGATCTTCTTCGCCGAACCCGATGGGGCGTGGAACGGTGGTGTCGGCGCTTGAATCTTGCTGATGTTCGAGAGTTTTCCGTGGTTGACGGCTTCATCGATGCGGGCCTGCTCCAAACTCGACGAAAAATACTGGTAGTTGGATTCCTCGAGCTTCTTCTTCCGTTCCAGCTCCGAGATGGTTGTGTCCATCTGATCCACGTTGCCCGCTTCTTTACGGATCTGATCGAGCTGGTCGTTCAGCACTTTGATCCTCGTCTGGATGGCCAGCACCTGCGTGGCTTCCATCGCGGCGCTCGCCGCGCCGCTATCGCGCGGGGCCGTCCGGGTCGGCACCACCACATCCAACCGGGTCAACGCCGGATACTTCTCCTCCAACAGCCGTTTGGACTGCTCGGCTTCCGTGATCTGCGCGCGGATGGCCTTGACCAGCGTGTTCTCCTCGGTGAATTGGGTCAACATCTCCCGCTCTTTCTTCCACAATTCATCGATCCGCGCGGACACACTCTTGTACTCGTCCACGGGGAGCGACACCGCCGCAGGCTCGTCATTGGTGGGCTGGTCGCTGGCGCGAGGGGGGGTGACCGAAATCGCCTTCAGCAACGCTTGGTGCTCGGCGAGATCGGCCTGGGCATCGAATATTTCCTGTCGTATCTTGGCGATCTGGTCCGCGTAGTTTTTCTCGCTGTCTTCCAGGGAGAGGACCCCGGCCTTGTTGCGCGCTCGGCGCAGGTCCTCCTCCGTCTGGGCCAATTGGGCGCGCAACTGATCGGTCTCCTGGGAGAGCATATCGTCCACCGCCCCCAGCGCCTGGTGAATCTCCGCGTGCTTCTTGAAATAGCTGTCGATCAACCCGGTCAACACTGGTTGCACGATGTCCGCATCCGGATGCTGGAAAAGGATGCGCATCACGTTGCTCTTGTTGGGGACTTCGACAACGACTCCCTTACGCACCACATTGGCGGCCCGAATCCGATCCGTGCCTCCGCCGGCCTTGGCGAGGATCTTCTCCGCTCCGATCATGTCCACCACCTGCTCCGCCAGGTCGAGGCTGGTCAAGATCTCGATCTCCGAGTTGATGACGCTTTGCGGATCATAGGACGAGATCATGCGGGAAACGTCGGACGCGGGCGCGGGAGACTTGCTGTCCAGCACGTAGCGGATGAACAGTTTTGCTTCCGATTCGTACACCGGCGGACGGAGCACGAACAGGGCGATCGCCCCCAACATGCCTGCCGCCGAACAGAGGATGATTTTCCACTTGTGCTTGAACAGCACGTAGTACACGTCATCCAAGGTCAACCGCGACCGCTGGTTCACTGCCTGTCGATCATTCATTACACATCACCTTTCCCACCATAACGCCTACGCCGCGTGTCTGTAAAGCACGGCTCCGATGCATCGCGACACCGGGACGGGAAGCCATTGAAACACGTGATTATGCCAGCCAAACGCTTCATCGTTCACCGTCACAAAACCGCCGCGCTGGCAATCGTATCGCATGTACTCAATACAGAGCTCCTGGGTGCCCCACCCGAGTTTGAAATGCCGCAATCCTTCCTGGCCCAAGGAACTGCGGCCAAAATCCAGTTCGTCGAAATCGCGCGTCGCATACCAGCGGATCGCCTCCCACATCACCAAGTTGTTGGGCCGCAAGTGCTGGAATCGCTCGTCCGACGCTCCAAATTTGTAGATCGCCTGCTTCCCGAAATGGAGAAACACGGCGCCGGCCACGACGGTTCGACCGTGACGGGCCAGAACGACGAACCCTTGATTTCGGGACAGAACATGCCGGTGGATGTTCTGGAAGAAGCGAAATGGTTGCGGCGGAAGCCCATGCTTTCTTCG
Source organism: Verrucomicrobiia bacterium (assembly GCA_035541135.1). Classification (GTDB taxonomy): domain Bacteria; phylum Verrucomicrobiota; class Verrucomicrobiia; order Palsa-1439; family Palsa-1439; genus Palsa-1439. The sequence goes on from DATKNW010000045.1 coordinate 16,220, forward strand.
TGTTCGGCATTGCAGGGTATAAAACGCCCGGATCGCACCGAAATCCTGCGTGATTTCGATGGTCAGGCCGCTCTTGTGGCCTTTGCGGATCGCCCGACGGACCGCGCTGTCAACGTTCTCGAGCAGAACCTCCTCATCATGGACCAACGCCAGCCGGTGACCGTAGTAGCAGGTCGACGCCACTGCGCCATCCAGCAGCTCTCTCCCGCCGCGGCATTCGATGTACTTCCACCCCCGCGCCTCGGCATGCTGTTTGGCCTCGTCGAACAGTTGCGGGAACGCCGCGCGGTCAACGCAAACCGGGGCACAAACATCCGTAAACGGCAGCGATACGCCCCGCCGTCCCGTCAGCCAGCTGTCCACCTCCATGCACGGCAACAAACACTGAAGCCGTCCCGCGTCGCGACGGACGAAATACGCGGGACGGAAGCCATACGTGTCGTGGAGAACCCTGGCCCAGGCGGAACCGTGGAAAAAGGACAAACCGGGGACACCGGTCAGTCCCCCATCCCAACTGGAGTCTTCGAGGGGATTAACCAACTGCACAAAACCGCCGTAGCGACATGGTTCCCCGCGCCACGACGGGGCACAGCCGACCGGCGCGACCTCAAACCGCACAAACGTCCGCGCTCGTGGCCAGCGACAGGTGCGAGCTGATCTCGCTTGCAACCACACCGATCTGCTCCGGCGTCAACTCCGGAAACATCGGCAGCGATAGAAACTCTTCGGCACAACGCTCGGCAACCGGGTAGGACCCTCGCCCCAACTTCAAGTGCGCATACGCTTCCTGAAGGTGGATCGGAATCGGGTAGTGAATCCCTGTCGCGATTCCCCGATCCGTCAATGCCGCCTGAAGCTGATCCCGCCCTGGCACCCGAATGGCGTACACGTGATACACGTGCGTCCCGTACTCGGATTCCTTTGGCGTGGTCAAATCCCCGCGGCCGCCCAGATGGCTTTCGTACAGCCGGGCGTGCGAACGGCGGGCAGCGTTGGATTGATCCAGAAACCTCAACTTGATCCGCAGCACCGCGCCCTGGATGCCGTCCATCCGCGCGTTCCACCCGATATGGGAGTGGTGATATTTCGCCCGCTGGCCGTGATCGCGCAGCACGCGGATCTTTTCCTGCACCGCCACGTCGTTGGTGACCACCGCGCCGGCCTCACCCATCGCCCCGAGGTTCTTTCCGGGATAGAAACTGAAACAGCCGGCGTCGCCAATGGAACCGGCCCGCCGACCCTTGTATTCCGCGCCATGCGCCTGACAGGCATCCTCGATCACCGCCAGTTTGCGGCCCCGGGCAATCTCCATGATCGGATCCATGTCGGCCATCTGGCCAAACAGGTGCACGGGAATGATGGCTTTGGTCCGCGGCGTAATAGCCGCCTCCACCAACGCGGGATCCATCGTGTACGTCTGCGGATTCACATCCACAAACACCGGTGTCGCGCCGGTCACGCTGACCGCCTCCGCCGTCGCCAGAAATGAGTTCGGCACCGTAATGACCTCGTCGCCGACGCCGACGCCGCAGGCCAACAGCGCCAGCCACAGCGCATCGGTCCCGTTTCCCACTCCGATCGCGAAACGAGTGCGACAATACGCCGCGAAATCGTCCTCAAACCGGGAGACGAACGGTCCGCCGGCAAATGCGCTGGTTTCGATGACTTCGCGAATCGCCGCCAGGATTTCGTCCTGGTGAGCGTCGTGATGCGCTTTCAGATCAAGGAATGGGACTCGCATGAGCTCGTTTTTTCGCACTGGGAGGCATGATTCGTGCCGGATTCCCGGCAACAATCGCGCCGGCGGCGACATCCCTGGTGACCACGCTGCCCGCGCCCACGATGGCGCGCTCCCCGATCGTGATTCCACACAGCAACGTGGCTCCCGAACCGATGGAGGCGCCTCGTTTCACCACGGTGGGAACGCATTTCCAATCCGCTTCGGTCTGCAGGGCTCCATCACCGTTGGTCGCCCGAGGATAGCGGTCGTTGATGAACGTCACGTTGTGTCCGATGAACACCTCGTCCTCCAACGTCACGCCTTCGCAGACAAAGGTGTGGCTGGAAATCTTGCACCGGTTTCCGACCCGCACCCCTTTTTGAATCTCGACAAACGAGCCGATCTTGACGTCGTCGCCAATCTCGCACCCGTACAGGTTGACAAACCCGTAGACGCGGACGCCCTTGCCGAGCTTCACGTCCGGCGCAATCAACTGAATCGACGGCGGCAGCCCACTCATGAGCGGTACGCGACCCTACATCCGGGTGGGTTGCAGGTTCCCGGCCCGCTTGGCCGGCGCATTCTTCTTCCGCGCACGCCCCAGAGGCGAAGGCGGTGCGGCATTTTCGTCGAGCTTACCATTGCGGCCGTTGTCACGACCGTGGCCGTTCCCGTTGCCGTTGCCGTTGCCATTGCCATTGGCGCCCGGCGCGGCGGTCGGCGCGGCGAAATCGACGGGCGCGCCATGGTTCTTGATGGATTGGGAGGCCGCTTCCAGAATCTGCACCAGTTCCAAGCCGCGGTCGCCGTTCGTAAGCGGGGCCGCGCCCGTTCGAATGCAGTCGACGAAATGCTGGCATTCGACCTTCAGGGGTTCTTCCTGTTTGATGTACGGAACGTACATGTCGCCGTAATGATAGGCGTAATGGAACTCGGCAAACGTGTCGTAATGTGGCGGACGCTCGACGCGCGTATCGAACACCTTGATCTTCTCCTGCTGGGCCACGTCGTCGTAGACGATCATGCGTTTGCTGCCGACGATGGTCATCTCGCGAATCTTGCGGGGATCGATCCAACTGTTGTGGATGATGGCCGAACGTTCGTTGCCAAAGTACAGGCACATGGCCGTGACGTCCTCGATGCCCGGCGTGATGTGCGCCGTGCCCCGGCAGTTCACGCTCACCGGCTGTTCCTGCAGAATGTGCAGGATGATGGCGATATCGTGCGGGGCGAGGTCCCAGGCCACATTGATGTCCCGCTGGAACAGGCCGAGGTTGAGTCGGCGCGCGCAGATGTAGCGGATGTCGCCGGCTTCGCCGCTGTCGATGATCTCCTTGATTTTGCGCACGGCGGGCGAATACAGGAACGTGTGGCCCACCATCAGGATGAGCCCGTTTTTCTTGGCGATCGCGATCAGCTCTTCGCATTGTTCGGACGAGCACGCCATGGGCTTCTCAATGAGCGTGTGCTTGCCCGCCAGCAGGCTCGCCTTGGCCATCGGATAATGCAGGCTGACGGCCGTGGCGACCACGACGGCATCGACCCCGGCGCCGTTGAGCATGTGCTGATAACTGGTTTCCCCCTCGACATCGGGGTACAAGGAACGAACGTGCGCCAGCCGGTCCTTGTTGATGTCGCACATCATCTTCAGCCGGCAATCCGCGAGGGAGCGGAAATTGCGGATCAAATTTGGTCCCCAATATCCACACCCGACAACACCAACGTTTATCTGCTTCGCCATGATTCCTCCTCGACGATGACTGGTTCCGCAATCGGCACGGGGGTACCGCTGGGAACTGGTTGTGTGTAGGCGATCGGTTGGCTGATCGGTTTGAGGGGACTACCCACGCCCAGCGTGGTCGTGACCCCGGTTTTGCTCATGTTCCCACAGCGCGATTCGCGCACCTGGGCGATCAGAGCCGGTATGGTCCGCAACATGATGAACGCATCCAACCACACGGACTTGTTCCGATCATATTGCAGGTCCAGACGAATCATCTGATTGAAAGTGGTCGAGTTCTTGCCCGACACCTGCCAGAGGCCGGTCAGCCCGGGCAGGCTGTTATATCGTTCCTTCTGCCAGTCAAGGTGGCGGTCGTATTCGCAGGGCAGGCAGGGCCGTGGCCCGACCAGGCTCATATCGCCCCGCAACACATTGAGGATCTGGGGAAGTTCATCCAGCCCGGTCGCCCGCAGTTGCCGTCCGAACGGCACAACCCGCGAGTCGCCATGGCTGTCCATCTTGACCATCGGGAGGTCGGAGTCGATCAAGTGCGCGCAGTGGCCTTCGTGAACGGTGGTATCCGCGTCGGTCACCATCGTCCGAAACTTCAGACAGGTGAACCGCCGACCGAGATGGCCGATACGCTGCTGACGAAACAGGACGGGCCCTTTGGAGCCCATTTTGATCAGCACGGAAACGACCGCCATCACCGGCACCAGGATGGGAGACGCCACCAGGATGCAGATGACATCCAGCACTCGTTTCCACCGAGGCACCCGCGCCAAACGGCTGCTGGGCGACCTACGGACCCGCGGTTGCTCTTGGAGAAGGTCCATGGGAATGATTACAATCCTCCTCGATTCGCTCGCGAGGATTGTCGCGGCGCGGTCCGACAATCAACGGCCACGGTCGCCAGTCTCACGGGACGCGCGAAATCACATCCCGGCTTCCGCCAGGCCCCGACCCATTTCCACAGTTCGTTCACCAACCCCATACATCCTTTTGCCCTGCGATTCCCCATACCCTACTGTTCCCTCTTTTCGATAAGGCTCCGCACTTGTTGGCGGAGACCATTTCTCGTCAACTTCTGCATTTTGCTCCGGCCCACACACAGCACCGGACATTCAGTTGTTCTGCCGCACGTTCCACGCTCAACGCCGGACATCCGGCTCACATGCGGCAATGCTACCCTGCTCAATCCAACAAAATCATACGGCGGCCAACAGCGGTATTTGCTCCGCCAGAGAATTTCTTTCCGTGGCGACCGAACTGCGGGGAACTTCCACCGGCGTGGGCCGCCCCAGGAAATCCAACAGAACCTGCACGCGTTGCCGCGCGGGCAACAGCCGCAGCACCACCGCATTCATGCCCGCCAACGCGCCGTCCATCATCACCACTTCGCAGCCCGGCGACAGATGATCGCGAACCGTCATCGGCTCCGCCGATTCAAAACATTCCTGAAGTTCTTCGACCACGGAGTCGGGGACGATCGGAATGCCGTTCCCAAATCGCACCAGGGAACTGACCCCGGGCGCGTACTGCAGATCACTCAACGTCTCCTCGAGCGCGCACCGAACGAAAATGTAGCAGGGGAACAGCGGCTCCACGACGTGGATCACGCCCCGCCGGGTTGCCCGTTCCACTCGCAGCTGCGGATGAAATACCTGCAACCCCAGGTTTTTCCTGATATTGGCAGCCGCAATATGGTCGTGCTTCGGCTTGGTCCGCGCACAATACCAAGATGGAACAATCGTTGTTTGCATGCTATCTCGCCCGAGTACGACTCACATTTGACCGCAACACCTCACGCATCGCTGACAGGGATTGGCTATAAAAGAAACACCAGCCCCCCGCAAGGACCAGATGTATTGTTGTCGACGGTTAGTCGTTGTGCCAAACAGCACTCGCAGAAACGACCGTACCGCTCCAGTCGCAGTCCCTCATCTTTTCCCTTCTTCCCTTGAGGTTACTTGCTACGCTTGTTACTGGTTCTGAGAAGAGCCACCAGCCTTGAGTCAACTCTTCTGCCGCCTAACGACTCCCACCCTCACACACGTTAGCCTGTATCATGTAACCGAAGTCGCCCTTTGTCAAGTGCCCCAACCGCATTTTGGTACGCGCCACAAAATCCGCCCACCATCAGGCTCCAAATCCAGCGTTCCTCAGCCACGGTAACCGCCTGATAGCGAGTCTCATAAGTGGTACCCCCCCCTTGGCCCACCAGCCCCTCAAAAAGACCATCCAACTCTGCAAAAAAACTTCGCGATGGCCGCGCCTCGCCTCATCGCGGTGAGTCGCTCAGATGCGGATTGTACGTGGGGGCGCCGTGTGCCGCCGCGCGCCCAACCAGTTCGTCGAAATCATTCTCGTCCCGCAGTGAGACCAGGTCCGCATCCTGTGCTGCCAATTGCCGATACGCTTGGGCGGGGTCGGCCTCGAAACATTTCTTGAGATTTTGCACCGCCAACACCGGCTCATCGAGTAACGCATACGCACGGGCGAGATCGTACATCAACGCCGGGTCACCGGGTCGAAGCTCCAGGCTGGTCTCGAGCTTCTCGATGGCCTCCCGCAGATCGCTGCGCCCATGACTGACCTTGCCGAGCTCGATCAACGCGCTGCCCCACATCGCGTATGTGCCGGCCGCACCCGGTTGCGCCTTTGCCGACCGGTTGAATCTCTCCAGCGCCTCCCGCAACAGCGTCACCTTCGCTTCCTGATTCGATGAAAGATGCGCGGCCTGCACCAACGCACTCGCCCAGTTGGCGTACACGGGACCGATCTCCCCGCCGAAGCGGGCCCGCTCCGCCGCTTTGCCATACAGAGACGCGGCGTCCTGGTACAACGCGAGCCGCGCCTGGTCGTTCACCGCGTAGTCGGGAAGTTTCGTCGACAGGATCACGGCCCACTTGTTGTATGAATCCCAGTCGTTCGGCGCCAGTTCTGCCGCCTGGCGGCACTTTTCCACCGCGCCCTGGTAGCACGCCAGACGCGTCCGCGAATCCACCGGCAAATCGCCAATCAGCAGGAGGGTTTCGCTCCACAGAATGTACGTGAGTTTTTCGCCTGGCTTCTGCGCGGCGGCCTTGTCGAATTTCTCCGCCGCCGCCTGGAAATCCTGCAGCCGCTCCGCGTCGCTGAACGCCTGTTTGCCGAGTTGCACGAGCGAAATGCCCCAGTTGCTGTAGGCGTCGGGGAAATTCGTGCGCGCCCCGATGGCTCGCTCAAACGCTTGCGCCGCCCCGGCAAACTTCCGCTCGCGCATCAGCTCCGCCCCGAGACTGAACTGACGTTGCGCAACCTGTTCCGATGTCGACGCCAGCGACGAAGCGTTGGCCACCGCCTGCGTGGCCGGCGCCGGCATCGACGATGCCGGGTTTGTTCCCGCTGGCGCGCCCGGCGTCGCCGCCAGAAGACCCAGCCCAACCCACAGCGAAATCGTTCGGCAGTTCATAATGCCGTCAACTTCCGCGGCGCAGCCCGCGCAATTGACACAAACCGTTGTCGCCCCAGCCTGGTGGCCGCGCCGTCCGCCGGCCACGCCTTCGACGCCGCCACGGTCAGTCTGACCAGTTGTTCCAGGTCGTTCACGCTCACATACTCGGCGCGCGGGCGCAAGCCGGGATCGATATTGTGATAATTGCCCAGCGGCAGACACAATCCGCCGGCTCGATAACCGAACCCCGCGAACGCGCTCGCCTCGCATGTCCCGCCATCCATCAAACAGCGTTGCGCGCGAAACGCCGGCTCCTCCGCGCGACACCGCTCCGCCACCCGCAGCAGGAATGCCGACGCCGCCGGGTCGAAGATCGACAGGCGGTCGCCCACGCGCACGATCGGCCCGTCGCCGACGCGCGCCCACGGGCGTTCCCGGCTCATTTCAATGGACACCACCAGCGCGTTCTTCGGGATTCTCCTCGATTGTATGAGCGCGGTCGCCCCCAGAAAGCCGACCTCCTCCGCGCGAGTAAATGCACACCACAAATGCGTGCGCAATCGGCGTCGGGCGGTCTCCGCCAATGTGGCCAGCATCACCACCGATCCGAGAACGTCGTCAATCGCCGCCGCGTGCAGCCGGCCCCGCGACAATCGAAACGCGGGCAGATCCCACACCCCCCAATCCCCGCAATGTACCGTCGCCTCCGTCTTCAGTTCCACGATCTTCTTCTTCGGCCACGCCGCCCCGCGGAACCGGCGGATCGTCGCCTTCACCATCGAGTGCCGCCGCGAGTCGTAAATCCGGACTTTCCCGCCGCGACCGAGCATTTCTTTCGGCACGCCGCCGAGAAACTCCGCACGCTTCGCATCGAGCATCTCGAAACCCGGATGATCCATGTGGGCCACGAACACCAGCGGCGGATGTCCTCGTGGTGGCGCAGGCGTCCCTGCCTGCGGTCGTTGATACTTCACAATCACATTCCCCACCCGATCGGCTTCCACCGGCAATCCGCGGGCGCGGCAGTACGCGACCACAAACTCGCGCACGGCCTGCTCGTGATACGGCGCCGTCGGCAACCGCAGTACTTCTCGCGCCAGAGCCAATAACTCCTCTCGGTTCATTGGCGAGCCATCATAACCGCATTCGAGGAACGGGACACGTCCAAATTTCGTGCCGTGGTCACGTCCCGATGCTAAAAATCTGCGGGCGCGCCGCCACGGAACATCTCTGTCTGCCGCGTCACGTCACCATCATGTAACCGAAATTGCCTTGACCTCCGCACTCGACAAGTACTATGAAGGGTGCGGTTCACCTCGTGGGGCTGTTGTTTCAACAGCCCGCTTACGCGTTGTTCGAGGCTAGGGATGTTTATGGATGTCCGCGACTTGCGTTTCATCCGATGCGACCGGCTCTTGACGGCCGCTGAACCACCGAATTCATTGGCGGTGACTCTTTCCCCGTCAACCGAAGGAGCTGGCTTGTGAAATCGAATCTCCGATGTTGGATTGTCTTCTGCGCTCTCATTTTCGTAGCGACCACCCACGCGGCAACGGAACGGCAGCAGCTTACCGGGCACGTGCCGGCAGCCATCGCGAAGATGAATCTGCAACCGATCGGCCGCCTGCCGTCGACCAACCGGTTGAATCTGGCGATTGGTCTGCCCCTCCGCAATCCGGAGATGCTGGACGCGTTCCTCCAGCAGGTCTACGACCCGACCGACCCCGAGTTTCGCCATTTTCTGACGCCGGAACAGTTTGCCGACCGGTTTGGCCCGACGGAAAAGGATTACGAGGCTGCGGCGGATTTCGCAACGGCCCAGCGATTCGTCGTAACGCGTCGACACCCGAACCGCATGCTACTCAGTGTCAACGCGTCCGTCGCGGACATTGAGAAAGCGCTCCATATCAGTATGCGGGTGTACCAGCACCCCACCGAGGCGCGCACGTTCTACGCGCCCGATGTCGACCCGTCCGTCCCCGCGAGTCTGCCGATTCTGGGCATCAGCGGTCTCAATGATTTCAGCCGACCGCAACCGCTCCTCAAAGCGCAGCCACTGAACCAGTCGCCGGCGCAGCCGAACAGCGGCTCAGGGCCCGGCGGCAACTACATGGGCAACGATTTTCGAGCGGCGTATATCCCCGGCGCTTCGTCTCCCACCGGCTCGGGCCAGACGGTCGGACTGCTTCAGTTTGACGGGTACACGGCCAGTGACATTACGTATTACGAGACACTGGCCGGGCTTCCGTCGGTCACGCTATCGAACGTCTTGCTGGACGGATTCAGCGGCACACCCACCGGTGGCGGCGGCGAGGTCGAGGTATCATTGGATATTGAAATGGCCATCTCGATGGCACCGGGCCTGTCGAGAATTATCGTCTACGAGGCGGGGCCCTACGGCAACTGGCATGACATCCTCAACCAGATCGCCACGGATAACCTGGCCAAGCAGATCAGTTGTTCGTGGTACATCCCCGGTGGAACGGAAGACACGGTCGCGGATCAGATCTTCCGGCAGATGGCGGCGCAGGGCCAGTCGTTCTTTGCCGCCTGTGGTGACTATGACGCCTACACCGGCTTGATCCCCTTTCCCGGTGACACACCCTACATCACCGAAGTCGGCGGAACAATCTTGACCACAACCGGAGCGGGTGGCACCTACGTTTCGGAAACCGTTTGGAACCGGGGCAACGGCATCGGCACCGGGGGGGGCATCAGCACCCAGTATCCGATTCCGACCTGGCAAACGAACATCAGCATGACCGCCAACCACGGTTCGACGACGATGCGTAACATTCCGGACGTTGCGTTAACGGCGGAAGGCGTGTATGTGCGCGCGGACGGGAAAGACTATTCCGTAGGCGGCACGAGTTGCGCCGCCCCGTTGTGGGCGGGATTCACCGCGTTGATTAACCAACAAGCCACCAAACTCGGCGCGCAGCCGATCGGGTTTCTCAACCCCATGGTCTCCGCACTGGGAGCCGGGTCGAAGTACGCCACGAGCTTCCACGACATCACGACCGGCAACAACACTTCCGCCGGTAATCCAACGAATTTCTATGCCGTCACCGGTTACGACCTCTGCACCGGTTGGGGTACGCCCACGGGAACCAATCTGATCAATGCCCTGCTGGTCACGAACATCAATCCGCTTCTCCGTGTTATCGGCGCGACCGTCACGGGCGGCAACGGTAACGGCGTGATCGATCCGGAGGAGTGCGATTTCCTCTCGGTGCAGATTCAGAATTACGGCGGCGGGACCGCGACGGTGGTCAAGACAACACTGAGCACGACCACGCCGGGCGTCACCGTGGTCCAGCCTGCATCGACCTGTCCCGACCTGCTGCCTTCGACCACCGTCTCCAATGTCATCCCGTTCCAAATCAGCATCTCTCCAGCATTCCTGTGCGGCGCCCCCGTCACGCTCAGCCTCGCTGTCGCGTACAGTGGTGGCTCCAACACGCTGAGTTACACGATCCCGAGCAGCGCGACCTACACTGTCACACAAACGAACGGGGCCAGCATTGTCCCGGGCATTGCGGACACGGGAAATCATTGTGATGACTGCTGCGCGATCATCGGGCTGCCGTTCCCGTACACGTTCTACGGTCAGCCGTATACCAACGTGACCCTGAGCTCCAACGGAAACCTCCAATTCAGCGGCGTCAACTCCTCCCCGAAAGATGTCTGCCTGCCGGCGTACGGATTTGGCCCGACCATCTTCCCACTCTGGCAGGACTTGCGCACCGACGGCATCGTGAATGGCGCCTCCAACGGAGTGTTCACGTCGACCAGCGGCGTGGCACCCGATCGTATCTTCAATATCGAGTGGCGCGCGGTGTATTACACGGGCGGCGTGTCTACCAATGCCGTCAATTTCGAGGTGCGCCTCTACGAAAGCCAACAACGCTTCGACATCGTCTATGGCAATCTCAACGGCGACGGCGATGGCGCCACGGTCGGCGTCCAGAACAACGCGAACAACGTCAGCCAGTTCGAGTGCAGCAGCGGTGTCCTTGCTGACGGGTTGCAGTTGACTTTCCAGGTTCCACCCTGTCCCGATGGCGGCGGACAATGCCAAACCGGGTTGCTGGGTTACTGGACGTTCGATGAAGGGACGGGCAACACGGCTTACGATTCCTCGGGTAATGCGAACACGGGCACGGCCGTCAATGTGAGCTCCAATCCCATCTCCTGGGTTGGCGGCGTGCTCGGTGGAGCGCTCTATTTTGATGGCCAGACCCAGGTGATCGTCTCGAATTCACCGTCACTCAATCCGTTCAGCGGGATCACGATCTCAGCCTGGGCAAATGCCAATTCCTGGGGTAGCAGCGGCTACACGCCGCGAATGTTGGAAAAAGGCAATTCCGACAACCAATATGAGTTGTTCTCAACCACTTCCGGCCAACTGGAATTCCTGCTGGCGGGTGTCAGCAACGGGGTGTTGGTCGCCAACGCCCCGTCGCCCAACAGTTGGCATCAGGTGGCCGCGACATTCAACGGATCGTCGGTGATGCTGTACATCGACGGACAAATCGCCTCACAGCAGCCGGCATCCGGCGTTCTGTCGATCACGTCGGACCCGCTGGCCATTGGAAGCGATCCCCTGGGAAGTCTATCCAACATGTTCGGTGGCGCGCTGGACGACGTGCGGGTCTACGGAAGCGCGCTGACCCCGTCCCAAATCGCCCAGCTCTACAATGTCGATACCGTCGGCGACGGCATCCCCAATTGGTGGCGCCAGCGGTATTTCGGGACCGGACCGTCCACCAATTCGAATTCCTGCGCCGCCTGCGACTTCGATGGCACCGGCCAGGGTAATCTTTTCAAGTATCTCACGGGCCTTGACCCAACCAACTCCGCGTCGACCTTTGGGGTCAACGTTGCCATAATTGGGGTAACGAACTCCGCCGGCCCGACCAATGGCTTGGTAGCCTGGTACCCATTCAATGGGAACCTGACCACCGACGCCTCCGGCAATGGACACACCGGCACCGCCGTGGGCGGGGTTTCACTTACGGCAGATCGATTTGGCAACCCGAATAGCGCTCTGCATTGTGACGGCACCAGCGGCTATATTCGTGTTCCCACGCAACTGAGTTCGCGCAACCCGTTCACATGGTCGGTTTGGTTTCGCCCAGGTTTTACCGCCACCAACATCATCCATAATCTGGTGAATCAGGGCGGCAGCCCGGGGCAAGGCGCAGAATCGCCCAGCCTCTGGATTAACCAGGTAACACCTCCAAATGATTACGCAGGAGCGGTCGATTTCTATTACTGGCCCTCGGGGGATGGAGTCCATATGCCCTCGCAAGCCGTAGCTCAATGGGATACCAATGCATGGTATTTTGTGGCGATCACCAGCGACGCATCGGGCAACCGCTGCCTGTATGTCAACGCTGTTTGCCAGAATTCGGACTCAGGCCAGCCGTTCGGCCAAAACAATGCGAACTTCTATATCGGCGCCTCCCCTTCCTACAACGCTGACTACTTCCTCGGTGATATCGGCGACGTGCGCATCTACAACCGGGCGCTTTCCGCCGCGGAGCTTCAGCAGCTTTATGCCAGTTCGCCCGCCGGTCTACAACCCAGTATCCAATATGGCCCGGTATTGGCCGGTCGTACGTACACGCCACAGTTCTGCACGGATCTTGTCAGCGGCGTCTGGATGCCGCTCACCACGTACACAGGCCCGGTAACGAATGGCAATCAGGTGTCCATCATCGATACCAGCGCGACACAACCGACGAAATTCTATCGCCTCGAGATCTCCAAGCCGTAACGGCTTGGGGCCCACGCCGGCCAGAAGCTCACGGTAAGAACCGCCGACAGCACGGCCGGAAATCGTGCGAGCCGATTACAATCGCCTCCACTTTTTGTAGTGGCGCTTCGGGCGGGATTGCGCCACGATGGTTCCGAGGAGAATGCCATGCTGTCAAGGCTGAGATTGCGCCGGGTCGTTCGGGATCCGAGAGCTGCGGGCTGCCGCATGATGATGGGGGCCCTGCTGGCCCTGGGACTCGTGGGCTTTCCGCAAACGACGCCGGCGGCGGACAGTTCGTCTCCCCTCGTCTGCGTCCTGATCATCCACGAGGACATCACCCGCAACACGGTCTACCTGATCCGGCGCGGCTTGCGCGATGCCGAGGAGAAAAAGGCCGCCGCTCTCGTGCTGGACATGCAGACCAACGGCGGACGGGTCGACGCCACCGAGGAGATCATCCGTCTGCTCGAAGACGCGCCGATGAAAACCTACACGTTCGTCAATGACAAGGCGTACTCCGCCGGTGCCTACATCGCCGCGGCCACCGACAAGATCTTTATGGCGCCGGGCAGCGTCATCGGCGCGGCCACCCCGATCGTGCTCGGGGAATCGGGCGTGCAGGAGTTGCCCAAGGCTTACGAGGAAAAGCTCACCTCCGCGATGCGCGCCCGCATTCGCGCCACTGCGCAGGAAAAGGGCTATAACCCCGAGGTGTTCGAAGCCATGGTGGATGCCGACCGCGGTCTGACCATCGACGGCAAGGAGATCACCCCGAAAGGCAAACTGCTCACTCTCACCAACGAGGAAGCCGCGCGCAAGTATGGCAACCCACTCAAGCCGCTGCTGTCGTCGGGCACGGTGAAGTCGGTAAGCGAGCTTCTGGAGAAAGTCGGCTTGAAAAACGCCACCACGTTCGAAATCTCGCCGTACGGGTTCGAGCAGTTGGCCCGGTGGATCACCGCGATCTCCCCGTTGCTGATCCTCGTCGGCTTCCTGGCGTTGTACATCGAATTGTCGCATCCGGGCATGGCGCTGCCGGCCGTCGTTGCGGTGATTTGTTTCGCGATCTATTTCCTCGGCTATTTCGTCGCGGGGTTCGCCGGCTGGGAGGAGATCGCTCTGTTCATTTTCGGGCTGCTGCTGCTGGCCGTCGAATTCTTCCTGTTTCCCGGCCACTTCGTCTCCGCCGCCCTGGGCACCATCGCCGTGTTGGCCGCCCTCGTGTTGGCGATGACGGGCCGTCTGCCCAGTGAGCCGGTCATCCCGAGCTGGAGTCAGGTCCAGTTGCCGCTGGCGAAGGTTTTCGGCGCGATGCTGGGCGCGATGATCGCGGCCGCGCTGCTCGCCCGCTGGCTGCCGAAGAGCACCTTGTTCCGGAAAATGGAGCTGGCTGCGGCGACCAGTTCCACCCAGGGCTACTCGACCAGTTTGGGCCAAGCCCGGTCGTTGCTGGGCGCCGCCGGTGTCGCCGAGACGAATCTGCGGCCGTCGGGCAAAGGACGGTTCGGCGATCAACTGGTTGACGTGGTGACTGAAGGCGATTTGATCGAACGCGGACAGCCGATCAAGATTGTCGAGGTGCAGGGCAGCCGGGTGGTGGTGCAGCGCGCAACGTGACGGTGGTTTATGGCCTGGACGACAATCATCATTTTTTCCGTGTTGGGCGCGGTCCTGATTGCCGTCGATTTTTATCTGCCGACGTTTGTCCTGGCCGGTATCGGAGCGACCCTGCTGCTGGCGGCGACGCTGATCGGATACGGCGCGACCGGCAGCATCGACAAAACGATCCTGTTGTTCTGCGGAGAAGCGGCTCTGGGATTCGGCGCGGCGTACGCGTCGATCAAATACTTCCCACGGACCTCCACCGGACGCAAAATGATTCTGGGAGAGACACAAACAGGCGTGCGCGCGCAAGCATCCCAGCAACGCGATTGGATCGGGCATCAGGGCGTGGCCCACACGATCCTGCGGCCGTCGGGAGTCGCCCTCATCGACGGCCGACGTCTGGACGTGGTTGCCGAATCGGGCGTCATCGAGAGCGGCACGCCCGTCAAGATTGTCGCCGTGAACGAAAATCAGCTCGTGGTGCGAAAACTTAGTTAACAAAGGAGACGAAACCATGGACGTTGGCTCATTGATTCTGACGGTGCTCGCTTTGGTGGTGGGGGTCGTTGTGCTCATCATCTTTTTCGTGGTGATCTCGTTCGTCAACATCTGGATCCAGGCACGCATGACCGGCGCACCGGTGTCGTTCCTGACGTTGTTGAGCATGAGGCTGCGCCGCGTGCCGATCGGGCTGGTGGTGCAAAGCCGCATCACCGCCGTCAAAGCCGGGCTGCCGCTGACCACCGACCAGTTGGAAGCGCACTACCTGGCCGGCGGTGACGTCAACCAGGTCGTGCGCGCGCTGATCGCCGCCGAGAAAGCCAACCTCAATCTCGGATTCAATCAGGCCGCCGCCATCGACCTCGCGACGCACCAGTCCGGCAAGAGCGTCTTCGAAGCCGTGATGACCTCGGTCAATCCCAAGGTGATCGATTGCCCCAATCCCGCCAGCGGCAAACAGACCATCGCCGCCGTGGCCAAGGACGGCATCCAATTGCAGGTCAAAGCCCGCGTCACCGTGCGGACGCATCTCGACCGGTTTGTCGGCGGCGCGACGGAAGAGACCATCATCGCCCGTGTCGGTGAAGGCATCGTGACCGCGATCGGCTCGGCCGACTCGTACAAGGACGTGCTGGAAAATCCGGACCAGATTTCCAAGATCGTCCTCGCCAAGGGCCTCGATGCCAGCACTGCGTTCGGCATCATGTCGATCGACATCGCCGACGTGGATGTGGGCGACAACATCGGCGCGCGATTGCAAGCGGAGCAGGCGGATGCCAACAAACAGATCGCCCAGGCCGCCGCGGAAACGCGTCGCGCATTGGCCGTCGCCGCCGAGCAGGAAATGAAAGCGCGGACGCAGGAGATGCGCGCGAAGGTTGTCGAAGCCGAAGCCCAGGTGCCGCTGGCGATGGCCGAGGCGTTCCGCAATGGTCATCTGGGTGTGATGGATTATTACCGCATGCAGAATATCCAGGCGGATTCGCGGATGCGACAATCGATCTCGGGCGAGGACCCCGGCAAATCCGGACCCACGAGTTAGCATGATCAAACTCGCTGACACAGGCGCTTGGATCTGGCTGATCATCTTCGTGGTGGTCAGCCTGGCCAAGGGCTTGGGCAAGTTCATGGAGTCCAAGGGCGATGAGTCGCCCCCATCGGATGACTCGCCGCCGCCGGTCCAACCGAAGCGAGCAGTCCCGCGCCCGCAGCCGCGACCCGTGTCCACGCCGATGCCGCGCGTTCCTCGCCCATCGCCGCCCGCAATGCCGCCGCCGATGCGTCGTCCCCTGCCGCAGGCAGCCCCCGCATCGATTCCGTCCGAGCGCAAGGTCAGCGCCGACGATATTCGGCGTGTCATGGAACAAATGAGCCGAAAAGCGCAACCGGCGCCGGTGGCTCCGCCCGTCTCCTCGGCGCCACTGCCACAGTCAGCGCCCCCGCCGCTGGTTGCCAAAGCGGATGCATTTCCGCCGGCACCACCCTCACCACCTCCGCCGACATTGGCGGCCCAGATCCCTCCGGTGTCGCCGCCACCGGCCCCCATGGAGGAAGCGCCTGTACCGGGCCGACCGGTCGCCAGTGCGCCGACCCCCGCGGAGTCGTCTCGCGCCTTACAGTGGATGGAGGCATTGCGCGACCGCCAGAACATCCGCAACATCATCGTGGCGTACGAGATCATTGGCCCGCCACGGTCGGAACTCATCTGACCGTTCTTCAAGCCACATCCCCCCGCTTCCCGCCCGGCCCCGCATCAGCACCTTGGCACTCCTGGTGCTCCCAAGGGTGACGAGTGAAAATAGTATTACCCAACTATAACTACGTAAAGGGGATACAGCGTCTATGAGCAGCAATAGTCTCAATCGTGAGAATCAGGGATTCACTCTGGTTGAAATAATGATCGTCGTCGCAATTATCGGACTGCTGGCCGCCCTGGCCGTCCCAGGTTTCGTCAAGGCCCGCAAGCAATCCCAGGGACGACGCATCCTGAACGACTGCCGCCAAATGGACGGCGCGGTCGATCAGTGGGCGGTCAACGCCGGCATCCCCGATGGCACTGCCATCGATACCGCCGCCGCCACCACCTACCTGAAAACTCCGTGGAACTGGGTTGACCTGCTCGGCAATACCTTTGGCGGCACCGGCGTCACCGGCACCGGCCAGATCCAGGTCAGCACCTCCACCAAGAGCGCGCTCGACGGCGTCGGCATCGACTGGGGCAACTACTAGTTTCCGCAGCCGTCGCCCGGCTTCAGTGGGGACCCTGCGGCGCGCAGGAATGCTCCGGCTTCCTGCCACCGCAAGGTCCCTTTTTATTTCGCTGACGCATCCCACGCAAATCCTCTTGCCCTTCGTCCCCGAATAATTTATCCGGGTCCCATGCCAACGCATCCGACCACCTCGCGCCGCACCACCATCCCCACCAAAATCGGCGTCATCGGCGGCAGCGGCCTCTACGACATGCCCGACATCCGCGACAAACGCTGGCGCCGCGTCGCGACCCCGTTCGGCCAACCCTCCGACCAGCTCCTCACGGGCCGGCTCGGCCAGCGCGACATCGTCTTCCTTCCCCGTCACGGACGCGGCCACCGCATCCTGCCCAGCGAGCTCAATCACCGCGCCAATATCTACGCGCTCAAAAAACTCGGCGTCACCCACATCATCAGTGTCAGCGCCGTCGGCTCTCTCAAAGAACAATACAAACCCACCGACATCGTCGCCATCGACCAGTTCATCGACCGCACCAAACGCAGCGCCGACCTCACCTTCTTCGGCCACGGCATCGTCGGCCACATCGCGTTCGCCGACCCGATCTGCGATCGCCTCCGCCGCATCCTCGTCGACTCCGCCCGCCGCGCCGGCGCCACCGTCCACGACGGCGGCACCTACGTCAACATGGAAGGCCCGGCCTTCTCCACCCGCGCCGAGTCCCTCTTCCATCGCGCCCAGGGCTGGGACGTCGTCGGCATGACCAACTACGGCGAAGCCCGCTGCGCCCGCGAAGCCGAGCTCTGCTACGCCACGCTCGCCATGGTCACCGATTACGATGCCTGGCATCCCGATCACGACGCCGTCACGGTCGAAATGGTCGTCGCCAACCTCACCAAAAATTCCGCCACCGCCCGCGAGATCATCCGCCGCGCCGCCGCCGCCCTCGACCCCGCTGCCGACTGCGCGTGCCGACACGCCCTCGCCACCGCGATCATGACCGATCCCAACGCGATTCCCCCCGCCGCCCGAAAGAGACTTCGTCTCCTTCTGTTGTAGCCGCGAAACTTTTTCGCGGTATGCTTGCAGGGTGGGCGTCTCGCCCGCATGCCTTCCCCTTGGTAGCGCGGGCGTCCCTGCTTGCGGTCGTCCTGCCCGTTCCATTCTCCCCGCCGACGCGCTGAGACACTAAGACACCCAGGCACTTCGATGCCCCCCCCATTTCCTGGGTTCGTTTCCCAAAACCTCGGTTCGTTTTCCCTTTTCTTGGGTCCGTTTACCACCAAACTGGGTTCGTTCCGGGTTCGTTCTGGGTTCGTTTCTGGGTTCGTTTTTTCAAGAAACCCAACCCGGCATGCAAAATTCTGGGTTCGTTTCGTACTTTTTATGTTGCATGGCCCCACCCCCCTTGAGGTCGCACCGACCCAGAAACGAAGCCAAACGAAGCCAATCGATTTTCCGGCCTGTCCGACATGGCAATCCTTTGTCGCCCAATATGATCCACGTCCACAGCCCCCAAAAAACCGTTGGCTTCGTTTCGCAGAAACATATATATGGCCCCACCCCCCCTCTGGAGTGTGGTAACCGGCCTCTTTTGCCCCGAACTTCACCCGTCTCAGGCGGGCCTGAACGCCTATGTCAAAGAACGACGCCCCACATGTTATCGTAGCAGGATATGAAAATCAACCCTAAAATCGAATGCCGAACACGCGCCCCCGCCTGCCTCCCGTTGGTGGTGTAGCCGCGCCTCTATGAGGCGCGGGCCGTCTCCCCATTTTGGACTGCGGCGTCCCGCCCGCATGTTGAACACGCGTCCCGCCTGCCTCCCGTTGGTGGTGTAGCCGCGCCTCTATGAGGCGCGGGCCATCTCCCCATTTTGGACTGCGGCGTCTCGCCCGCATGTTGAACACGCGCCCCCGCCTGCCTCTCCGTTGGTGGTGTAGCCGCGCCTCTATGAGGCGCGGGCCGTCTCCCCATTTTGGACTGCGGCGACCCGACGCCGCTTTGCCGTCCCTTCCGACCCTTGTAGCGGCGGTCTGCGACCGCCCGGCGTCGCCCCCCGAACACTTTCGCGCCGTACCCGCCCCCCTTGTCCCGCCTCAGGCGTGGCTCTGTCGGGGCACACCCCCGCTCTGCCGCCCGCCTGCCCGCCCCGGTGGCCCGCCCCGCCCGCGTTGTAGCTGCGCTTCTATGAAGCGCAGGCCGTTGATCACGCGCCTCATTCGACCCTCGAAGGCGCTTGTAAGAATTACAGAACGCGATACCATCAGGTTCGCCATGCGCCTGCATAGGTCAATTCTGATACGATGCCTTCTAGCCACGGTCGTTGCCACCACCGCGCTAGCGGACAGGATTCACGACTACGCCGAAAGCCTGAACTACACCGGCATCAGCAACATCCTTCGAGAGGACCCATCCCTCGTGAACCTGAAAGACTCGCAAGGGCACACACCATTGCTATGCACAGTTCTCTCCCCTTACTGTGTCAATGCCAACGGCTTGAGGAAAACCATCGACGTGCTGCTGGCCAGTCATGCCGACATCAACGCGAGAGACAAAGACGGCAACACAGTCGTTCATTACGCCGCTAGGCAGGGGCTGGACTCCGTGAAATTGTTCGTCGCATTGGACCACACCTTCGCCACTGCCACGAATAACTTCCAGCAGACGCCGCTTCATACCGCCGTCTGGTTTGGACAAAGCGACACTGCCGAATTTCTTATCGTCTCCGGTGCACATGTGAACGCCCGAGATAAAGATGGTGTCACCCCGCTGCATACTGCCGCAGAGAAGGGCAATTTCGATATGGTGAGGCTCTTGCTGAAATATCACGCCGACATCAATGCGCGGACGAACGACGGCAAAACCCCGTACACCCTCGCCTACAACGACCACGACTCCACACTCCAACGATTCATCCGCAAGCACGGCGGTCACGAGTAGATACCGCCCGTCGCCTTGCTCAACCCCGCGCTTCGAATCCCGCGTCCCGCCACTGTGGTATGCGAAATTTTTTGGAATTATCCCTTTGGCATAAGTAGTTGCGTTGTGAACACGCTTTTGGCAATTTGAGCGGGATCATGTGGAAAATCAGTTGGAAGATCGTTGTTGCTGTGGTGGGTTTTCTTGCCACTACTTTTCAACCGATTTGGGGGCTATTTTGTGCCAAGCCTTTTGTCCCTTGGCTTTTCGAGAAATGTAAAATGAGTGCGCCGAAGCGCTTTGTTAATTGGATTATGCCCTTAGTGGGGGCTTCCCTCCTTGTAGCGGTAATTGTTCAGTCATATACAGAAAGCAACGGTTCAAAGGTGGCATCAAGTAGTCCCCCGGCTTCGGACAAGTCCCCCATTAAGTCTACCCCTGACGCTTCCGTTGTACCGAGCACAGTTGTCCCCGCGCCAGCAACCAATTCGGGGAATCCATCGATCAACATTAGCGGGAACAACAACGGAAACAATGCAATCCTGCAGAATAGTCCGAACTCTACCCTTAATCAATCCATCGTACAGAAAGACCCACCATTCATTATGGAAGTAAGGCTTCAGTCAATAAATGAGCTTACATCTGTTGAGGGGTTCCCAACGGCGTACAAAACAGTTTTTTTGATAGAGGTTGGTAATCCATCTCAACGCTTGGGTTTCAGTACCAGCGAAAGGCCAGCGTCTCAAATAGGCTCCCTAAAAGCAGAAGCGACCCTACATAGCGGGATTGGATTTGGCCCTGGCCCTGTTGTGTCATTCGTCGGAGTTAGGATCACTGCTTTGACATCGGAGAAGGTGCAAGAATCGGATTTTGGAACGTTTTCTGTACAGGCCGACCCATAACGGAGAGATACGTAAACGGGGTCGACTCTTGAAACTTGACGTCCCCTAGTCGCACCGCGCCCCGAAAGGTTTTTGCCCGAGTTGCCCTCTCAACGAGCTGGGCAAAGATTCGACGTATCCGACTGAGGAGCTACGTCTGCGGGGTACCTTTAACGCACCGCGCGCTGGCGACGGACGAGCGTAGAGACCAGCAACAGGCCACCGGTCACAACGAGGACTGAGACTGACGGCTCCGGCACCGGGGCGAACGTGACGTTGTCGATCAACGGACTCCACGTACGATAGGTGCCTTCGATTTGGACCATGCCGATGCCACCCGCATCCTGATACCCGAAAAACACCGGGCTGGATGGATCCGAGATTGTCAGACCGGAGACGTTCGCCAGCAACGTCGTGTCGTCCGCCCCGTAGACGTTCACGACCGCGTCGTCGCCATATCCAGCGAAGACCAGCAGGTCGAGACCAAACGCCGGAGTCGGCGTCGAGAAATCGATTTCGAGAGTGCTGCCCGAGCCAATATCCTTGGAAGGTTGGCCGTAGTATCCCACACCATTCCACTGGAGGGCGCCGCGGAAGGTCACTCCGGGGACGACCATCCCCGAACCAAAGCCGTAAACAGGGTCAGTGTTATCGAGCACGCTGGGAATGGAAGCGGGCAAGCCAGCCGGCACGGGAAACGCCTCAAACCCTTCGGTGACAGGTCCGTCTCCGGCGAGAATGGAATCAAGTGTCGAGCGATCCAACACGGTACCACCGCTGTAGATGTTGGTTTGAGCGAATGCGCGCGCGTTGCCGAAGAAGATCGACACGAGCAGTACGAGTCCGAGTGAGAATGCTTTGGTTGCTTGCTTCATATCGGTTTTTCCTTTTATGGATTTGGGAGTGCCGTCGTTTGCCTGGAATCGCCACCCGGAAAACGCGGCCCTGTCACCTACCGTCAGCATCTTATCCAGCCGAATCACAGTTGGATTACCTCGCGGCAATTGGACCGCGCCCGCGGTCGGATCACAATGCTCAACCGCCCAAAAACCCTGGCCCAGCAAGGCGTAGGTTACGCCGGGCAGCTTTCCAATTTCAAGCCAAAACTGCCCCCAAACCGGCGTCGCAGGAAGGATGTCCTTCCGTATCCGGTCGAGTAGAGGACGCCGCCGCCCGACCTGCCCCCAGCTCTGTGCCCTCTGTGTCTCTGTGGTGAACAACCCCGGCCTACGGTGTTTGCCCCATTGAGATTGTGGCTGGACAAGGCTATGCTTCCCCTATCGCGGGCTGCATGCTGACCACCAGGCCCGTAACGATTCGTTAACTGTCCAAATCACGCCATGAGTCTGCGGGCGGCCGATCAGCCGGCCCAAACGCTCGTGGCAGAAAGTAACATAATGCTCGAGATGGAACCGGAGTCCCTTACAGTTTCCCCTGCAGTCAAAGGCCCCGTTCGGACCAAGATCAGTTACCTGGAGCCGGCCCTGCTACGCATTCCCGGCCCCGAACTGCTCATCAACGTCGTCCGCAGACGCGTCCGCCAACTCATCCAGGGCCATCGCCCGCTCACCCAGATCAATGCGCAGATGGGGTTCGCCGATATCGCCCTCAAGGAAATCAGCGAGGGCAAACTCTTCTACGAACTCGACGCGGCAGAAATCGCGGCCGCGCCCGACGCCATCCAACAGCGCGAGGGCGTCACGGAAGCGCGGTATTGATCCTCCACCCGTTCGCCGGCACACCTCGGTGAAGCGGCCCCCACCCCGAAGTCTTTCGGGGTGGTGAACATCTGTGCTTATCCGTGTGACTCTGTGGCTCGTCCTTCCGTCCTCAGTCTTCTGTCTCCTGTCTCCCCGCCCCGACGGCTTTCGGGGCTGTATTCACTCTTCCCTTCTCCGCCCTTTTCCGCAATCATTCCCCCGTGACCAGCAACGCCACAGCCCGCAAGCACGGCGCCGACGCCGCGCCCTCACTGCCCAATCTCACCCGCTGGCTCTGCGTTCACACCCGACCCCGCAAAGAATCCGCCGCCGTCCAATACTGCCGCGACGTGCTCGGCCTCGACGCCTATTACCCCAAACTCAAACGCCTCAAAACCATCCGCCGCGTGAAACGCTGGGTCACCGGCCCGCTGTTCCCCCGCTATTTCTTCTGCCGATTCAATCTCGCCCACAATTTCCGCGCCGTCCGCTACGCCCCGCAGGTCATCGACGTCGTCAGCTTCGGCGGCAAACCCACTGTCGTCGATGACGCGATCATCCATCAGCTCCAGCAATGGGCCGGCGAAACGGTCGATGTCATCACCGCCCGCCCGGCCCTCAAGCCCGGCGACCTCGTCGAAATCGTCGATGGCCCGCTCCGCGGCCTGCAAGCCGTCGTCGTCCAGGAAATGAGCGACCGCGACCGCGTGGCCGTCCTGCTCTCCACGCTCCAATACCAGGCCCGCGTCGTCGTCAGCCGCTCCCAACTCGAAGGCTCCTAGAATGAATTTCTGGCAACAACAACGCGTCATCGTCACCGGCGGGGCCGGCTTCCTCGGCTCCTTCGTCGTCGACGCCCTCCGCGCCCGCGGCTGCCTCACCATCATCGTCCCCCGTTCCCGCGACTACGATCTCCGTGACCGCGCCGCCATCGCCCGGCTCTTCCACGACGCCCGCCCCACGCTCGTGCTCCACCTCGCCGGCACCTCCGGCGGCATGGGCGCCATCCGCAATCATCCGGGCAGATTCTTCTACGACAACGCCGTCATGGGCATCGAACTGCTCGAGCAAGCCCGCCAGTTTCAGATCCCCAAACTCGTCGTCGTCGGCACGACCTGCGCCTATCCCAAATCCGCCCCGATCCCGCTTCGCGAAGACAGCCTCTGGAACGGCTACCCCGAACCCAACACCGCCCCGTACGCCCTGGCGAAGATGGCTCTGCTCGCGCAATCCCAGGCCTACCGCCAGGAATACGGCCTCAACGCCGTCCATCTCGTGATGGCCAATATGTACGGACCCCGCGACAATTTCGACCTCGCCTCCTCCAACGTCATCCCCGCGCTCATCCGCAAATGCGTCGAGGCCCGCGACCGCGGCGACAAATTCATCGAGTGCTGGGGCACGGGCGTTGCCACCCGCGAGTTCCTCTACGTCGCCGACGCCGCCGACGGCATCCTCCTCGCCGCCGAGCACTACAACAAACCCGACCCGATCAACATCGGCAGCGGATTCGAAATTTCCATCCGCGATCTGGTCACCCTCATCGCCCGGCTCGCGCGGTTCGAGGGGGAAATCCGCTGGGATGCCACCAAGCCCGACGGCCAGCTCCGCCGCTGCGTCGACGTGCAGAAGGCCGCCGCCGAATTCGCCTTCCGCGCCAGGACCAACTTCGAGGACGGCCTCCGCGCCACCATCCAGTGGTACGAAACGCAATTGAAATATACGTGACGCCCGCACAGCGGTTTGCTAATCTTCTGGGTAGCTTAGCTATCGCTATGGTACTCACGCCATGCAAGGTGTGTGGGAAGGCAGTGAATTCGACTGCTTTCCGCTGCCCCCGTTGCGGCCACGTTAGGATGGACCGGATACTGCGATTGGGCATCGCGGTACTGATCGGCTGGCTGCTTGCCATTGCAATAGGCCGGTTCGTATTCCATCCGCATGGCTAAGAGCCCCGTTTGGATCCTGCCGCCGAACCCCTCCTTGCCAAACCCCGCCGCATCCGCTATCCTCACTGCTCCCGTGCTTCCATGAACTACGTGACGCTAGCGAAAACCGTCTTCGACATCGAGATCGACGGACTGCGCCAGACCCGCGCCTGTCTCGACGCGAATTTCTCCCGCGCCGTCGACGCCATCGCCAAATGCCTCGCCAATCACGGCAAGGTCGTCGTCACCGGCATCGGCAAATCGGGCAAAATCGGCCACAAGATTTCCGCCACGCTCACCAGCACCGGCAGCACCAGCGTCGTGCTCGATTCCGTCGACGCATTGCACGGCGATCTTGGCGTGATCAATGACGGCGATTGCGTGCTGGCGCTGAGCTATTCCGGCGAAACGGAGGAATTGTCCCGCATCCTGCCGGCGATCAAACGCTTCCACGTCACGGTCATCGCCCTGACCTCGCACGCCAAATCCAGTCTCGCCCGCTACAGCGATATCGTCCTGCGCGTGCGCGTCAAAAAAGAAGCCTGCCCGTTCAATCTCGCGCCGACCTCCAGCACCACCGCGATGCTCGCGCTCGGCGACGCCCTCGCGATGTGCGTCCTGGAAGCCCGCGGATTCAAGAAATCCGATTACGCCTGGTTGCATCCTGCTGGCGCGATCGGCCGCACGATGCTCCTGCAGATCAAGGACATCATGCGCACGGGCGACCGTAATGCCGTCATTGCCGAGTACCGCAGCGTCAAGGACGCCCTGCTGGCCATGACCCGCGCGAAATCGGGCACGATCAGCATCGTCGACAGGCAGGGCCGCATCGCCGGCGTTTTTACCGACGGCGATTTCCGCCGCCACATCTCGCTCGCCCGCGGGTCGGAGGCCGAGCTGCTCAAGACGCCCGTCGGGAAAATCATGACCCCGAACCCGATCACGATCCGCCACGACGCGCTCGCCGTCGAAGCCCTGAAAATTTTCGAGCAACGACAGATTGACGATTTGATCGTCGTCAACGACAATAAGCAACCTGTCGGCATCGTCGACTCACAGGACCTGCCGAAATTCAAAATCATGTGAACGCAAGCGGCCCTGCAACGATTTTAACGGTTTATCGGTTTTAACGGTTTTAACAAAAGGAGCAGTCAACCATGCCGTCAGCCAACGATCTCCGCAAAGGAATGGCCGTCAAATACAACAACGACATCTGCGTCGTGCTCGACATGCAGCACCGCACGCCGGGCAACCTCCGCGCCTTCGTCCAGGCCACCATCCGCAGCCTGAAAACGGGCAAGTCCTCCGTCGTCCGCTTCGCCTCCACCGAATCCATCGAGGTGGTCTCGAAAACGACCAAGCCCGTCGATTTCAGCTTCAAGGACCAGGGCGGCTACCATTTCATGGACCCCGAAACCTATGAGACGATCACGCTCAACGACGAGTTCATCGGCGACGCCAAGAACTATCTCACCGAAAACCTGCGCTGCAGCCTCACCGAGGTCGAAGGCAAGGTCGCCGAGCTCGAACTCCCGCCCGCCGTCGATCTGAAAGTCATCGACGCGCCCCCCGGCATCCGCGGCGATACCGCCACCAACGTCACCAAACCGGCCAAAACGGAAACCGGCATCGAAGTCGCCGTCCCCATCTTTATCAACCCCGGCGACACCATCCGCGTCGACACCCGCACCGGCAAATACCTCAGCCGCGCGTAAACCGCTCTTGGAGTGCGCTGACCCGTTAGCACCTTGCCGTTTCCGGTATGGACTGCGTTGACTTGTCAACGCTTTGCCGTTGCTGTTAAGCTGTTGAGCCGTGCACGCTGAGGACCACAGTGAGCATCAGCCGTCTACCGCCAAAGACTGGCCTCACGCGCCAGTACATCGCCTTTCTGACGCCGGCGTATTCATGGTCACGGCCGGAACCTACGGCAAAGCGCACTTCTTCAAAGGCGACGACCGTCTCGACCTGCTCGAATCTTCCCTTCTGCGCCTGGCCAAGCAGTACGACTGGCAACTCGAAGCGTGGGGCATCTTCACGAATCACTACCATTTTGTCGGGAGATCGCCAAGCGATCCAGAGACTCTCACGAAATTCTTGCGTCACCTTCACGCCGATTCCGCGCGCGCGGTAAACAAACTGGACGGCACGCCCTCACGCAAAGTCTGGCACAACTTTTGGGACACGCGCCTCACGTTCGAGCGATCCTATCTCGCCCGGCTCAACTACGTTCACCACAACGCTGTGCACCACGGACTTGTCTCCGCCGCCAACCAATACCGCTGGTGTTCTGCCGCATGGTTCGAGCGCACATGCCCGCCAGCCACGGTGAAGACAATCTTCTCCCTCAAGATCGACCAGTTGAAAGTTCCCGATGACTTCTGATTGTGCAACGCGCCGTCAGTATGGAGTGCGCTGACTTGTCAGCGCTTTGCCGTCTGCTGTGCGGTCTCTTGGCGCTCCCAACACCAAAGCGGCGACAAGTCGCCGCACTCCAAATTTCGGACCAAGATAGTCCTTGATAAGGGTCCGCGTGTTTGCTCCCATCAATAGGTTGATATGCCTACGCCAAACACTGCGAAGTCGGCAGAACTTCAAGTAATCGTCTGGTTTCTCCAAGAGGGTTGGGAACTGTTTACTCCGGTTGCCGATCTTCACGGTACAGATATTGTCGTGCGTCATCCCGAGACTCGGCAATTGCTTTCGATTCAAGTCAAACACAAACAACCAGGTACCCTCAACGAGGGTCTGCTGAAAAATGACTGGGTCGGGGTTGATCCGCCTTTCGACTACCTGGTGTTCTTCGTTCCAAGGAAGTTGCGCGGACTTGTGATACCAAGAGCCAAGCTAAAGAAACCTGGAAAGATCTTCATTTTCTTTGCCAAGGACAAAGAAGGCTACTCTCGTGGGCCAGTTCGGCCCTTATACAAGGACTACGCATTCGATTTCGCGTCAGTTCCGCCCGAGACGCGTTCCAAGACGTTTGTTGAGTTCTTCTCAAAGGTACACGCCGGTCACATCATCTGAGAAAGGGACGGCGGGTTTGTGGGCTCATCTTGTGACTCCACTGGTGCACGCCCCAATGTAGTGCGGCCTCCACCCAGATCGTCAGCCTCTGCAATTCTCACGCCCTTGGGTGCGCCTTTTCGTAGACCTTCTTCAACCGCTCGGGCGTGATGTGCGTGTAGATTTGCGTCGTCGATAGGTTGGCGTGGCCGAGAAGCTCCTGCACGTTGCGCAGATCGGCGCCGGCATCCAGCATGTGCGTCGCAAAACTGTGCCGTAGCTTGTGCGGCGTCAACGACGGATCGAGTCCCGCCACGATCAGATACTTCTTCAACATCCGCTGCACGCTCCGCGCCGTGAGCCGTTCGCCGAATTTGTTTACAAACAGCGGCCCGCGCGCCGCTCGACCCCGCAGCTCCAGATACTTCTGCAACGCCTCGATCGCCGGACCGCCCAGCGCCGCCAGACGCTCTTTCTTGCCCTTCCCGCGCACTCGCGCGACTTCGCCGAGCACATCCACGTCCTCGTCGTTGAGCTGGACAAGCTCATGAATGCGCAGCCCGGCGCTGTACAACACCTCCAAAATCGCCCTGTCCCGCCACGCCGCAAACCCGTCCTTCGCCTTGCCCTTCAGCGGCGTTTCCAGCAGCGCCTCCACCTGCTGGATCGTCAAAAACTTCGGCAGCTTCCGCGTCAGCTTCGGCAGGGTCAGCCCCATCAACGGGTTCTGCTTCACCCGCTCCGTCCGCACCAGCCATTTGAACAAACTCCGCAGTGCCGACATCTTCAGGTGAATCGTCGCCCGATCGAACCTCCGCTCGTTGAGGTAAACCAGATACCCGCGCAGATGAAATGGGTCGACCCGCGTCCAATCGCACTCGTGCTTGTGTTTCTCGGCGAACCACGCGGAAAACGCCGCGATGTCGGCGCCATAATTGCGGAGGGTCAACGGCGACGCGTTGCGCTCGACGCGCAGGTAATTGAGAAACTCGTCGGCCAGCGCGTCGGCTACGCCGCGACCGGCGCCAGTTTTTTGATGTTCTTGCACTTCGGATACGCCGAGCAGCCGAGAAATTCACCGAATCGTCCGCGGCGCTTCACCATCGGCGCGCCGCACTTCTCGCATTTCTCGTCGGTCATCACCGGCTCTTCCCTGGGCGGAGGCGGCGGCGCTTTGTGTTTCAACTCATCCGGCAGCGGTTTCGCGTTGCGGCATTTCGGATAACCCGAGCACGCCAGGAACGGCCCGCGCCGGCTGTTGCGGATCACCATCGGCGACCCACACTTCTCGCACTTGATGTCCGTCGCCACCGGCTGCGGCTTCTCGATCACCGTGATCTTGCCGGCCTCGTCGCGCGTGAACGACTTCGCGTTCTTGCAGTCCGGATAACCCGAGCACGCCAGGAATTCGCCGCGTTTGCCCGCCTTGATCACCATCGGCGACCCGCACTTTTCACATTTGACGCCCGTCTCTTCTTTCTCGATCACCTGGATGCTCCCGTCTTCGCCACGCTTGAAGTTCTTGGTATTCTTGCACTTCGGGTACGCCGAACAGGCCAGAAACTCACCGTTCTTGCCCGGCCGAATCACCAGCATCTCGCCGCACACCTCGCACTTGATGTCCGTCGGTATCGGCTTCGGCCGCACGTCCTCCATGTTCTCGCTCGCCGCTTTCAGCGTCGGCGCGAATTCCTTGTAGAAATCGCCCAGCATGTGATGCCACTCGACCTTGCCCTCCTCGATCTCATCGAGCAGCTCTTCCATCTGCGCGGTAAACTGCACGTCCAGCAACTTCGTGAAATGTTTGACGAGGATGTCGGTCGTCACCTCGCCGAGTTGCGTCGGCGACAGCCGCCCCTTCTCCTTGAGCACGTAATGCCGCTTCTGGATCGTCGCGATCGTCGGCGCGTACGTGCTCGGACGTCCGATCCCGAGTTCCTCCAGCGCCTTGACCAGCGTCGCTTCGCTGAACCGCGGCGGCGGCTCGGTAAAATGTTGTTCGGGATGCAGCTTGATCAACTGCAACCGCTCGTTCTCGCTCAGCGGCGGCAGCTTCTTGTTCTCTTCCTCTTCCGACGGCTTCTCTTTCTCGGCCTTCTTCTCCGCTTCTTCCTCGACTCCGTAAATCTTCAGCCAGCCCGCGAACACCACCTCGGTCGCCGTCGCGCGAAACAGGAAGAACTTCTCGTCCCGCCGCGCATCGATGTCGACGCTCGTCACTTTCATTTCGGCGGGGGTCATCTGGCTGGCCACGAACCGTTCCCAAATCAGCTTGTAGAGCCGGAATTGGTCGTGGTCGAGATACGCCTTCACACTGTCCGGCGTCCGCCGCGCCGACGTCGGCCGCACCGCCTCGTGCGCCCCCTGCGAGTCCTTCTTGGACTTGTAGAAGTTGGGGCTCTCCGGCGCGTAGTCCGGTCCGATTGTCTCACGGATGAACGCCAGCGCTTCCGCCTGCGCTTCCTTCGACACGTTGAACGAGTCGGTACGCATGTATGTGATCAACCCGACCGAGCCTTCGTCGCCGATTTCCATGCCTTCGTAAAGCTGCTGGGCGACCATCATCGTCTTCGACGTGCCCATCCCCAGCGCCTTCGACGCCGATTGCTGCAGCGTGCTCGTCGTGAACGGCGGCGGCGCGCTCCGCTTCTTCGGCTTGATGTCGATCTTGGCGACCTTGTACTCGCAATGCTGCAAATCGGACAGGAGCCTGTCCGCCTGCTCCTGGCTGCCGATGATCATCATATCGGCCTTCAACTCGCCATTGGGCGACCGCACCTTCTTGTCGCCCACCTGGATCAGCTTCGCCAGAAAATGATCTTTCGGGTCCACCAGCTTCCGCAGCTCGGCCTCGACCGACCAGTATTCCTGCGGCTTGAACGCGCGGATCTCCCGCTCGCGGTCCACCACCAGACGCACCGCCACGGATTGCACCCGCCCCGCGCTCAACCCGCGCGCGACCCGCTTGTTCAGCAACGGTGAAATCTTGTAGCCGACGATCCGGTCGAGGATCCGCCGCGCCTGCTGCGAATCCACCAGCTTCATGTCGACGTTGCCCGGATGATCGAACGCCGCCCGCACCGCGTTCTTGGTGATCTCGTTGAACTGGACGCGGAAAAACGCCGGCCCGTTCCGCTTGCTCTTGAGAATCTCCTGTAAATGCCAGGCGATCGCTTCGCCCTCGCGGTCGGGGTCGGAT
Source organism: Verrucomicrobiia bacterium (assembly GCA_035541135.1). Taxonomy (GTDB): domain Bacteria; phylum Verrucomicrobiota; class Verrucomicrobiia; order Palsa-1439; family Palsa-1439; genus Palsa-1439. The sequence continues at coordinate 46,813 of DATKNW010000045.1, forward strand.
GCCAGATACACCGTTTCGGCATCCTTGGCCGCCTGCTTCAGATCGTTGACGACCTGGCCCTTCTTCTTGGAAATCTCGTAGGTCGGCTCGAAATCATTCTCGATCTCGACGCCGAACTTGCGCTCCGGCAAATCGCGCACGTGCCCCATCGACGCCTTGACGCTGAAGTCCGATCCCAAATACTTGTTGATCGTCTTCGCCTTCGCCGGGGACTCAACAATGACCAGCTTTTTCGCCATATTCTCTCGTACTTGCCGCCATCACGACCCAAACATTGCGTTCCGCACGTACAGCTTGCCCGGCAGTTGCCGGACCAGCCGCTTCATCTCCAACGACAACAACGTTGCGGAAACACACGCCGTTGTCAAACCGCTGGCGCGAATAATCTCGTCGATGGCCGTTTCGTCGCGGCCCACGTGCGCCATCACTTTTTCTTCGATCTCGCTCAGCTTCAAAGCAGGTTTGGTTCCTTCTCCCTCGGGCGCGGTCTCCGCTGTCTCCGTGGCCGTTTTTGGCAACAGGTACTCGAATTCCCCGAGGATGTCCTCCGCGTCCTCGGTCAATTTTGCACCGTCCTTGATCAATTTGTTCGTTCCCCTGGACAAAATTGAATCCGCCCGACCCGGCACCGCAAACACCTGCCGCCCCTGCTCCGCCGCCTGGCCCGCCGTGATCAGCGCCCCGCTCTTGAGGTTCGCCTCGACCACCACCACGCCCAGCGACCAACCGCTTATGATGCGGTTTCTCATCGGAAAGTTCTGCTTGTCGGGTTTCACGCCAAACGGGAACTCCGTCACCACCGCCCCGCCCTTCTCCACAATCTCGTGGGCCAGCTTGTCGTTTTCCGCCGGGTACACGATGTCGATCCCGCAGCCGATCACCGCGACCGTCCGCCCTTTCGCCTGCAGCGTCCCCTGATGCGCCGCGGAATCGATCCCCCGCGCCAGGCCGCTGACCACCGTCACGCCGACCCGGCCCAACTGATAGGCCAGCTTCCGCGCCATGTCCTGCCCGTACAACGTCGTCCGCCGCGACCCGACAATGGCAATCGACAACGGGTCACGCTCCGAGAGCGCACCCTTCACATACAAGATGATCGGCGGGTCGTATACTTCCCGTAAATTTCGCGGATACTCCGCGTCATCCCGCGTGACGACCCGCACGCCCGACTTCTCGATCCGCTGCAACTCGGCATCGAGATCCACCTTCTCCCGCCAGCCCGTGATGCTCCGTGCCACCTCTTCCCCCACACCCTCGACGTGCATCAACTCGCTCTTCGTCGCCGCCAGGATCGCCGCCGGCTCGCGGAACCGCTCCAGCAACGCCCGGAGACGGATCGGCCCGATGCCGTCGACCATGTTGAGGGCGATGTATGCTTCGCGCGAGGTCATCCGCGGAGGATGGTGCCACAGCGATCACAGATCGTGTCGTCTCGGCTATTTCTGTGTCTCTGTGGTTTCAATGGTTCGCTTTTTGCCCCGCCGCTTGCGGAAGCCGAATTCCATCTGCGGCTCCTTCAGCAGCTCGTAATTCTTCAGCAGCCGCAACGTTTGAAGGAGGTCCGACTTCTGGTAGTTGCGGTTTGTCGCGACGCTGGCGATCAGCTCCTGCAAAATCGACCGGAACGAAATCACACCGTCGACCCCCTTCGCCCGCAGCAGCTCGATGCTCCGTTGCCGGGTCTTGTTCTCCCGCGGCAGGCCCGGCACCACGAGCAGCTTCACCAGCCCCTCGCCGCCGACCAGCCGTTGCGCTTCATCCACCGCGCGCTTCTCGACGAACCGGAAAATCTTCGGCTGATGCGCCAGCACGCCCGGCGCGAAAATCTCGGTGTGCCAGCCTTTTACCGCCACGATCGCCCGCGACACCCGCGACAGCGTCTTCGAGGTGATTTCGAATTCCGTCGGAACCGCCCCCGCCGCCGCGCCCGGGTTCAGCACGATCAAGTCCACTTCTTCGTCGGCGCTCTTGTGCCGGGACTGCACGATGTATTTGCGCCGCTGGCAGACGAGAAATCCGTGCAATTCGAAAAACTCCCGAACGATGCCCTCGTCAACGGCAGACATTCACAACCTCCGTCAGATCCGCATCGGTCACGGCGTCCGAGACCGTCGCTTCACCGAGCCGTTTCAGCAGCACGAACCGCAGCTTGCCATTCCGCGCCTTTTTATCCAGCCGCGCCGCTGCCAGGAGCTCCTCCACCTTGTACTTGGCGGCCAGCTTCGTCGGCAACCCGCTGGCCGCGATCAGATCGCCCACCCGCTTCGCCTCGGCTTCGCCCAGGCCCGCCCGCATCACGGACAGCCGCGCCCCGCAGCACATCCCCATCGAAATCGCTTCGCCGTGCAGCAGCCCCACGTACTCCGACAACGCCTCCATGGCGTGCCCCAAGGTGTGACCGAAATTCAAGATCGCCCGCAGACCCGACTCGCGTTCGTCCGCGCTGACCACCTCCGCCTTGAGCTCGCAGCAGCGTCGCACCACCCGCCCCACCGCCGCCGCGTCCAGCGCCAGCACCTTCTTGTAGTCCTGTTCCAACCACGCAAAGAACTGCGCATCGCGAATCGCCCCGTACTTGATGACTTCCGCAAACCCGGACCGCAACTCGCGATCAGGCAGTGTTGACAGCGTGTCGGTGTCCGCCAGCACCAGCTTCGGTTGGTAAAATGCGCCGACCAGATTTTTTCCCTGCGGCAGGTTCACGCCCACCTTGCCACCGACCGAGCTGTCCACCTGCGCCAGCAGACTCGTCGGCACTTGCACCAACGCGATCCCGCGCAGATAGCTCGCCGCCACAAAGCCGGCCAGATCCCCCACCACGCCGCCCCCGAGCGCGATGACGAAGGATTGACGGTCCAACCCGTACGACGGGAGTTTTTCAAACAGCCGATTCGCCTGCCGCAGCGATTTCGACGCCTCGCCCGCAGGCACGCTGAGTATCTCCACCGTCATTCCCGCTTTCGCCAGCGTCTCGCGCAACACGCCCGCGTAGCGCGATTCAACATTCGTGTCGGTGATGATCACGCCGTGCCTGCCCAGCTTGAGTGGTTGCAGATACTCCGCCGCATGCGACAACAACCCACGCCCGATCACGATGTCGTAGCTGCGCTCACCCAGATCGACGCGCACCCGTTGTGGCGCGCCTTTGGCTTTGGATTCCATGAATTCGCTGGATTACAACCCTCCACCCCAAGTCTTGTCAACCTTGAA
>DATKNW010000046.1:0-67140 GCA_035541135.1 Verrucomicrobiia bacterium
CCCAGAAAGGATAGTTCATGCCACTCCTCGTTCTCCGCAACCGTCTTCGCACGGGGCCACGCGGACGGTTCCGTCGGTTTGCCCGTGATGATACCGACCGCCGCGCGCAACGCAAGCCGATTGCATCAGCCTCGCGTCAGTTTGCGCGATTACGCGCAAATTCTTGCGGCTGGGGCGTTTAATTTCTTGATTCGCGGGGCGTTCGCCCTAGAATGCGCCGCAAGGAGGATGCTGATTTCTGTGACGAAGATTACTCGAATTCAAGCCCGCGAGATTCTCGACTCCCGCGGGAACCCGACAATTGAAGTGGACGTGGAACTTTCCGGAGGCGCGGTCGGTCGCGCTGCCGTGCCAAGTGGCGCCAGCACGGGCGAACACGAGGCCTGGGAATTGCGCGATGGCGACAAGGCGCGCTACGGCGGCAAAGGCGTTCAAAAGGCCGTCGGCAACGTCAATACGAAGATCGCCCGCGAGTTGATCGGGCACGATGCGCTCGATCAGGTTGGCATCGACAACCGGATGATCGCGCTCGATGGCACCCCGAACAAGGGCAAGCTTGGCGCGAATGCGATCCTCGGCGTTTCCCTCGCGAACGCTCATGCCGCGGCGTCCCAGCTCGGAGTCGAACTCTTCAAGTACATCGGCGGGCCCAACGCGAAAGTGTTGCCCGTGCCGATGATGAACATTCTCAATGGCGGCGCCCACAGCGATGCGCCGATCGATCTGCAGGAATACATGATCATGCCCAAGGGCGCGTCGAGCTTCCGCGAAGCGTTGCGGATGGGCGCGGAGGTGTTTCATTCCCTGAAAGGCGTGCTGAAAGGCATGAAACTCAGCACCGCTGTCGGCGATGAGGGTGGATTCGCTCCCAATCTCAAGAACAACGAGCATCCGCTGGAAGTCATCATCGCGGCGATCAAACAGGCCGGCTACAAGCCGGGCAAGGACATCTTCATCGCGCTCGACCCCGCGTCGAGCGAGTTCTACGACGCGGCATCCAAGAAATACGTGTTCAAGAAATCCGACGGCTCGAAACACAGTTCCGAGCAGATGATCCAATTCTACAAAGGCTTGTGCCGGAAGTACCCGATCATTTCCATCGAGGACGGCCTCGCCGAGGGCGATTGGGACGGCTGGAAGAAACTCACCGACGCGATGGGCGATGAGATTCAGCTCGTCGGGGACGACATCTTCGTCACCAACACAAAATTTCTGAAACGCGGCATCGACATGGGCGTCGCGAATTCGATCCTCGTGAAGGTCAACCAGATCGGCTCGTTGACGGAAACGCTGGATGCGATCGAGATGGCGAAGGAAGCCGGCTACACGGCGGTCATCAGCCATCGCTCGGGCGAGACGGAGGACACGACGATTGCGGACATCGTCGTCGCGACCAACGCCGGCCAGATCAAGACCGGCTCGTTGTGCCGGACCGACCGCGTGTGCAAATACAACCAACTGCTGCGGATCGAGGAGATCCTCGGCAAAGACGCCGTCTACGGAGGCAAACTCTAAGGCAATGAGTTGGACAATGGCGTTGTGGGGACGGGTGCAGTCGCTCGGGTTCGTCGTGTTCGTGGTGATCGTCGGCTGCGGCGTGGGGCTGCTGTTCGTGCCGCTGTTGCATCAACGGCACGCCATGCAAATGGACATCGCCCGGCTGGACCACGAGATCGAGCAACAGGACATGCTGGAGAAGAAGCAGCGGACCGAGATCGAGGCGCTCAAGACCGACCCGGGCTACGTCGAGCGGACCGCGCGCAACAAACTGAATCTCTCGCGTCCGAACGAAATCATCTTCCGCTTCGAGCCCGCGCCGCAGGCCGCGGCGTTGCCCCGTTGAGCGAGAATTGATGACGGTGTTGTAGCCGCGAAACCTTTTTGCGGGAAACGAGACGCCGCGAATGCGATTCGTGGCCGCAATTGGTCTTCGTTTTTGATGGGTGTTTCAGAGCTTGACGAACTTGCGCCGCGCCCCTAAGCTTGTCCTTGGTTTTCGAGTGCGGGGTGGAGCAGCCCGGTAGCTCGTCAGGCTCATAACCTGAAGGTCGTGGGTTCAAATCCCACCCCCGCTACCAACTTACAGGGCCAGAACAAGCGTTCTGGCCCTTATTGTTCAAGGCTTACAAGATGTATCACCGATTTGACCCCCGCCTGATGAAACACCTCGAACATCGAGAAACTAGACGGGCAGAAACCCACACATCAACCCACACGCCCATCTATCAACCAGCCTGAAGATTTCCGTGTGTGGGCGGATGTGTGGGTAATTTTGGTCGGCCTCGACGCGGCGGAAAAAACTATCGGTGGATGGAAAGCCGACCGTCCGGTGAGTGTGGCGGGCTATGCCGCCACAAGAGGGGAATCGCGGCGCGATGGCAAAATCAAGCGTTGAGGCGCGGTTCCAGAATCCGAAGCCATTTCACAGCCGTACAGCCGCCGTCCAGCGGCGACGGCTTCCAGATCGGCGCGACGAAGACGAAAGCTGCCCGGCAGAACCTCGACCTTCTAGAAGACTGACTGCAGCATACGCTGCATACGTGCCCCGGTCGGCGCCGCGCCTATTGTGTGCTCACCCGGCTGGGTCAAGCCTAGGCTGGTGGTCCAGGTCGCTGTGGTCGAATGGACCAGAGACCGCATCCTGCGACATCCACACTACCTGGGGTTACGGGAGGACAAGGACGCCGATGGTGTGTATCAGGAGTCGTCGTAGCCACACTTGCGTTTGCCTTCCGCACTCGCGGAGGTATTGTGAAGCAATGCCAGACGAGGATAATCCCTTTCACGATGAACAGGACCCCAAGTCCGAGGAAGAGGTTGTGCATGGCGGGCGACTTACGAAACAACTGGCGATGCACATGGACCAGATCGGAGCGGAAAGTCTCCAGTACTTCGTGAACGCTGAGGGAGACGATTTCTTGGTGACGGTGTCGGAGAAAAAGAGTCCATTTACCCCTGAACGATCAGGACCTGACGAAATTGGTGAAAGGCTCTCCAGACAATTGGCGCTTCACCTTGTCACGATGAGAGCGGCGGCTTTGCAACACACCGTCACAGTGCACGGAAAGGAATATTTCGTCAGCGCAAAGTATGCCCATGGTCCTGGCGTCGAGGAAGCGGCGTAGCACCCTACCGCCGGTTACGTGGTCGCAAATAGCCTAACCGAAGGGCGTAGTGCAGGACGTTGTGACAGCGGACCGTGCCGATTGTGCTCTTGCTAAGCCAACCCCGGCACGGCATCTCGCCCGTAAGCGCATTACTGCGACGCTTCACCGCCTTGGCGAGTTCATCAGTCAAATCGAAATCCCCACGGATGCACTCGGTATTTGGACACTGGAAGCGCAACACGGACTTGGCGTTCCGCAGGTTGACGGCGAACTTCAATGGATGGGAGTTCTCCGGAGCGTCGGAATCCACGAACTGCACTTTTGCCGTGAGGGACTTCAGTCGAGGGAATTTCTCCGAGAGGGTGGGCGCATCGTTGACTCGCCGACCCTGCCGTTCTTGGTACTTATCTCGGGCGCCTAATTTCCTCGTGAACATGCGAGTGACCCGTTAGGACACTGCATCAATATATCACAGGACGAGCCTCACCGATACGCTTTGTTGAGCAGGACAGTCAATCGGATATCCGTTAGAATTGAAACGGCATGGAGCGGGGTGATGAGAAATTGGGCTGGATCCGTAGAAGCCGCGGCAGCGATATGCCCGCATTTGAGGAACTCATCCGTCGGCGTCAGCAGATGATCCACGCGCTTTACCATGCCCCCAATGTAGCACGGAGCCATCGTCAACCGGGGGGAAACCCAAAGTGGCCCACTACTCAATAATAGTTGTTGCTATTATGGCGGAATACGCTACCGTAGTGGCGCTCGCAGATAGAAGCAGTTCCGGTGAGATTGGTAGATTATCAGTCAGGCCTAGCCGCTCGGTGATGATCCTAAGTCCGCATCCTGCGGAAACAGTCACTGAGACCGCCTAATCGCAGCAGAAAGAAGACATACAATGGCTACCAAGCTATTCGTAGGAAACCTGTCGTTTAACACCACGGAAGGCGACGTGCTCGACCTCTTCAAACAGGCTGGCAATGTCACCAGTTGCACCCTGATCGTGGACAAGTTCACCAACAAGTCCCGTGGGTTCGCGTTCGTGGAGTTCGGCACCCAGGATGAGGCAACGGCCGCGATCACGCACTTCAATGGCAAGGAACTCGATGGCCGCGCGTTGACGGTCAACGAAGCCAAGCCCCGTGAAGATCGCCCCCGCGGTGACTTCGGCGGCGGCGGTAGGCGTCAGTTTGCCGGCCAGCGGTACTAACTGTTCCGTTAGCTGTTAACAGGGAGAGGCGTCCCGCATAGTGGGACGCCCTTTTCTCGCAAGCATCTTTTTCGCCTCCGGCTTTCCACCAGCCGGATTCAGGTCTTGCATTCGCAGCAGCCCCTGTCACAGTAGGCGGTGTCTCGATCTCGGGGTCAAAGCCTGCCCTTTGAATTCCTGATGAATCAACTTGTGGCAGGCATGAAATCGAAGGAGAGGGCCCATGGAATCGTTGCTCACCGTTGAGGGAACCGTGTTGAAGGTCCTGCCGGGCACGATGTTTCACGTCGAGATAGCCAACAAACATCAGGTACTCGCCCATATCTCCGGCAAGATGCGGAAACGATTCATCCGCTTGTCCGTAGGCGACCGCGTGAGGATGGAAATGACGCCGTACGATCTGCAGAAAGCCCGGATTGTCTACCGGCTAACCTGAGGCCGAGAGCGCCGTACCGGAGTCCGACTGTGCGGCGGAATATGCTGTTGCAGTGGACGGTGTTGATCGTGGTCCGGCTGCGCCAACCCTTGCAGACAACTTCGCCCTGGACGACTTCTTTGTGCGCGGCCACGGCCTCGGCGATGGGGCCGGTCAAATCAAAATCGCCGCCGATACACTCGGGATTCGTGCAGTCGAATCGAAACACGGATTTGACATTCTGGACGTTGACTTCGTATTTGACCCGATTGTTCCTGGTCGTGCCCGCGGGATCGTAGTGCTCGAATTCCACCGTTAGCGATTTCAGTTTCTGGAACGCCTCGGTGAGCGTGGGAGAATCCTTCACCCGCTGACGTTCCGGTTCGCGGTATTCCGCGCGCGCGCCGAATCGTTTCTGTTGCATCAGGACTTCTCCAAGGCGTTGACCGGGACCCGACGCATCGTGCGCAGATGGCGGTAGCCGACCAGCCGGCAGCTTTCTTCGTCCCAGAGGCGGAACGTCAACGACCTGAGGCTGGCGAGCAGCGTGACCGGCTTGACCGTCTGAAACAGCGCGTCGGCCTTGTGGCACTTTTCCAGATTGTAGTTCGGAATCGATGGACCCAGATGATGGATGTGATGGAAGCCGATGTTGCCGGAAAACCATTGCAGCACCTTGGGAAGTTTGTAAAACGAGCTGCCTTTCAGCGCCGCCATGGCATAATCCCACTCCTGGCCGCGTTCCCAATAGACTCCTTCGAACTGATGCTGCACGTAAAACAACCACACGCCCGCCGTACCAGCCATCGCCACCATGCCGAGCTGAAGGAGCAGGTACGTCTTGAGGCCGAAGATCGCGCTCATCACGATGGCGACGCCCAAGATTCCGAGATTCGTCCAATACACCGAGCGTCGTTCGCGGGGACTGGCCTGCTTGTTCAGCGCGAACCGGTGCCGGATGGCAAACAGAAAAAATGGCGCGAGAATGAACAGAAAGATGGGGTTGCGCGCCAGCCGGTAGGCAAACCGTTTCCCGCGTGACGCCTCCAGATATTCCTGCACTGTCAGCGTCCACACGTCGCCGGTGCCGCGCCGGTCGAGGTCGCCGCTGCTGGCATGATGGATGGCGTGTTCCCAGCGCCACATGTAGTACGGCGTAAAGGTCAGCACCCCCGTGATGTATCCCCACGTGTCATTCGCCTTTCGCGACTTGAAGAACGAGCCGTGCCCACAATCGTGGAAAATGATGAAGATCTTCACGAGAAACCCCGCCCCCAGAATCATTAGCGGCAGCGTCAACCACACCGAAACGCCCACACTCCAGCGCATCAGCGCCCACAGTGCCGCGTACGGCACCAGCGAAGCAAGGATCTGCCACACGCTGCTCCCGAGCGCCGGCTCTTGATAACGGGCAACGATTTCTCTCCAAGCTGGCACGGCAGTCTTGGCCTTCACGGTACCGGCGACTGAATCATTCATCAAAGACGACACTTCCTTCCCGAGAGTTGACTAACGCTGGCAGGCTGCGTTCGTTAGAGAAACTGCGAGTCCGGCGCTAACAATACAGCGCAAACCCGAAAAGAGCAACAAACAAACACGCGAACAAACTTCGCAATTGGTTGGAATCACCGAACAATCGGCGTGGGTGAGAGCCGGGCTGGGGGAAGGGGCGCGACACATCGCTGCGGAGGGATTCCCACGCGGCTTCGCCACTCTCGGCTTTGTGGCTGCAAACAGATTGGAGAGTCGAGGCTCGAACCGCTCTCCTGTGTGCTAGCAACTTCTGCTTGCCCTCGACTCTCCACCGCAATGTAAGCCCGATTGGGGAAATAGCAAGGTCGGCAACGGCCGCAGGAAGCGGCTAGGGTTTTGCGAATGGCGAGACGCCGTAATCACCATGCGCCTCAGCCGAGGGGCCCGCGCCGGGGGGCTGTCGGTAATGGGATTTTCGTTCACCAACATCGCCTTCGATGCGCTGGATTGCGGAAGCTGCGATCACCGCCACGGTGTCCGCCCCAGCCTTGATCGTGACCCAATCCGCGTCCTTAAACCCGTAACCGTCGGCATTCGGATACTCGACAGTCTCGGCAGATCCGGACATCCCGGTATTCTTGAAGTAGATCTTGATCATATAGAATCAGGTGTGGAACACCTGCGCCGGAACCAGTTGCGGGTAGCATCGCTTGCAGCCCGGATTTCCGCAGTTGGCGATGGCGTGGCGGACGAACGACTTCGCCGTCCCGTCGCTGCTGCTCGTTTGCCTCTTATTGGACTTGGCTTGCGAGGCGTACAGGGCGGTGCGGGCCGCTTTCGCAGCGTGTCTCTCAGCCCGCTTGGCTTCTGACCGTGCGGATTTGGATTTCTTGCCCATCGTGGCATTCCCTTTCAGGTTCTGATTTCGCTCCCGCTCAACAACAAGACGGACGATGCTAACGACTACTTGATAAAGCGAGCCCGGGCCTCCGCCGTTGCCAGTTGCGCTTCCAGGACTTTGACTCGGCTTTCCCACGAACTCTTGAAGGTGGCCTCCGTCGACCTGGCGAGATGGCGGCGCACCTTGCCGAGTAGTCGGCGAATGTTGCGCTCTTCAGGGCTTCGTTTGGAACCAACTTCAGAAATGGGCAGGGCGCCCTTTGTTTGGGTCATGCTCCAAACTACGCACGCAAGCGGTTGGACGCTATGGGGTGTTGACCCCAGTGGACAACCTGTCGTGCGGATCGTTTGTGGGGCGGGTTACTGCGGGAGCTGGCGGCACGAAGTGGGCAAGACGTCAGGAGAGGAGGCTTTTTATGTAAGCTACGGTGCTTACCCCATGTCCCTATTGCCGGACAAGGCCTATGTTGCCAAAGTGCCGCACGTATGTGATTGCCCTGTCGTTACCTTCATATAAAACGGAGATGAGACATGAACAAACAAGCCGCTGAGATGGCACACCGCATCGAACGCGCAGTTAAATCAGGCAAGCTGACGCTCAATGGGAGTTACACAATTCCCGCGCTGGCAACCGCCATCGGAACGACACGCGCGCACTTGTGCGAGGCTGTCAACCGAGAGTTTGGGTCGGTCGCCGGCTTCTGTCGACGTCTCGGATTTGTCCCCCGCGAGCGCGATCCACATATAGCCTGCGGGACATCGCAGTAGATCCAGAGGTCAGAGTCGGCTCACCGACCCTCGCGTTACCGAGCTGCCGGTTGACGGTTAACCAGACCTGAGAACGGGCCTCAACTCTTCTTCCGGCAGCACAGCCACCCAATACTCATCCGGAGCATACCATTCCAACTTCAACAAGCTGCTCTCGGGTATTGCGCCGGCTTTCGGAAACCGGAATCGAGAACCTGGCTGCGAAGAATTAACCCCCACTCCAATAGCCTTGCCCAGGAACATACAAATGGCCTCCAATCTCGATCGTCTGTCGCTGGCTGATCCCTGTCCAACGTGCTGGCGATAGCCTTCCAAGGACATGGCACAACCGGTGTTCCTCGGCAGGGATGCCTTGGCGATGCTGGCTGTTCTGTAGTTAGTTGCCAAGTCAATGAGGATCCCCTTACTCACCCAGCAGGGGGTAACAGCAAGCTTCACGGGATACCGGACGGCTGTCGCATCTTGTGCCTGCTTTGTCACTTTCCGGCCGCAGGGCAAGACACCGGCAACTGGCGCTCGAACCATGCCACCGCATTCGTGAAGACCGGAGATGCGCGTGCGTCCGAAATCGAATCGTGGTCTGCACCCGCAACGATGATCAACTCGCTGTGGCCGGGCGCAGCGGCGTGCAATTGCGCGCTCTGTTGGCACGGAATCTTGACGTCGCGTCCGCCATGAAACAACAACACGGGCGCCTGAGTTTGGGTGATGGCCTTGACCGGGCTGGCATCGTCGGGATCAAAGTCTGCGAGCCGTCCGGCGCCATCGATCGCCGCATCGATTTTTGCCTCCGTGAGGAATGGCCCAAACAGCGTGCGACGGCGCACGAAGTGCCGGACTTCGCTGCGCATCGTCGCGAACGGCGCAACGGCCACGACCGCTTTGACACGGGCATCCCGCCCGGCATGTTGGATGGCCACCGCCCCACCGTAGGAAATGCCAAATGTGCCAAGGCAACCGGCCAGCAGGTCTTGCCGGGCCAGCGCGTCCACCAGTTCCGACAGATCGGCGGATTCGCGCACGCCATAGGTAAGCCACGCGCCTGTGGACCGGCCATGTCCGCGCAGATCAACGAGTACCGCCCGGAACCCCGCGTCCGCCAGCAGATGTCCCATGTAAAGCAGCGAGTCCTTGTTACCATGCACACCGTGCAGCACCAAAATCGTGCCGCGTAGCGGCCGGCGCGGTTCCAGCAGCCACACCGCCAGGGAAATCCGCGGCTGCCCCACCGGCACGCGTAGTTGCCGGTCAACGCCGAGCCGGCGCAACTCGTCCGGCGTTGGATCCTCGGCCGGATTGACCTCCCGGTAGGTGTTGGGAGCATAAACAATCGTCTCTGGCATCCAGCGGATTGAACTGCAGCCGGCGAAGGCCAGAGCCAAGCCGCCAGCACCCAAACCGAGAACGAACGTGCGTGCGCACCTCATCGCGCCACGTCGCGGTAGGCGGGTCGAAGAGACTGAAGAAGCATCCCTGCACCTTAGTCAGTTACCGGCCACGACGCAAGCCGCGGCAATTGTCGGCCAGACACCACCGGAAAGAGTGACTCGCGCAACAGTCAATCGGGCGCAGGCATTTCATTCCATCGCTGGCAGGAGTTCGTCCAGCGATACGGTGGCAAAACTGGTGGCGTAGTCGCTCATGGCATAGGGGATGACGAGTTCGCGGCCTTGCAGCAGTGCGCCACAGGTATAGACGACGTTCGGGACATAGCCCTCGCGCTCCGCTTCGTTCGCGGCCAGCAGCGGTTCGCGCAGGCGGCCGAGGACGCGCGTGGGATCTTCCCGGTCGAGCAGGAAAGCGCCGAGGCAATACTTGCGCATCGCGCCGACGCCGTGGCTCAAGACCAGCCAGCCCGCCTCCGTCTCGATGGGGGAACCGCAGTTGCCGATCTTGAAGAACTCCCACGGCCGCGCCGGCGGCAACAACAGCTTCGGCGTTTGCCAGAAATGGATGTTATCCGAGAACATCAGCAGCAGGTTCTCGTCGTCCTGCCGGGACAGCATGGCATACTGGCCGTTGATCTTGCGCGGGAATAACGCCATGCCTTTGTTCTGCACGGCGGGACCGTTGAGCGTGCTGAATTTGAAGTGGACGAAGTCCGGCGTCTCCAGCAACTGCGGCAGGGTGATCTTGCCGTCGTAAGCGGTGTAGGTCGCGTAGTAGGTAAAGCGGCCATCGTCGTTTCGGAAGCGGACGAAGCGCGCGTCCTCGATGCCATTGCTCTGGCTGGCCGCCGCAGGAAAGAGGACGCGCTGCGAGAGGCGGCTCGCCGGCGCAAAGTTCACCTCGTAGTTTGACTCGGCCAGCAGCAGGATGCCGCGCACGGCACGGTCAGCGGTGGCATCAGCCGGGTCCGCCTGCTGGCGCTCCGCCGTCAAGGCGCGGCGCAGGTCGTCGAGAATGAAGGCATCGGGGAGTCTGCCGAGCGCGCGCTGGCAGAAGTCATTTTGGACGCCCACCTCTTGGAGTTTGCGGCAAAAGAGCGCCTTCTCGTAAACAACATTGGGCACGCGCTCCGGCTCCGTGACAAATGGCACGGGCGGCGTGAGCGTAATGCGATGCTGCGCGCTCACCGTGCCCGTGCGGAACGTGATTGACGAAATGTGCCCTTCGCCCGTGGCCCGCAAGCTCAGAATGAAGCGGACGGCACCTTCGGGCAGGCCGGCTTGGTCGGGGTGAGGGACGATGGAAGGATTGAATAGCGCCGCGGACTCCGGGGAATACTCGTGCGTGAAGTAGGAACCGATCAGCGACTGCCGTTCCGCCGAAGGCTCCCACGCTTCGCCCAGATAATGACGCACCTGCGCGAACCGGTTGCGGAGAACCTGTTCCACGCCCTCGTGCCGGTCCGCAAACTCGCCCAGCATCTGGCTCAAGAGCCCGGCGACTTCCTCGTCTGGGAGGGCCAGGATGCGGGCGACAATTCTCCGCGCGATGTCATCGCTGCTGGGATAGAAGGGGCGCATCAGCACCCGCGAGCGGTCCGGTGTCAGCGTCGGCCCGATGCGCCTCGCATGGACGGCTGTGGTCTTCATTGGGGGTGGGCGCTATTCGCCGGGAGTTTCCTTGAAGCTGGTGAGGGTGTTTTGCAGCGCCTGGATTTCCGCGAGCGCGAGCAGGAAGGCCAGCGTGGATTCGGCTCCTTGGTTTTCGCTCACGCGGTCCACGTGCAGGCCGTCGCGGCAGCCTCCGGTGACCGAATCATAGAGGGCCAGTCCCAGATCGTTTCGGCCCAGGAACCACTCGAATGCGCGGCGTGCTTCGGCCACCCAGGCGATGTCGCCGGTGGCGTGATACGCCTCGATGCAGGCGGACACCGTGGCCTGCGCCTCGATGGGTTGCTGGTCGAACAAGGCGCGTTCCTTACCGCGCGAATAAAACCCGTTCGAGCCGACAGGGCGAAACGAGCCGGCATCCGAAGTCTGGACTTTGATGAGCCAACGCAACGATGTGAGGCCGGTCTCCAACATCGCGGCATCGTTGATGCAACGTCCGCTGAGGATCAGTGCATGCGGCAGCTTGGCGTTCGTGTAGGACACCTTTTCTTCGAACCACTGCCACTCGACCGTCGCGGCGTCGGCGTAGCGCTGCATCAGTTTGGCCGTGAGCAATTCTCGAATCTGGTTCGCGCGCCGGTCGCCGCTCAGCCGGCGCAGGTATTCGTCAATGCCGATGAGAGTGAACGCCCACGCGCGCGGCGACGTGAAGCCGGCGGCCACAGGCAGGCCCTGCTCGAACAGTTGCGCCGCCAGCATTTGAAAGCTGTCCTGACTCGCCTGCGCCACGCACAACCCCAGCGCCCACAGCGCGTGCCCCTGGCAATCTTCCGAGCCGACGTCCTCCAGCCAGCGACGGTCGAAGCTCATGAAATTGCGGAACCGCCCGTGTTTGCGATCGAAGGCGTGGTTCAAGAACGCGGCGTAAGCGGCAGCCTGCTGGCTGAGACGCGGCGAACTCTGGCCCAGGCGTTGCAGCATCATCGCCAGCACCAGCGCGCGGGCGTTGTCGTCGGTGCAATAGCCTTCGGCGAAATTCGGCACCGTGAAACTGGCGTGCTGGAAGATCCCGGTCGAGTCGCTCATTCGGAACAGATGGTCCAGCTTCATCTCCGGCAACTGGCCGGGCTGTTCGTCGAGCGTCTTGATGGGCGAAGGCTTTCGCCCCACGAAGCTGTGGTCGCGGCGCGCTTGATCGAAGGACTTCACGTAAAGCTGCGCCACACGGCTCCAGACCATGTCGCGTCCCAGCCGGTAGGCGTTCTTCCGCATCGTGTGGCGCAGCGGTTCGTCGTGCAGCAACTCGCGCACCGCGCCGGCGATGGCCCCGGAGTCGCGGAACGGCACCAGTTTGCCCCGTTCGGCGGTCAGTAGTTCCGCCGCGTGCCAGTATCGCGTGGACACGACCGCATTGCCGGCGCCGAACGCGTAGGCCAGTGTGCCGGAAGTGATCTGCGACTCGGTCAGGTAGGGCGTGAGGTAAATGTCCGCCGCACCGATGAACCGCATCAACTCCTCCAGTTCAACGAAGCGGTTGAAAAAGACGACGTTTTTCTGAACCCCAAGGTCTTTGGCCAGCCGCTCCAGGCTCAAGCGATACGCCTCGCCCTCGTCCCGCAGCAGATTCGGATGCGTCTGGCCCAGCACGATGTAAACGACGTTCGGAAATTCCCGAATGACATCCGGCAGCGCGCGCAGCGCGTATTCGATGCCCTTGTTCGGCGAGAGCAGGCCGAACGTCAGCAGCACCTGTTTGCCTGCCACGCCAAACTCGTCCTTGAAATAATTCGGGTCCGCAAACGGCATGTCCGGAATGCCGTGCGGGATGAGATCCACCTTGGCCGCCGGCACCCGATAGACTTCGCGCAACAACTCTCGGCCCCGCTCGGCCATCACTGCCAGTCGCGTCGAAATCCGGATCAGCTCGCGCATCACGCGCCGCTGCTCCGTGTTCGGCTCGTGCAACACCGTGTGCAGCGTCGTGACGATGGGCATCCGCAGTTCGCGCAGCAACGCCAGCACATGACTGCCCGCCGGTCCGCCGAAAATGCCGAACTCATGCTGCACGCAGACCACGTCCACGCCGGTGATGTTCAGGAAATCGGCGGCGCGCAAGTAGGACGGCAGGTCCTGCTCCGCCATCTCAAAGCGCACCTCCGCCGGATAATCGTAGCCGCCCTCGCGGTCATTGACCGGCACGACCAGACACTGTATCGCCGGGAACTCCGCCGCCACCGCGCGTCGCAAATCCGTCGTGAACGTCGCGATCCCGCACTTTCTCGGCAGATAATCGCCGAGGAATGCGATTTTGCGGATGGTCGGTGATTCTTGCATAAAGCGGATAAGCATGTTTGCTGGTGGACGCGCAACAAAGTTGTCACGTCCACCAGCATATGAATAACCATCGCCAGCCTTATACCGCTGACACTGGCGCAGCGCAAGTCGCCAGCCAAGCAGGTGCGTGTTTGTTTGTTGCTTTCAGTGCTTTTACCGTGTATGGGCGAGGATCCGATGCTTGTTGGGCAATTCAACGGAGACGAAGACATGAACAAACAAGCCGCTGAGATGGCACACCGCATCGAACGCGCAGTTAAATCAGGCAAGCTGACGCTCGATGGGAGTTACACAATTCCCGCGCTGGCAACCGCCATCGGAACGACACGCGCGCACTTGTGCGAGGCTGTCAACCGAGAGGTTGGGTCGGTCGCCGGCTTCGGTAGGCGTCTCGGATTCAGCCCTGCGGGCGCGATCCGCACATACCATGGCAGGACATCGCAGTAGATCCAGAAGTCAGGGTCGGGTCATCGACCCTCGCCTTACTGAGCCGCCGAACCCGTTGCCAATGACCGCTAAGCAGACCTGAGAACGGGCCTCAACTCTTCTTCCGCCAGCAGAACCACCCAATACTCATCGGGAGCATACCATTCCAGCTTCAACAAACTGCTCTCGGGTATTGCACCGGCTTTCGGAAACCGGAATCGAGAATCTGGCTGCGAAGGGTTGACGCCCAGTCCAAGAGCTTTGCCCAGGAACACACAAATGGCCTCCAGCCTCGATCGTTTGTCGCTGGCTGATCCCAGTTGTACGTGCTGGCGATAGCTTTCCAAAGACATGGCACAAGCGGTGTTCTTCGGCAGCGATGCCTTCGCGATGCTGGCAGTTCTGTAGTCAGTTGCCAAGTCGATGAGGGTCCCCTTGCTTACAGCATCTTTAATTGATTTGACATTGATGATTGCCACAAAGATCTCTCTCTCATTCCGAACGCTGCAGCATGGCGACACAATCTTGTCGATCGCGACTGGTATTGCCCGGGCAGGATTGCCCGATCGCTTTTCTGCCAGCGCTCATCATTAGCAGGAAACCGGCTCGGGCGGCAGGGAAACTTTGAAATCCGTCCTGCAGCTCGCACACCTGAAACTCACCTTTCCAGTCCCGCTCCAAAATGGCGTAGTTCCAACTGGCTGCATCGGCGTTGAAAGCAATCGTGCCGATGGCATTCTCTGGGGCATCAGCAAACCACTCCAGCTCCTCGCCAATAACTGCTCGCAGATGGTTGCCCGCAGGCAGGAACCGGTTGAACCGCCGACCACTGATAGTTTTGAGCGACAGCACTGCTGGCCTTTCTGCAACGGCACGTTGTGTTTTGCCCGGCGGCCTTGCCATGCCACACTGAGGTGGACGGAGAGAAGCAGTCGTACAGTGCCAATATAAGTCCGATTCCATAATAAGCCAGTGCTGTTCCGGGTTATTTCGCTTGGACGGATCCGGCACCGCCACAAGCGTTGGTCGCCCGCGCCCCTATCGGCCTGCAGAATCACTATGCTCTTCTTACGGTCGGGCTTACGGTGCGATGGCGAATGGCCAACCGTAAGGGAGATAAATCCAAGTACAACCAATCTACACGGCATATCAACCGCTCACAATGGGGTGAATGCCCCATATTTGCCCGGGGATCTTCCTCGAAGTCTTTCGCCACCTGTCCATGCGTCACTTTCTCATCTCAATTTCGCAAGCTGCCCAAGGACTCTCCATCAAACAACAATGAGGTCTCTGGTTGGGAATCGACGAACGTGCTGGTGTGGCTACGGCCTGCCGGGGTGATTTCTATTGCCGGAAAAACGAGGAGGCGTCCGTTAACGCCCACGTGTGGGAACGCCCGGGCCGTCGGCCTGCTGTGGCATGTGGCCCACGCGAGGGCCGCACTCCTTGATCGCCACGATCTTCCGCCGTCCGACGGAAGGGCTTCACCGTCCCCGGTTGGGCCCGTTCCGTAAACAGGACACACTTCCCATCGCGTCCGAAGATCCATCCCTCATAAAACCACCCCAGAAACCTTCCCCCATACGCATAGACACCATTCTTGCTCAGCCAAGCGACGGGCGCTCCGTCCCGCAGGTAGATCGACTCCTGGTCGTCATCCACGTACGCGACTGCGCGACCGTGCTTGTCCCAAAGATCGGTTATCATAGACCGGCCTCGGTCCCGGCGAGGCTTGCGATTCAGTAGCTGAGCTTCAACTTATAGCGCAGGATGTTTTGGCAGTGGACCGTGTCGACGGTGGCCTTGTTTTGCCAGCCCTGGCAGGACAGTTCGCCACTAACGTCGGTGAGCTTTCGGGCAACCGCGCTGGCCAGTTCCTTCGTCAGATCGAAGTCGCCCCCGATGCATTCATGGTTGGGACAGCAGAAGCGGAACACGGACCTGGCGTGCTCGAGGTTGACGACGTATTTGAGTTCCCCGTTTTGGCTCACTCCTTTTGGGTTGTAATACCCCAAGGTCACTTTCAGGGACTTCAACCTCTGGAATTTGTTGGCCAGACTGGGCGAGGCTTTGACCCGCTCGCCTTCCTGATCGCGATATACGGCTCGGAGTCCCATTCTTTGTCGATGCATACTGCTAACCTTTCCTGATTGAGCGTGGTGGCAACTGAAGTTCCGCAGCTAAAAGGAGAGTCGAGGAACAAACGCGCTGACGTTCGCCGTGGCCCACTTGCTGTTAGCAGCGTACGCCGAATCGCCGGCATAGCAATCTATTCCGACGCATTACGGCATAAGGTGTTTACCCCATAGTGGTTATTGTCGACAAGGCGTATCCTAGCTTGGCTGACCGAGATGGGCCTTCACTCTGATGCGGCCAAGCCGAAGTGTGGAGAGGTTTATATGGCGATTAACAACATAGGCAGTTTCACCAGCAAGAGAGATTTGGCCGTCTTGGGGGTGTTCTCCGGTTCGTTCGCGGCTTTGCTCCTGTTTCGTATGAATGTGAGGGGCATCCTCGTCATTGCGGCGTTGTTCGCTGGCTACCTTTCCTGGGCGGCCACCCAGTTTCTTGTCAGGCAACAGACGTTTAGCAGCCGAAGCATCACGGCTTGGGCTTTGCCGGTGGGCACGGCGGTTTTCAAAGTCCTGCTCTGCCTGGGCCTGGTCTGGTTGGTTGTGTGGTCCTTTCGCCATCTGACCGGATTCCAACTTTCACGGTAGGGGAGCAGCCGGACAACCCCAATGAAGAACGATCGAAATGGATCGACCACACTCTCTCCCAAGGAGCTCTGTGTTCTTCGGGCTGTCGCTGAGCACAGTCGGGGAATGCATGAAACGGCGTTGGTTAAGGAAACCGGGATCCCGCTCGACGAACTGATGACGATTCGTCATGACGAGTACGATCGCATCCGACGTAGCGGGCTCGTCCAGACGCTATGCGCGAAGCTGCTGGTTGGATTGACCGATGGGGATCCAGGGGACCGGTTCGGGCATGTGTGGATCACGCCGGCGGGATTGCAGACAGCGGCGGTTGGCGGGAAAGGCGTCCATGCCATTTGAAAGCATCAGCCGGGAACAGTTCGACGCATTTCAACCGCCCTCGTTGATTTTGAAAAGGCTCACGCTGGAGCAGGTCGAATGGTTCGCCAACAAGGTTGGAAACATCATCGGCACGATCGCCGGGAGAGAGGACGACGGCTGGACTTACGCCGTCTTGAAAGGGGACCGCAACGGCAATTATCGGGTCTGCACGCTGGGTGGGGACGACCTCAGTTTGAAGGCGGCGCGCTCGCGGTTTTTGGTTGATATGGCCGCGGCGGAGAAAGCCGAGGAGGACCTGGCGCGCCTGGAGACACGAGCCACGACGATGAATCGGAGGCCATGAAGCTTCGAGGTCGGTGGCTTTGGTTCCCAGCCAATCGGAGCGTCACTCGGCCCGAGGATATGCTTCCCGAATCAACTCGCTAATTCCTGAATGAGGAGTAGATTGCAGAAGTTTTCACGGGCCGGTTCCCTCGGACCACGCGTGCTCCAGGGATGCAGCAGGGCAAAGTAGCAGGGAAGTAAACCAACATCGCGGCATGGGGGAAAGACTGTCATTGTGATCAAAGAGATCGGCAGAAAGGAATTTATCCGCCATCTCTCTTTGGATAGCGACCTGGAACAGTTCGTCGGCAAGGAGTTGGAGTGGTTTTCCAACGTGGCCGGCAGCATCCTCGGCACGATCGCGCTTGAGGGAAGAGAAGGCGGCCGGAAATACATAATCTTGGGAGTGGATCCGACGGGCAGATTTCAGGTTCTCAGTGTCATGTGCGATTTCTACAACCATCGGGCAGCCCGCATTGACTTTCTTCGTGCAATGGCTGTGGCTGACGAAGACGAAGAGGATGTTTGTCTCAGCAGAGAGTGAGGCGGGAGGGCAAATGCATCAGCAGAGTTTAGAGATCTCCACGGAGGTCTTCCATGCGCTCCAACAGCGAGGCGCCGGTTATGTATCTTGGTCGGACGAGAAACCCGGTCCGACGCAGCGGATCTTGGTGGGCGACGACGTGTACAACGAATTGATCGACCGAGCCATTGCGAATCGAAAGACACTCGACCAGATTCTTCTCGAGACCTGCGGAGGGAACTGACGGAGGCCGAGTTCGCAAACAAGGTGGGGACGCGTTTGGTCTCGATGATGCACGGACGGGAAATGGTGGCGGCCCTGAAAAGCGGGGCGGAGACCGCCTCGAAAGGACGGCAGAGAATCGTCACGAGCGCGGACCGTAATGAAGTTCCGAACGTACTGAGCGAAAGGTGGCAATCCATGAGCCTGATCGAAACCGAATATCGAGACCACAAAATTATGATACGGGACGAGGTTGCACTCGCATCCGATGTTGTCGCGGGGGCGGTAAGTGAACGGCCCATCAGCAAGAGGGTGATCGAAGTAGATGGCGTGGACGTAACCAGTCGTTGCCGCGTATCCGATACCGATGCAGAGAAATTCGAGGCCGCCAAGCGCTTTGTCGATCGCGTATACCCCAAGGGGAAGTCAGAGCCCGAAGAGCAACCCCATGCATGATTTACTCGTTCTGTTGACGCTGGGGGCGGGTTCCAGCAGGAGACTACCGGTGGGATTGTTTTCAACTTCGTGGGTTGAGCTTCTAATTCCGAATGCGGCGATTGCCGTGCTGTTCGTCAACACCCCTATCGGAAAACGCCGGCATACGCCGGGAGCAAGCCTTGGCGATCGGGTAACACCCTGCCTCGACATTCAGTGGTTCGGGCAGGTAGGGATTCACCGTTTAGACGGATTTCAGCAATTAGCAGACCGTCACTCAGGATTGAGGGTTGCGCGACGAAAAAACACTCACGAGCGGCGGGATATTAACAACGGTGCCGACGCTTGTCAGTAGCCGTGCGCATCCGGAATACAGCATGACCCAAGAGCTCATGAGGTTGTCCCAACGGTATGTGATCGCGCTTCGAGAACGCCTGCAGCGCGGCTCGCGCACGACCCTGCAGCTGGCAGCACGGCTGGGACGCCAAGCCTCGACCGCCGGACTGGTGCCGTTGGATCTGGTCAGGATTCACCGGCAAGCGCTCTCCACGCTTCAAAGGTCGAGCGATTCTTCACCGCGCCGGGACGGGCCGCTCAAGCGGGCTGAGGCTTTTTTCATTGAGGCCGTCAAGCCGATGGAGGAAAGTGATCGCGCCATGCGAAAGGCTAACATCCACTTGAGCAAGGCCAACAAGACCCTGCGCCACCGCACTGTAGAACTGGCTAGGGCCAATCGGCGCTTGAAACAGGAAGTCGTCCGTCGTCGGGCCGTCGAAGACGCCCTGCGGAAGAGCGAACATCACCACAGCGAGTTGTTGGAACAGTCGCGGCTCATGCAGGATCAGCTGCGGAACCTGTCCCGCCAGCTCCTGTCGGCGCAGGAGCAGGAACGCAAGCGGATCAGCCGCGAGTTGCACGATCAGATTGCCCAGACATTGACGGGCATCAACGTGCATCTGGCGACATTGAAAGTGGCGGCTGACGTCAACGCCAAGGGTCTGCGAAAAAAGATCGTCTGCACCCAGCGAGTGGTCGAGAAGTCGGTGAACATCGTGCACCGATTCGCCCGCGAATTGCGCCCCACACTCCTCGATGACCTGGGACTGATCCCCGCTCTCCATTCGTTTATGAAGGCCTTTACGAAACGAACGGGCCTCCGCATTCGGTTCACGGCCTTCAGCGGGGTGGAACAGTTGAACAGTACCAAGCGAACCGTGCTGTATCGCGTCGCCCAGTCGGCGCTTGCCAACGTCGCCCAGCATGCCCACGCCACCCGGGTAAACGTGACCATCCGCAAATCACCGGGCGCCATCCGCATGGAGATCCACGACAACGGCACTGGCTTTGAGGTCGAGCGCGTGCTGTTTGCTAAGCGGCACAAACGATTGGGACTGCTCGGCATGCGGGAACGGGTCGAGATGGTCGGCGGCAGCTTTGCCGTCGAATCCGCTCCGGCCAAGGGCACGACCATCCGGGCTCTGATTCCCGTCCACAACGGCATCCGCGTTTAGACTTGATCGGCGATGCGGGACGGACGAGATTTCGGGTGGTCATGAAATCCATCACCGTTCTACTGGCGGAAGACCACATGATTGTCCGGGAAGGCTTGCGGTCGTTGTTGCGGGCCGAAGCCGGCATCGAAGTGGTCGGCGAGGCGCAGACAGGCCGACAAGCGGTGCAATTGGCCAAAGAACTTCGTCCCGACGTGGTTGTCATGGATATCGCGATGCCGCTGCTCAACGGGCTGGAAGCGACGCGCCAGATTCTCAAATCCGTTCCCACCACCAAGGTGCTCATCCTCTCGGCGCACAGCGATGACGCCTACGTCGAGCAGGTAATCGCCCTGGGCGCCGCGGGGTATCTGTTGAAACAGACCTCCATCGAGGACCTGTCGACGGCGATCCGCGAGGCGGACAAAGGAAACCAGTTCTTCAGCCCACCCATCGCCAGGCGCTTTCGCAATCACGACCGGAAATTGCCGGATCGGAAGGAACACCTCCGCAAGCGAATGCCCCGCCTGACGTCACGGGAGTTGGAAGTGCTCCAGTTGATCGCCGAAGGCAAGGCCAATAAGCAGGCCGCGGCTGAACTCGGCATCAGCATCAAAACGGTCGAAAAGCATCGGCAGAACCTTATGGCCAAACTCAACATCCACGAGGCCTCCGGTCTTACCCGTTACGCCATCGCCGCGGGCATCATCGAGAGCAGCGTCCAGTTGACCATCCGCTAGTCCGGCAGTCGGATCCGTCATCGATGGGGTAAACACCCCATGGCACCTGCCCGGCCTCCTGGTGTTACTGTAACCGGGTGAATGTCCTGCTGTTGTACCCGGAGTTTCCGGATACGTTCTGGAGTTTCAAGCACGCCTTGAAATTCATCCACAAGAAGGCGGCGTTCCCGCCGCTGGGGCTGCTAACCGTCGCCGCCATGCTCCCGCCCCTGTGGAAGAAACGACTCGTCGATGAAAACGTCGGGAAGCTGCGCGATCGGGACCTGGCATGGGCTGACCTCGTCTTCATCAGCGCGATGATCGCCCAACAGGATTCGGCGCTCGCGTTGATCGCCCGCTGCCACGCCGCGGGCAAGACCATCGTGGCGGGCGGACCGTTGTTCACGCTCGAGCACGAGCCGGGTTCCGTCGTTGACCATTTTGTGCTGAATGAAGCGGAGGCGACGCTGCCGGAATTTCTCCGGGACTTTGAGCGCGGGCGCGCGAAGCGCGTGTACACCTCCTCGGAGTACCCCGATATTCGGCAGACGCCGGCACCGTTGTGGGAGTTGGCGGACCTCGGCCGGTACGCGTCAATGAGCGTGCAGTTCTCCCGCGGCTGTCCGTTCGACTGCGAGTTCTGCAACGTCACCGCGATGTTCGGCCATCGGCCGCGCACCAAGACCACGGCGCAGGTGATCGCCGAGTTGGACAGCCTCTGTCGGCGGGGCTGGCACGGAACGATCTTCTTTGTGGACGACAATTTCATCGGCAATCAACGCGCGCTCAAGGAGGAGTTGCTGCCCGCGCTGATCCAGTGGCAAACGGGCCGGCGTGGCGTCCCGTTCTATACCGAGGCATCCGTCAATCTGGCCGACGATGATGAGTTGATGCGGTTGATGGTCGCGGCGGGGTTCAACCAGGTGTTCATCGGCATCGAGACGCCCGAGGAGGCAAGCCTGGCGGAGTGCAGCAAGCGCCAGAACCAACAGCGCGACCTGGTCGCTGATGTGAAACGCATCCACCGCGCGGGGTTGCAGGTGCAGGGCGGATTCATCGTCGGGTTCGACAACGACACGCCGACGATCTTCCAGCGCCAGCTCGAGTTCATCCAGCAGAGCGGGATTGTCACGGCGATGGTCGGCCTGCTGCAGGCCATTCCCGGCACCCGACTGCACCAGCGGCTCCAACGCCAGGGCCGGCTCATCGGCCGCACCACCGGCAACAACGGGGACGGGACCACGAACTTCATTCCGCGGATGAATCGCGAGACGTTGCGCGTCGGATACAAGACCCTCATGGGATATCTGTATGCGCCGGGGCCGTACTACCGCCGTGTACGGACATTCCTCCGCGAGTACCGACCCTCGAGCATCCCTGGCACGTGGAATTGGCGCTATCCCGTGGCGTTTGCGCACGCCAGCATCCGCCTCGGCGTCTTCGGTCGCGAGCGCTTTCAGTACTGGGGCTTGCTGCTCTGGACGTTCTTTCATCGTCCGTCTCTCGTGCCCTTGGCTGTCACGCTCTCCATCTACGGCCACCACTTTCGCAAGACCTGCCTCCCCCTGCAGGCCGCGACACAAACCAGCGCATCCTCTCTGGCATAGCACTACCAGCGTGCGTGAATTTCCCAGTCGCGGCGCCATACCTCCATGGGGTAAATGCCCTATGGCGTCGCCATCCTTTTTCGCCGTATTATCTTTGTATGATGAGCGAAGTTTTTCAATCGGTAGTGCCCGGCGCACCAACAGAGACAATGACTGCAGGGTCGAACCAGCCTGGCCCGTTGGCGTGGCAGCAGATCGTGGCCAAATACCAGGAGCCCTCTCGGTGGCGCAGCATCTGGCAGATCATCAACACGCTCATCCCGTATGCGATGCTCTGGTACCTGATGTACCGCAGTTTGACAGTGTCCTATTGGATCACGTGGCCGCTGGCGATTCTGGCGGGCGGGTTTCTCGTGCGGGTGTTCATCATCCACCACGATTGTGGACATGGCGCGTTCTTCAAATCCCGCAAAGCCAATGACCTCTGGGGCTTCCTCACCGGCGTGCTGACCTTTACGCCGTACTATCTCTGGCGCTGGGAACACGCCATCCATCACGCGCACTCGGGCGACTTGGACGAGCGCGGCCTGGGCGCGGTCTGGACGTTGACGGTGCAGGAATACCTGGAGGCCTCCCGCTGGAAACGCTTCGCGTACCGACTGGCCCGCAATCCGGTCATCCTCTTCCTGATTGCTCCGCTGTTCCTGTTTCTGGTCCTGCATCGGTTTGCCAATGCCAGGGCCAGCCGGCGCGAGCGGCACTCGGTTTACTGGACCAATCTCGCCATGCTCGGCGTTGCCGTGGCTCTGTGTTCGGTCTTCGGCATCAAAGCCTATCTGATGCTCCAATTGCTGGTGGTCGCGGTCGCGGGATCGGCCGGCGTGTGGCTGTTTTACGTCCAGCATCAATTCGAAGGTGTCTACTGGCAACGCCATGGTGATTGGGATTACCTCGCCGCCGCGCTGCAGGGCAGTTCCTTCTACAAACTGCCCAAAGTTCTCCAATGGTTCTCCGGCAACATTGGCTTCCACCACATCCACCATCTGAGCGCGCGAATTCCCAACTACAACCTGGAGAAGTGCCACAAGGCGGAGCCGTTGTTTCAAAGCGTCCCGCCGGTCACGCTGTTCTCCAGCTTCAAGTCGCTCACCTTCCGTCTCTGGGATGAACAGCGTCACAAGTTGGTCAGCTACGGCTACCTCAAGACCCTTCGACGGCAACAGCACTCGGTCGCACAAGGGTAAAAACGCCGGCATGGTCACACGTCGCAAAGCCGTTAAGCGGCACTCCCGATGGAAACGGTTCCGTCACCGATTGGAGGCGGCACTGCTCACACCCGTGCTGTGGGTGATCCCGTTCTTTCCCTACCAGGCCGTTCGCCGAGTCGGTCGGAGCCTCGGGTGGCTGGGTTACTGGCTTTTGGGCGGACAACGACGGATCGCGTCAGCGAATCTCGACGTGGCATTTGGTGACGCCAGGACACGATTGGAGAAAACCCGGATCGCCCGCGCTTCCTTCCAAAGTTTCGGAGCGGCAATGCTCGGGCTCTTCTGGAGCGCGCGGCTTACGCCGGCTCTCACACAACAGCTTGTCGAACTGCCTGACTCCTGTCTTCGGCTCATTCGCGACTGCCAAGCTCGGGGCAAAGGCGTGATCGTTATCACGATGCATTATGGCGATTGGGAGCTGCAGGGGCCGGCGTTCGGGTTTCGGCAGATCCCCATGACGGTCATTGCCAAACGCATGCGTAACCCCGCGCTCGAACGAATCTTCGTCAAACTCCGCAGCCGATGGGGACACCGCGTTGTCGCCGGTCGGTTTGCGATGCTCCACGTGCTGAAAACGCTCAAGCGGGGCGGTTGCGTGGCCGTGCTGGTCGACCAGCATGTCGGGTTGCGTGCCGGCGGCACCTGGTGCGACTTCTTCGGCCTCCCCGTGCTCACCAATTCGACCATCGGCCAGCTGGAACTGCGTTCCGGCGCCGCGATCGTCACCAGTATTGCCCACCCACTGCCGGACGGAAAAATCCGCATCGATTGTCAGGAATTAGCGTATCAACCTAGTGGAGACGCTCAGGCCGACATCCAGATGATCAGTCAGCGATGCCTCGACTTCTGCGAAGCCGTCATTCGCAAGAACCCGGACCATTGGCTCTGGAGTTACAAACGCTGGCGAGCCCGACCCCACCCGGAACTGGGCCGATTCCCAGCCTACTCCCAGCAGTACGGCGTCTAGGGCCCGCAACGTGCCTGTTATGCATAGGGTAAACACCCTATATTCAGACAAGCAGTAATGAATTGTTATTGTGGCGATTGGGTGTATATTGGTGTCATCTAGTGGATTGCGGTGCGTTGACGCATTTGTTTCTCGACTCTCCATTCAGTCGTGAGCATTCAGTGGCGATTGCACTCGGTCCGGAAGGTTGCCGGTATGTATCAACAAAAGATGGGACTCAGAGCGGAATACAGCAATCAGGAAGGCGAACGGGTGAAAGCGTCGCCCAGTCTTGCCAAGAAATTTCCGACGCTGAAGTCTCTGACCGTCAATCTGGGGCATTACAGCCCCAAGGGCATTGCCCAGAATGGTACGCTCAAATACGTCGTCAACCTCCAAAACGCCAAGTCCGTGTTCCGCATTCGCTGTCCCAATTGCGAATGCATCCGCGGCGATTTCGATTTAACGCAGGAACTTACGAGCGCCGTTGCCGAGAAACGCACCGTTGTCAGCGGCGAAATGTACTGTCAGGGCTGGCAAAGCAAGACGACCGTCGAAACGGTGCATTGCCACAACATGTTGCGCTACGAATTCAAGCTCGCCTACTAGCGCCTCCGCTCGGCCCCGCCCGCTGTCGCGCCAAACCAAAGCGCGAGCTTGTGTTTTGCGGTTGCGAATGCGCGCGGCAAAGAGCATGTTTCACCCACCTTGCAGATACCTGCCCCCTCAACCCCCGTCCGCCATCCCGCCGCCAGCATCGCCACCGGACATGCCCCGATCAGGGGGACAATTCACCAAGGCAGTTCAAAGTGCCATAATCAATTCACGGAGCTGCCTAGCGTCCGTCTGCCATGTCTTGGCCTTGGTCCGGTCCAAAATCGTGAGCATCTCCTCTTTGGGCGTTTTGTGACCATTCGTGAGCAGCTTGGGCATGGCGGACTGGAGCGCACGCTGAAACTCCTCGCGGCCGGGCTGGAAGTAGTGCTGTAACACGATGTCGGTGGTCCGGTGTCCGGTCGCCTTCTGGACCAATTCCAGCGGCACGCCGGCGGTCAGAGCGAGCGTCACCCAGGTCACGCGGAAACTGTGAAAGTCCCTCACGCTCGCACGGCGCAGGCCGTCCTTGCGCTCGGCGTGGATTTCACCTCGGACGATTTCGGCTTCGTCCGTCTGATCGTTCTCACCGTTTTCGTCTACGTCTTTGAAGCCGGCTACAGCGAGGACTTTCCGAACACGCCAAGTGATGCCGTCTGAGTTCTCGACGTACATCTTCGCCTGCTCGGGGAACACATACGCTTCAGACGGCTGGCGCGCGGCCAGTTCGTCGTAGAGCATCGGGAAGATCGGAATGCTGACGGTCTGGCCGGTCTTGTTGGTCTTGACCGTAATGAACCGGCGGGCGAGGTCAACGTCCCTCCATTTCAAGAGGCAGCAATCGCCTTGTCGCATCGCGGTGCACATGCCGGTGATCAGGATCGGGCGGATGAAATGGTCTTCGCAAGCAGCGTCCACAATGGCCTTGAGTTCTTCCGGCGTGAACGGCTTGCGGAAGATCGTTTCGGTCTCACGGGTCGGGATGCTGGAGAAGGGATTGATGCTGCCGGCCGGCAACAGATATTTGTATGCTGCCCGCAGCAGTTTCAGCGTGTCGTTCCACGTTTTGGCGGTGACCCTACGCGATTCCTCGGCGGCCATGAACGCCCGCGCTATGTCGCGGGTGACGTGGGAGATTTCATCGGCCTTCGGATTCTGTGACCGGACAAATGCCGCAAACCGCGCAAGCGTTGAGCGGCATTGTGCCGCGTAACGTTCATTTGGCTTTCGTCTTCTCGGAATCTTCTGCCACTCGTCCGGTAAGTCATCGAGCGCGATCGACTTGATCTGCTCACCGGTCGTAATCTCGTAGATGCGTTCGACAAGGTGAGCCGAGTCGTGTTTCCGTCGAGCTTCCTCGATGATTTGGTTCAGACGTTCATTCGCCTGTGCGCGCGACCGCTCGAAAGCCTTGTCGCCCTCGTCCCGAAGCGACTGCGACTCCGGTGCGTTGCCGGCGACCTTAACCCACACACAGCGACTATTCTTGACTATTTGCTGAGTATTACGGCGAATTGGCAAAGTGGTGTCAGACTCATAACTTGAAGGTCGTGGGTTCAAATCCCACCCCCGCTACCAACTTGGAGATGCCCAGAATCTGGGCTCTGGGCATTTCTCTTTGAAGAACCCAGGGGGAAGCCGTTTGTCGCTTAACCGCCCACCTCAACGGAGTAGATTGAACGGATTGAACGGGGTGCGCTGTTGCGAAGGTGCCTGCTGCGACGGCGCATTGGTGCTCGCCGATTGACCCGTCAGCAAACCTCCAATCCCGCCCAGGATGCCGCCGGCCCGGCCCCCGATGGCTCCGGCGATGCCTTGAGCGGTCAGGCCGGCGATGACGGCCTTGTCCGTCTTGGCCGTCGGGTCACCGAGTGTGCCGGCCAGATGCACAAACGTGGGAAGTCTCACGTACGAACCATCCGTCGGCAGATTGGCGAAACGAAGCTGGCTGGCGACGTCCTGGGACAACTCGACGTCCATCGGCTGGCTCAACGGTGAGTCGGTCAACACGTCGGCAATCGGAATCGTGCCTTGTGATAGCGCACGGAACGCCGCGCTGTGAGCCTCGAACTGCCGTGTCTCAATGTTGCCCCCGCCAATCTGCAAATCAGCCATGATGTAATCGAGGGGTGATTGGAGCAATTGCGGCGCACCGAGCACTGTCATGATGGGGGTGAGCACGGCCTTGACCTTCGGGCCGACGATCGCAATGTTGGCATTGGTGAGATTCAGCGTGACGCTACCGGCGAGGTTCTTGCGCAAGTTTGGCCCGGTGACGCCCGCGCCTTTGATCTGGAGATTGGCGCTGAGATCGCCCTGGGCCAGCTTGTTGTAGGTCGGGGAGAAGGAGTTGACCAACGGCGCGAGTGGTATCTTGTCCGCCCGTAGCGCCATGTCGTACCGGTAGCCGGGCGCGCTGAGATCCAGGTTGACGGTCGCATTGATCGGCGCGCCATTGAGCGTGAGTCGGCACGGGTTCACGGCGACGCGGCTGCCATTCAGCGTGGCGATGGCTTGGAGATTGGTGATCTCAAGCTGGCGCAGGTAAAAGCGGCCCACCGCCAATTCGCAGGTGAAACGGCCCAGCGGCAAATTCACCGCCGCGGGCTCTACCGCCTCCGCGTGCCTCGATTCCGCAGCGGCTCCCACGACCGCGCCGGCGGGTTTGGTCTCGGCCTTCGCTTTGACGGCCTTGTTTGTCCCGGCGAACAGGTCGTAGTACGCGGTCGCGTCCAGTGAATCGGCAGCCAACTTGATCGCCCCGGCAACGGCGTTGCTGCGCGAGTAATCCACCGTGCCGGTCAGGTTGAGTTCATTGGTGGCGCGGGCCGTCGCGGTAAGCGCAAGCTGGCCCTGATGTATCGTGGCCACCTTATTGCTCGCCCCCGCATCAACGATCAGGCGGGCGGCCAGCGGCGTTGCGGGGAAACTGTTCGCCAGATCTTGTATGACAAGATTGGTCACGGTCATGTCGGCTTTGAGCGTCCCATCACCCGCGGCATTGAACCCGGCGGCGGTTGTGGCATTCAGCGAGACCGACACGAGCTTCTTATCGCCTAGCGAGGGTTGAAGAAACGGCCGCAGATCGTCCTGCGTGAAACCGGCAAGCTTCGCGGCCAGGTCGCCGGTCTTCTTGTCGAGATCGCACGTCCCGGATATATCGAACCGGCCCCCGGCAGTCGAACCTTCCCGCAACTGGCCCGTCGCCTTGCGGATTTCGAGCTGCCGTCCTCTCAACGCCGCATCGAGGTCGATCGCCGCGCCGAAACTGTCGAAGCGATAGTCACCGTACCCGCCCGTCAGGTCAGCGAGCGTGACCTGACCGGTGACGGCAAGGGAGTGTGTTTGAGCGGTGATGTGGCCCGCGACCGCGAACGAACCGGTGGAACACGTCGCCCCGCTCACCGGATACAACGCCAGCAATTTGTCGAGCGAAGCCCGCGTCGTCACCGACAGGTCGGCATTGGTGAACGCGGCGTCGAATCCGCCGGTCACCGACGCCGCCAGCACCGATTCGTCCTGCCGGAGCACGTCGAGCTTGCAGTTGCTGAGGGCGAACTGTTCCAGGTCCGTGCCGTTGCCTTTCGTCGCCAGGTGGACATCCACCGGCGCAATCGGATTCTGTCCTGCGCGAGCTGTCAAGCCGTTGACCCGCGCGTCCACGTCAAACGCCAGTTGCTTTGCGCCCTGCTGCGCCTGCAGGTTCAGTTTCACACTGGCCGCGCCGCCCGGAGCGTAGGTGTCCACCGCGGCAACCCATGGCGCAATCAATTTCGCCAGCGGCTCCAGCGCCGCCTGCGTGGCGACCTGCACGTCGGCATTCCGCGTCAGTTTGTCGAACGTGGCCGCCCCCGACACCGTCAATACCGATTGGGTTTGCTGGGTGACGTCGAGTCGGTAGTCGCTCAGGGTGAACTGTCTCAGATTCGTGCTGCGCCCGTTGGCCCGCAGCCTCACGTTGACGGCCGAAATCTGGTTCGTCCCGACGCGAGCCGAGAAACCGTCCACCCGGCCGTCCAGGTCAAAAGCCAATTGTTCGCCGCCATTTTGCGACGTCAGGTTCATCGTCGCATTCGCAACACCCGACGGCGCGTAGCCGGCCGCGAACTCGCTCCAGTCAGCCAGGTTCAGACCGGTCAGCGTGAGATTGAGCGCGGCTTCGCCGACGGCGTTGCTGGTGGCGCCCCAGGCGATCCGCATCGGGCTGGTCAATTTCGCTTGGGCCAGCAGATGCTGGGCCTGGGTCCCCGTCAGATTCAAGGTATTGACCAGCACCGATTGCTCCGCACGGTTGACCGTGACGGCATAATCACAATGCACGTCGAGCGTCGGCGAGGTTTCGCCCTGGCGCGTGATTTGCAGCCGCGCGACATTCAACATGCCCGCGGCGGTGATCACCGCGCCGCCCCGGGTCAACTCGATCTCGTTGGTGGCATTGACGGTCGTCGAGCCGAAGTCGAGCCCCGCGGCGGCCCCCGCGAGGTTGAGCACCTGGCGGTCGAGAGATGCCACGTCCACGTTCAACTTGCCTTCCAGCTTCTCGGGGTCGAACGGTCCGCTGACGCGCAGTTCGCCCAGCCCGGTGCCCGCTTTGGTGAAGGCCAGGGAAATCTGCTTGACCTCGGTCGGCGTCACATCGCAATCGAGCTTTGCCGCCAGCGCCGCCAGGTCAGCGAACGGGCCGGTGGCCTTGTCAATGCTCACCGTTGCCGCGCCCGCGACGACGCCCGGCTTCAGGTCAGCGGACAGCGCAAATGTGAACGCGCCGTTGACCGTTGCCTGCAGCGTGGCGTTCGACGGCTGTTCGCAGGCGATCACCGCCGCGAGGTCCAGCTTGCCGGTGCCGCCATTCTTGATGTTCTGGATCGCGAGATTGACCTGCGACAGCTCCAGCGACTCGCGCTCGCCGTTCCTGAGATTCTTCACGTAGCGGATCGTGGCGTCTTTCAGCGTGATGGCCTTGATATCCAATGCCGGGGCCGCCGCCGGTTTCGCGGGTGCCGATGCGGCGCGTGGCGTTGTGGCGGGTGACGCTGCCGGCTTTTCGGTTTTCAGCAACGGCTCGAGATTGCTGGCGCCGCTCGCGTTTTCGATGAGCGTCACCGTAGGCGAGACGACGGATACCTCGCTCACGCGGATGTTGCCGCGAATGATCGCCAGCAGATCGTACCGCGCGGTGACACGCGCCGCGCTGAATAACGGCTCGGCGCCCTTCGCCGTGACCTTGATGTCCTGAAGAACCACGTGGGAGAACGGGCTGATCTCCGCGCCGCTGACCGACACGTCGGCGTTCAGGGCCGCGCCGATCCGCGGCAGAATGACGCCCTTGAAAAACGCGCTGCTGGTCACGACGAAGTAACAGACACCCACCAGAACCACCAGCGCTCCGACGACCACGGTGATCCAAAACCGCCCGGTCCGCTTCTTGACAATTCGTTCGGTTGCATTCATGGGGAACTACCGGAAGTGTGGTGCTACTCCGGCGAGTAGTCAACCGCGCTCTCGAATCTTTTCCGTCTAGCTCTTGGCGGTTCCCCAGCGGCGGTAGAGAAAGCGCTCCCACGGCGAGAAGAGGATTTTGTCGGCGAGCAGGCCGATGATGATGATGACGAGCATGATGCCGATGACCTGGTCCATCGCCTGAAGCTCGCGGCCGTAGTTGAGCAGGTTGCCGAGGCCCATGCCCGTGAGGATCGTCACGTAGATCTCCGCGGCCATCAGCGAGCGCCACGCGAAGGCCCAGCCCTGTTTCATGCCGCTGACGATGAACGGCAGCGACGCGGGCACAATCACCTTCACCCACGTATTCCATTGGGTCGACCCCATCGTACGCGCGGCGCGGGCATAAATCGGCGGCACGGTGCGCACGCCGTTATCGGTCGCGATGACCACGGACCAGAGCGTGCCCATGACGACCACGAACAGCATCGCGCTTTCCGTCTGCCCGAACCACAGCAGCGCCAGCGGCACCCAGCAGACGCTCGGCAGCGTCTGCAATCCGAGCGCGATGATGCCCACGGTGGCTTCGCAGAACTTGAAGCGGGCGGTCAGCAATCCCAGCGGCAGACCGACGATCAATCCGATGGCGTAGCCCATGAGCAGGCGTCGCACGGTCACGAACGTGGCCCGTTCGAGGTCGCCACTGGCCAGGGCGTCCCGGAGATACTTCGCCACGCTCATCGGCGACGGCACGAGCACGGGCGACCAGATTTTTGCGCGCACGAGCATCTCCCACACGCCGATCAGCAAGGCGAACACGGCGATGATCATCAATCGTCGCCTCATTCGCCCACCTCGACCAATTCGGGGTTCAGGTGCCGTTTCAGCGCGCGGGTGATCTCGGTGGAATACTTGGCCAGCGACACGCTGTTGATGTCGCGCGGGCGTGGCAGATCGATCCCGTATTTTTCCTGGATGCGGCCGGGGTGCGGCGAGAACAGCACGACGCGGTCGCCCAGACAGGACGCCTCGCGGACGTTGTGGGTGACGAAGACGATGGTCTTCTTGCGTTCCTCCCAGATCCGCTGGATGTCGCCGTAGAGCTGTTCGCGGGTGAGCGCATCCAGCGCGGCGAACGGCTCGTCCATCAACAGCACGCGCGGATTGGGCGCCAGGGCCCGCGCCAGCGCGACGCGTTGTTTCATGCCGCCGGACAGTTCGTGGATATTGGACTTGGCGAATTTGCTCAGGCCGACGAGCTCCAGATAATACTGCGCGACCTCGCGGCGTTCGAGCCGGCTCAGGTTCGGCTTGAGGTTCAGGCCGAACATCACGTTGTCCATGACATCGAGCCACGGGAACAAGGCGGATTCCTGGAACATCATCATCCGCTCGCGGCCCGGCCCGGTCACGGGTTGGCCATCGGCCAGCACCTGGCCGCTATCGGGCTCTTCCAGGCCGGCGATGATATTGAGCAGCGTCGATTTGCCGCAGCCCGACGGGCCAACGAGGCACACAAACTCGCCCTCGTGAATGTTCAGCGAGACGTTGTCGAGCGCATGGACGTCGGCACGGCGTTGGCGAAACCATTTCGACACGCCATCGACAACCAGTTTGACCGGCTGGACGACCTGAAGCTCGTCCTGGATCGCCATCATTTGATTTCGGCCGCGCCCTTTTCTCGCAAAACCTCATTCAACAGTTTGAGGTCGTAGATGCGGGATAAATCCGGTTTCTCCTTGAGAAACCCGATGCGATAGGCGTCCTCGGCGGATTTGAACAACGAGTCCTTGATCGGGTCGTTGGTGAGCTGGAGCCGCTTCCAGGCGCTGTTGAGGATGACATCGGGGAGCGCGCGGGTCGTCTCGGCGCGAATCTCGTCATTCAAGATACGCTTGGCCTCGGTGGCGTGAGTGTTGATCCAGTCGGTCAATTCGACCTGTGCGGTGATCCATTTCTTCAACAGGGACGGGCGGTCGCTGAGAAACTTCACGCTGCTGACCAGGTGCGTGGTGACATAGCGGCCACCGGTGTCCGGCCACAACGAACTTTCTTCGAGATACACCTTGCCCTTGCCTTCCACCACCAACCGGCTCACCCACGGTTCGACGGTCCACACCGCATCCATCTCGCCGCGTTGGAAGAGCGCGAGCTGATCGGGGTTATCGGTCGGGATCACGCGGGCGTCACCGCCGACCATGGTGATGTGGATTCCTTTCGACAACAGCCAGGCGCGGCAGGCCACGTCCTGGGTGTTGCCAAACTGGGGCGTGGCGATCTTCTTGCCGCGGAAATCGGCGTCCTTGGCAATCCGCCCGTCATCCTGCACGACCAGCGCCGCGCCGCCGCTGCACGCGCCGGCCACGATGCGGATTTCGTCGCCGTGCGAGCGCAGGTGGGCATTGATGGCCGGATTCGGGCCGACGTACGTCATGTCGATCGACCGCGCAAAAATGGCTTCCATGGCGCTGGGCCCGGCGTTGTAGACGAACCACTGGATTTCCACGTCCGGACCGAGGCGTTCCTCGAACCAGCCTTTGCCCTGGCGGCTGAGACCGTGGGCGATGACCGCCTGGGCGTGGGTCACGTTCGGGAAATGGCCGACACGCAGAACAACTTTCTCGGCGCGAGCGGATGCGCAGAGGGACAAACACGTCAGGAGAATCAGGATTCGTTTCATCAGAGTCATCTCTCCATTTTGGCGAACGGTAACGGTACTTTGTCCCGCCGCATTTTGCGCAGGGTGACCTCGACCGTGTCAGCCAGCGTGAACTTGTCGAGGATGTTGGCGATGGCGTTGCGGACGTCGACCATCAGCAGGCGCAGACCGCAGTGCGCCTCGTCGGGGCAGGAGCACGGATGATAGGCGGTCACGCTGGCGCAGGAGATCGGCGCGAGCGGGCCATCGATCAACCGCACGATCTCGCCGATGGTGATCTTGTTCATCGGCTTTTTCAGAAAATAGCCGCCCCCCTTGCCGCGTTTGCTGTCGAGGTAGCCGGCGCGGTTCATCTCGAGCAGGATCGCCTCGAGGAATTTGACGGGGATGTTCTCCTTTTCCGCCAACTGACGGATCTGGACCATCGGCCGCCCCAATTCCTGGGCAATACCGAGATTGATCAACGACCGCAACGCATACTCGCCACGTTTCGAGACCTTCATGCCGCGTGAAGTCTACATGCAGACTAGGGAATTGCAACTGCGTTTTTGGGAGCCTTGTTGCTTTCGCGCAGTCGTGGCCTGCGCCCGCCGGCGGGCCAGAGATAGCACAACTGACACGCCAGCGCCGACCAGTACCCACGTCGAAGGCTCCGGGACCGCTTCCAATCCCGTCAACTGAACCCAGGGCGTCTCCGCATCCCCCCCCGCTGAGGACATCGTCGCGAGCGTCAGCTCGTATTCGTCTGACGCAAGGAACGACGTGCCAAAGCTAATAGTGCCGCCATTCCCGGGAAACGGCCAGGGAGTGACAACAACATTGGTTATCCCGGGAAACGTACCCGAAGGAAATCCGCCGGTATACAGGCTGTAAAAGCAGTTCCATACGTTCGATCCTGCGGTCACGTCGAGCAGGCTGAACTCAAAGGCGGTGAAGTTCATGCCACCGATGTGCAGGCCGAGCGTTTGAGTCTGGTCCACCACGGGTGAGAACCAAAGCTGGGAGATCGCCAGGGCATTAGCGGATCCGACGGTCTGGTCGGACGCCTCGAACAAACCAGCACTCGCGATCGCCCAGTATGCATAAAAAGCATAATGAGGCGGCATGGGGAGATAAATCTCATCGGTGAACGGAGACGATGATACTGTGGTTCTTGGCGGCGGGGCAGGCACGGGGTGATCGACCGTGCCCCCAGAGGATACTTTGACGTACGTCGTGTATTGCGCACTCGACACCGCGATATCGAGCGACTGCGCCCACAGGCTGCCAACCACGGGGAACAGCGCCAGGCAGGTGAGCGCAATGCCGACCCGCGCCACGGAAAGTGCAGGGTACGTAACTTCGCTTGCGGTGGAAACGCGACCAGAGTCTCGTACGATAGCTAGCATGTACATAAACCCGACTCAACTATTGTCCGCGTGCGGCGCGCGAGCACCTCTCGCTCACGCAACCCCTGTTGCCTTCTACCCCTGCGCCCAATAATTGTCAACCCAATAGGGTAGTGTCCTAATTTGAAAACAAAACACCCCTCTCTTTATCTCGGTTTTCGGGCCAACTGCTCGCCGTGAGGCCGCGTGCCTGCCCCGATTTCGACATCGGGGCCCGTACGCGGCGTTTGTTCGTGTTCTGTAGCGGGCTGCCGGGGAATTGCAACTGCGTTTTCGTCGTGCCGCGAGGCAATCGGCGAAACGGCTTGCGGCAACGGGTTGGCTCGTGTGGAGGAAATCCGCTGTTTACCGAGCTGATTCTGGCGCCCTTACAATACTGGGCGGCATGGCTACCTACGCCCGTCATACCATCGGCGAGCGGCTTCGCGGCTCGTTGTGCAGGCGTGCGGATGAAGAATGATGTGAGCCACCAGCTTTAGCGGGCTGAGCGCTGGGAAATCTTTCAATCGGCGCGCGGATGTTATGATCGGATGCCGGTGCAGGATGACAAAGCGTTTTCCCGTTTCCCTGGACAGTGCCTTCAACCGCCCACTCAGTTCCACATCTTCGCCGGCAAACGCTTCATAGCTGAAACCGCCGAGCTCTCGGAACACCGCTGTCTCGACAAAAATAAACGCGCCGTACAGGATCCGCCGCCAGCGAAACCCGACATTCGCAACCGAGGTGACGATGTCACTGACGAAATGCTTTTGATCCCAACGAATGATCGCCCCGCCGGCGATGCAGTTGCCCGATTGGATTTCTTTCGCCATATCCGCGAACAATTCGGGGCTGGGATGAGAATCGGCGTCCACAAACACCAGCCAGTCGCCGGTAGCCGCCGCGGCGCCGGAATTTCTCGCGCGGGAGACCTGATTGACCGGCTCGGACACGACGGTCGCGCCCGCCGCGCGCGCGATTTCCGCCGTGCGGTCAATGGAATTGTTGTCGCAGACAATCAATTCGGTTTCCCAGCCGGATTGCGTCAGCACGCCCATCGCGGATTTGATTTGCGCGAGTGTTTCGCCCAGACATTTTTCCTCATTGAAGGCCGGGACGATGGTGGATATTTTCACGATTCGACACTGCCAGAGTTTGCCGCTCGCTCACGAGGCCTTCCCTTCGTAACCGCAGGCTTGCTCAACCGTGGCGATAGCCAGCGAAGCACGCGGCCCATCAAGCCCAGCCTCAACTGCCCACTGGCGTGGCCATGAGGCAATCGCCAGATTTCAGGCTGCTGCCACTTTTGCCAGAGTTCCTCGCACCGATAAAGCCGGCCATAAACGATGTTGTTCTCCTGGTCTTCGCTCGGGCACGGCGTGGGAAATTTAAAATCCCGCGGCCCATCAAATTCAATCTGCGCCGGATCGCTTGCGGCGGGGATAAAGTCCGGCCCATTCAGGAATTCGAGCGCTTCCTCCAGTTTCCATTTTGGCCTGGGCGCGCGTCTCAGCGGAGCAACGACGTATGCCATCTGAAGAGCTGACCAATCAATGACTTTTGCCAATGGCGCGATCATTTGCTTTTGAGTTTCTTTCCCTCGCCAGCCGGCAGATCCGGCCACGCCTTATGGTGAATTAACGCCATCGCTTCGCCCTTATCATTCTTAATGAATGTCACTCGCGCGCCATTGATTTTGAGGAAGAAATTTGTTTCCGATTCGGGATAAAGATCCAAAGCGCCTGGGGATGCGTTTCCTCCAACAGCTTGCCAGACTAAATGATCTCCATTTCGCCAAATAGTCACCTTCGTTCCAGTGCCAAACAACTGGTTTGGCGCAATTTCGTATTGGCCCACACAAGCGTCGAGAAGTTCTGCGTCCAGCTTGATGGCTGTATGCGGTGTCGGCGCTTGAGGAGCCGTTCGCGGCGGTTCCAAGCATTGGAAGGGGACACAACCCACGATGATGGCCATGGCGATGTCGCCTTGCAGCCGGGACCCGCGGCGGGCCGCAACCCAACCGATGACAACTCCAGCGATCAGGGCAGGCGTGAGGAGCAGAGTGCAAGCCACGAATACAAGCGCGGCCCAACTCGGGCTCGTCTTGTACCAGCATACCGCAATCACCAGCACAAGGACCCCAAACGCGGCGAAGCTCCATCGCGGGATGCGGAGCCTGCCGGCAATCATTGCCAGAAGGAAGATAACGGGCATGGCGATGCACTGTAATCGTAAGTGTGGGGTCGCATCGAGCCACCGGCCGCCGAGGGTGAGCATGAAGGCGGCAACAATGAAAACACCGATAAACAGTCCACGGAATCGGGCCAATTGCGGAAACAAATCCGTCAAACAACTGGCCAGCTTGCCCGCTGCCAGCATGGCCAGCACCGCGCCAAGGAGTCGCCAGCGCCAGGCAGTGGGAGGCGCCGGTGGCGTCTTATGCACTGCGGCGCACGCTGCCTCGACGGCTGCATTCACCAGCACAGGATCAAACGCCTCAAGCAGATGATCGGACCAGGGAGAAATCACCAAACGCGCGTCCGTTCGCGCTTTCAGCAATGCCAAGAAGCGTGCGTCCTCGAACCGGCCTGCCAGGAGAAGCAACGGGGGCGCGTGATCACCCAGA
The DNA here is from genome assembly GCA_035541135.1 of Verrucomicrobiia bacterium. Taxonomy (GTDB): domain Bacteria; phylum Verrucomicrobiota; class Verrucomicrobiia; order Palsa-1439; family Palsa-1439; genus Palsa-1439. The sequence continues at coordinate 36,833 of DATKNW010000046.1, forward strand.
ACCGGTATGGAACCAATCGCAATGAAAAGCCCCGGTCCCATCCCCCCTTCCCGCACTGCCTCGCCTCCCGTATAGCCACCCATCGAATGACCTGCAAAAACATCTACCGGCCCGACCTCGCGTGCGACTGCTTCCAGCGTATGCACGGTATCCATAAAAGTATATGTTCGCGGCGACGCTCCGTGCCCCGGTTGGTCAACGCTATAGCAAATAAATCCGGCGGCTGCGAGCGCCTCCCCGTAGCGAAAGAGCGTCTCTTTCGAGGCAGCGCCCCCGTGGGCGAGCAATGCCACCGGATGCGGTCCCGGCCCGTCAGGAAGGAAGTTAAGCGCAGGCGTGTCATCGGCGAGCGTTATTGTCTGGACGCGGACGCCGGGCTCAATCCGATGGGAGAGCGCCAGACCTAAGACGAGGCAGATGATGGATGTCGCGGCGGTATAACGGCTGTTGCTTTTCAAAGAACTTCGAGTTCCAGTCATCGCAGTGCCGCGTAAAAGGGTCGGTTCTTAGTATTGACACCGACGAGAGGCGTTGCTCACGATGGGGCATGGCCCCTACACAAATGTACGCTGCACAAGAAACAGGCGACGCACGATGGCAGCGCCATGCCCCCGTAAGGCCACCGGCGAAACGGCTTGCGGCGACGGGTTGGCTCGTGTAGACGAGCCTCTGTGACGGCCGACGAAATCATCACGCGACTCGGGCTCAAACCGCATCCGAAAGAGGGCGGCTTTTTTTCCGAGACGTACCGCGCCGATGAAACGATTCCGACAGAGAATTTGCCAGGCCGTTACGGAGGATCGCGCGCGTTCGGCACGTGCATTTACTACCTGCTCACGCCGCGGACGTTCTCGGCGATCCATCGATTGCAGAGCGACGAGATTTTCCACTTCTATCTCGGCGATCCCGTGGAGATGTTGCAGCTCTTGCCGGACGGCAATGGCAAGGTCATGGTGATCGGGCCGGACCTGCTGACGGGAATGACGCCGCAAGTAGTGGTGCCGCGCGGCGTGTGGCAGGGCGCGCGGCTGGCGGCGGGCGGGGAGTTCGCCCTGCTCGGCTGCACCGTCGCGCCCGGCTTCGATTACGCCGACTACGAACACGGACGGAGAGCAGACCTGATCGATCAGTATCCCGACTTCTGGGAGAAGATCATCGCGCTGACGGCAGTGTGACATGTGAAGAGAATCCTGGTCATCTGCGCCGTCACACTCGGGTGGATTGTTCCGGCAGGTCAACTGCGGGCTGCGCAATCCAACGCGGTCTCGGCATCGGGGCTGATCGAGCGCGGGCGAAGTGATCTGGCGTCCAGTCTCTGGGAAGCCGCCGTAGCCGATTTCCGCCAGGCCACCGAGTTGGAACCAACGAATGCCACGGCATACGCAGGGTTGGGATACAGTCTGGCGCGCCTGGGGTGGCACCGTGAGGCAGTCGAGACTCTGAAACAAGCCCTGGCATTGAATCCCCAGAGGACGAACTCCTGGTATCACCTCGGTGAGAGCTACAGCGCACTGGGAGATTATAATCGAGCGGTGGACGCCTATCGGGCTTACGTCTCTCTGAACACCAACAATGCGCGGGCGTACATCCAGTTGGGCAACGCCCTGGCGGAGGACGACCGCTTCCCGGAGGCGGTCGATGCGGTTCAGAAGGCCGTCACCATCAGTCCATCGAACTCGTTTTATTACAGCACGCTGGGCTATTACCTGATGAAGCTTCGACGCTACGACGAAGCCGACAACATACTCGATACCGCCGTGTCGCTGAATCCGAAGGACGCGTATTCGTATCTCTGGTTGGGGGTTTGCCGCTATCATCAGAAGTCCTATCCGAAAGCCGTGGCGGCCTTGCAGAAGAGCGTGGCCATCGAGACGAACAATCCGGACGGATACTACTGGCTCGGAAACAGCCTGTATGCGATGCAGCATTATAGCGGAGCGGTGACGGCCTATGAGAAGGGGCTCCGCATCCGGCCGGATGATTTCGAGATGAACTACGGACTCGGGTACACTTACGCCGAGATGCGCCGGTACGACCGCGCGGTCGCCGCCTTCCAGAAAGCGGTGCGGATTCGTCCGGACGATTTCGACGCGAACAACTGGCGCGCCATCTGCCAGGTGTGGCTGGGGCGGTTTGATGAAGCGGCGGCCAGCTTCGAGAGAGCGCATGAGTTGCGGAAAAACGACCTCATCACCAAACGGGCGCTGTTCGCCTGCTATCTGCTGTCGGCCCAATACGTCGACGCCCGCCGGCTCTACCCGATGGGATTCGCCGTCGGCGGCAGCGTGCTGCTGCTCGTGTATGCGGTCGCGTTGACCGTGATCTGGCGCTTCAGCTCGAAGATCTCGGAGTTTCCCGCCCCCGGGCTCGGCTTGTCGATCTGGTGGCTGGCAGTGTTCTTTGAAGGCCAACTCGCGCTGATGTTCTGCCTCGCGTTGCTGTCGCTGATTGATATCTCCCAAAATCTGTTGTTCGGAATCACGCTGGCTGGCATCCCGGTCATCGCCGCCGCGGCGCGCGCGTTCCCGCGTCAACCCTGGGGCGGCCCGTTCGCATTCCCGTTGCGGTTCGGAACGGCGCGGGTAATCGGGCTGTCGTTGCTCGGGCTGGCCGCGGCGTCGCTATTCGGATCATGGTGCGCGCCATGGATTGCCGAATGGCTCCACCGGCCGTCGACCCTGCAGGAGGTTGTGCCCATCATTCGGTTCGGGCTGGGAATGAATCCGGTGGCCACGGTGGTCTCCGTCGTCATCGTGGCGCCGATTTGCGAGGAGATCATCTTCCGCGGGTTGCTGTACGGCGCGCTGGAAAACCGGCTGGGCGTGGCGGGGGCGATTCTCATTAGCGCGGTCGTGTTCGCGGTCGTGCATTTGCAAATCACGTACTTCATTGGGCTCCTGGGCGTGGGCATCGTGCTCGGTTGGGCGCGGTGGAAGACCGGCTCGCTCGGCCTGCCGATCGTCCTGCACATCATCAACAACGCCGCGGCCATGTTGATGCTGCAGTATTTCGAGAAACGCTTGTAGCGAAGACGGACCCACTCGGACCACCGACGGGCCGACTGCGTTCCGATGGCGCGGTGGCCCAGCCCGCCACTGTTTGACAGAACCGTTGCCATCTGGATTGACGAAGCACTAGACTGCGCCCGTGCCAAAGCCATCGGTCATTCCCGAATCGTTGGCGCACGCGCTGCAGTCGGCGCGGGCGGTGGTGGCGCTGACCGGCGCGGGCGTGTCGGCGGAGAGCGGCATCCCAACCTTTCGCGATGCGATGGAAGGTTTGTGGGCCGAGTTCGATCCGCACGAGCTGGCGTCGCCCGAGGGATTCGCGCGCGATCCCGGGATGGTGACGCGGTGGTACGATTGGCGCCGCGAGAAATGCGGCGCGGCGAAACCGAACCCGGCGCATCGGGCGCTGGCGAGGATCGAGAAGTATTTCGCGACGCAGCGCCGGGCGTTCACCCTGCTCACCCAAAACGTGGATCGGCTGCATCACGCGGCGGGCAGCCGCAATGTGGTTGAGTTGCACGGCACGATCTGGGTCTGGCGCTGCACGCAGTGCGGCATGGAACGCGAAGAGCGCGATGTGCCTTTCAAGGAATATCCGCCGCGGTGCGCTTGTGGCGGGGCGCGCCGGCCGGCGGTGGTATGGTTTGGCGAGATGCTGCCCCACGACGCGATGCAGAAGGCGCACGACGCGCTGGACGGATGCGACTTGTTTCTGTCGATCGGCACGAGCGCGGTGGTCGAGCCTGCGGCCAGTTTCGTTTACACGGCCCGCAGTCGCGGCGCGAAGACGGTGGAGATCAATCGCGATCCCACACCGATTACGCGGGTGGTGGACTGGTCCCTGCTCGGCAAAGCGGGCGAGATCCTGCCGGAACTCGTCCGGCAGGTGGCCGAGTAGTCCGCGCGCGGGCCAACACGTTACGGTTTTTCGGTCGGTTTCAACTCGAAGCGGTGCGGTTTGAGTTGGCGCGCCACGTCGATTTGGGTTTCGAAGTCGGCAATCTTGCGGTCGAGGCGGGCCAGTTCGGCGGCCTTTTGCTGCTCGAAATCCGGCGACCTCAACCAATCGGGGAGTTTATAAAGCTGCACTTTCCGCCAGCGGTCGTAATAGACGTTGTTCTTGTCGAACACCAGTTTCAGAATTGTCCGCGCCTGCTCGGTGATCGGGCCGGGCACACCGGTGAGGTTGCAGCCGGTGGCGAGCTGGTCGCGCGTGAACGTTCCCGCCGCCACGTCGTCGATGGTCAGCGTGTAGCTTGGCGCCTTCAGCCCCGAAACCTCCAGTTCGTAGCGGCTCAGGTCTTCCAGAACGGGGACGATGCGAAACGACGGCACCGCATTCGCGTCGACCGGCATGGGGAGCGCCTGATCCAGACGATCAAAGCCAACATTGTCGCCCATGACCTTGAGGTTTGTGATGGTGCAGCCCGCGGCGGACGTAACGGTCCCGTGCGCCGCATCGATCACCGCGCTCGACACGAGCGACGGCGCGCCCAGGCCCTTGAGAATCGCCCAGGCCATGATCGTGTGCCCCGGCGGACCCGGATGGACGGCGTCGCCGCCACCGATGTAGGCGGCCGGATTGGCCGCGCGCTCGTGGAGCATCGCGGTCATGTACGGATCGAACTGATCGACAAACACGGCGCCGGTGTTTGTCGCCACGCCTTTCAACGCATCACCGAACTTCCGCAACGATTGATTGCGCGCATCGTTTTGCGGGTCGGGGCGATGATCCTCGATGGGCTGCGTCGTCAACAACGCCACCCGCGCGCCGTGTTGGCTGAGCACTTTCGCGAGCTCGGTCTCGCTGCGGACGTAGGCCCGGCAGATGTCGGGTCGGAACGCCTGATAGCTGTGGTCGTTCATGCCGAAATCGATCGTGACGGCGGTGGGGTGAAGCGGCAGGACGTCGCGTTCCAGGCCATCGCGAACGGCGGTCTCGACCATCTGCTGTTGGGCCACATCATTGGTGGCGAAGAGAACGTTTTCATCCGTCTGATGACGATACCGCAGCCACGACGTGTCGCCGCTCCAGCCGGAGTTGCGGAACGTGAGTTTCCATTGCGGGAAGCGGGCGAGCGTGTAGGCCTCGATGTAGGTCGTGTACAGGCGTTGCTCGGTAATACTGTCGCCGAGGAACACCACCCGGTCGCCATCATGGAAGAAGAAATCGGCGGCGTGCGATGGCGACGCCAACAGGATGGCAAAAAGGACGATCAGTAATGGCAGCGAACGGCAACGAATCTGGTGGGAGGTATTCATGTTATTTATCCGCGCACTGGCATAGCAAAACCGTGCCGATCCCGCAAGCGCCGTCACCGGACGACATTTTCTCGGAATTCCGCGGACATTGCAGGCCCACTGCCCTCAGTGGGCGATTCTCAACAAATCGTTAACCACAGAGACACAGAGCGCGCAGAGTGTCCTCCGCGAATTCGCCAGAGGCGAACGAGTGGACACGAATCGACGCAAATCAAGCGGAGCGTCGCTCATGATATATCGTGACACGATATATCATGCCCGCGGCGCGTGGGATCAACGGGGGTGCGGAGGCTGGTTGCGGCGGCTGGGTATGATACCTGGCTGACGGGTTTGGTGTGAGGGGAAGGGGACGTCGGCGAGCGAAGAAACAGGCGGGACGTCACCGGAGGCGACCAAGGCCCGTTCAACTGGGTGCGACCGCAGGCAGGGACGCCTGCGCCACCGGAGGCGGCGCGGTGGGCCACCGCTCCCTACCTCAGAATCCCGTCGCGGCGGAGATTTTCGACGATTTGGCGGGTGGCTCTGGATTTGTTCAGCGTATAAAAATGTAAACCATCGACGCCGGAGGCGAGGAGTTCGCGGCACTGGCGGGTGGACCAGTCGACGCCGAACTGCGCGACGGCGTCGGGATCGTTGGCGATGGGGTTGAGTTCCGCGAGCATTTGGTGCGGGATGACCGCGCCACACATGGCGGTGATCTTTTTGATCTGGGCGACGTTGGCTACAGGCATGATGCCGGCGACAATCGGGACGGTGATGCCGATGTCGCGGCAGCGATGGACGAAGCGGGCGAAATCCGCGTTGTCGAAGAAGAGCTGGGTGATGATGAAGTCGGCGCCGGCATCGACCTTGGCTTTGAGGTGCCGCAGATCGGTCTCGAGGTCGGGCGCTTCGGGATGCTTTTCCGGGTAGCCCGCGCAGCCGATGCAGAATTGATCGTCGAATTGTTTGCGCAGGTGACGGATCAGGTCGATGGCATGTTTGAAGTCGGGGAACCAGCCTTCGGGCGGCTCGGTCAGGTTGGCCGGCCGGTCGCCGCGGAGGGCGAGGACGTTTTCGATGCCGCGGGCGGCGAAGCTCTGGAGAATGCCGTCGATTTCCTTCTTTGTCTGGCCGACGCAGGTGAAATGGGCCATCGCTTCGAGGTGGAACTGCTCCTTGATCTTGAGCGTGACCTCGAGGGTGCGGGCGCGCGTGCTGCCGCCGGCACCGTAGGTGCACGTGGTGAACGCGGGACGCAATTCGTGGAGGCGGGAAAGCGTCTCCAGAAGACCGGCCATCGCCTCGTCGGTCTTGGGGGGGAAGAACTCGAACGAAACCGTCGGCCGCGTGGTCTGGAGGATATCGCTGATTTTCATCGCGGATTGGCAAGCGAGCCGCTTGCCCTACAATTCAGGCATCAAGGAACTTTTTGTAGAACGGCGATTTTTTGTAGTCGCGGACGACGCGGCCGAGGATGCGGTCGCGATCGTCGATCAGGCGTTTCGGTTGGCGCGGTTTGAAGTTGTCGAGCGCGTAGGCGGTAATCAACGGTAGGGCGATCGTCGAGTCCACGTAACAGACGACGGCGTCGGGGAGCCTGCGGGGGTCGACCTTGCCCCAGCTAACGGCCTCGGCCGGTGTGGCGCCCGAGAGACCGCCGGTGTCGGGGCGGGCGTCGGTGATTTGCAGATAGTAGTCGTGACCCTTCTCGTCGAGGCCGAGGACCTCCTGGATCTGCGGCTCGGTCTGGAGCATGAAATTTTTGGGCGAGCCGCCGCCGAGAATGAACACACTGGAGGCGCGGCCGTGGCGCTTCGCGTCGTAGACGATGGCGGCGGTCTGGTTGACGTCGCGGTTCACGTCGAATTGCAGTTGGCACCCGGCGAGGCTCATCGCGGCGACGTTCATGCCGATGGAGCTGTCGCCCGGGCTGCTGGTGAAACAGGGAACGCCATACTGGTAGGCGACAGAGATGAGCGAACTATCCTTCAGACCCAGTTTGCGTTCGCGTTGGTGGACGTATTTGCCGAGGAGGTGGTGAAACTCGTCGGTGCCCATGGAGCGTTGGAATTCGGGGCCGCGGATGACCTGGCGGATGAACGCGTCCGTGTCGAGCAGCACGTTGTAGTCGAACAAGATGTCGTAGATGCGGATGATGCGACGTTTCCGAAGTTCGACATCGTTCAGGAACGGCGAGCCGCGGTACAACTTCATGTCGAGGCCGTAATGAATATCGTGATAGAGGTTGGCGCCGGTGGTGACGATCCAATCGATGAAGCCGGCCTTGATGAGCGGGATCAGGCAGGATTTGCCAAGGCCGGCGGGCACGAGCGCGCCGGTGAGGCTGACCCCGACCAGCCCGTTGCGGGGCAGCATTTTGCGCGTGAACAGCTCGCAGCCTTCGCGGAGCCGGGCGGCGTTGTAGGCTTGGAATGTGTCCGCCACGAGCCGGGACGCGCGGGCGCCCCGCGTGGCGGGACGGGGATCGAGGCGTGAGAAGCGGCGGAATTTGCTGACGTTTCTCCTGCGCATGTGGTAAAGATTTTTCTTCGTGCAAACGTCCGAGCGAACCCCTAGAATTAACCAGCCCGGAAACTTTTGCAACCTATTTGGGAGGCACATTTCATCATGGAGCCACGACAGATTCGTATCGGCCATAGCCCCGACCCCGATGACGCATTTATGTTCTACGCGTTGACCCACGGCAAACTTGACACGGCGGGTCTGACCTTCCAGCACGTCATTCAAGACATCGAAAGCCTGAACCATCTGGCTGTGGAGGGCGAATTGGAGGTGACCGCGTTGAGCGTGCACGCCTACGGGTACGTGATGGACAAGTACGCGTTGCTGAACAGCGGCGGGAGCTTCGGGGACAAGTGCGGGCCGATCGTCGTGGCGCGAAAACCGATGGACGTGGGGGAGTTGGCGGACGACCGGATCGCCGTGCCCGGCACGATGACCAGCGCGTACCTGCTGCTGAAATTGTTGTTGATGAACTTCCGCTTCGAGGTGGTGCCGTTCGATCGGATCATGGAAGTCGTCCAGAGCGGCGAGCTGGATGCCGGGCTGTTGATTCACGAGGGACAGATTACCTACCAGCAGATGGGGTTGCACAAGATTGTCGATCTGGGTGAGTGGTGGCACGCGGACACCGGGTTGCCCACTCCGCTGGGCGTGAATGCCGTGCGCAAGGATCTTGGCAAGCAGTTGATGCAGAAGATTGCGGAATTGCTCACGGAGAGCATCCGCTACGCGGTCGAGCATCGCGACGAGGCGGTCGCTTACGCCCGGGAATTTGGCCGTGGCATGGACACTGCTGCGACCGAACAGTTCGTGGGCATGTACGTCAATCCGCTGACACTGGACATGGGGATGAAAGGGCGCGAAGCCATCGCGTTGCTGCTAACCCGCGCGTATCATGCGGCGCTGGTGCCGCGTCCGGTGAATCTGGAGTTCGTCGAGTGATGGGGCGCCGCGGACGTCACGAGGGACGCGGCACGTGAAGCTGTCCTGGCGTTCTTCCATCCTCCCCGGCGCGGCGGCTGTGCTGCTGGCAGTGCCTGTTTGTCACGCGGGCTGGGACTTCACGGCCCCCGCTGACCCGAGCCGCAACTGGAGCGCTTCCATCGCCGGCTATGCGGAGTACGACGACAACTTCAATTCCACGGAAAACAACCGACAGTCCGGGTACCGCCTGGGTTCGGACCTGACCCTGCGCGTCAAGGCCATTGGAGAGCGGTCGCTTGTGAGCGGACAATACGATTACACGACGGCGTATCCCAATTACTTCCACATGGGCGGCTTGGCCGAGAATCACATGCTCAGCGCCTCGGTGAATTACTCGGTCACCCCGCGCCTGCTGTTGTCGCTGAACGAGAGTTTCACTGAGTCGACTGAACCGAGTGTGGTGCAGACCGTCAACAAGGTGCCGGTGACCCTTGCTGCGGCGGGCAGTTACCTATATGACGCTGTCAGCGGCAGCGCGGTCTACTCCTTGACGCGGCGTTGGAACCTTTCCTTTGCCGGGGGTTGGGACATCTGGCGGTACGAGGAAACCGCCTATGCCACGAACAGCGACCACCAAGACTACTCCATGACGCTCTCGGCGCTCTACAGCTTGAATCCGGTCACGGTTATAGGCGTGAATTACCAGTACGCGGCGACCGCCTACACGAATCCCGGACCTGATGGCAGCCTGAACGGCTATTCGAATACCGGGTATTTGTCGCTGACTCGGCAGTTTGATCCGAAGTTGTCAGTGGCCGTCAATGGTGGCTACACCTTGCACGAGAGTGGGAACGGCAGTACCAGCACCAGTCCGTCTGCTTACGGCGCCGTCGCCTACAATTACGCCCAGATGAGTTCGATCTCGCTTATCGTTGCTGAATACTTGAGTACGGCGAGTGTCGGTATTACGCGGAGCTTCAGCACTCAACAGGGCACGAGCTTCTCCCTTCAGGCTAACCACCAGTTCACGCCGCGGTTCCACACAATGTTCAATGGCTCGTACGTTTACAGCACTTTCAAATCACCCGTGGTGGGGGCCAACGAAGTGCTCACGCTGTCGCCAACTGATCAGTCCATCCAGTTACATTGGAACATCGGCTATGATTTCAGACCGTGGGCGTCGGTGGGATTCGATTACACGTATACCCGACTTCTTTCGTCGAATACGCTCCTGATTCAGCCCTATTCTCGGGACGTGGCGGGCATACGCCTGACCTTCAACTACTGAGTTGCGAATCGCGCATTTCGGCACGAGAAATGCACCTTGCTGCATGAGAAAACGACCGAACAACCGTGCTGCCAACAACATCAGCGTTAAGAGCGGACCATTCCGGCCACGGAGCAAGCGGCGACTTTTCACTTGCCTGGGGGCGGAAGATGGTGTTTAGTGCAGCGACCTTTAGTGACTGATGGATACGACCCAACCATCCGCAGAGATGCGGCTACACTTTCTGGATTATTGGCGCGTCATTCGAACCCGCAAGGTGATCCTCTTCTTGGTCTTCTTGCTGGTTGTGCTGACCGTTTTTACCATAACCCTCTTTCAGCCAAAGATCTACATGGCTTCCGCCCGCATCAAGGTCGAACCGGAGAGGCCGACCGTCGGCGTAACCGGCACTCCCGGCGAGAACATGCCGCTGTACGACCCGTTCTTCTTGCAAACCCAGTTCGAAATCATCCAATCCCAAAAGATTCTCTACCCGGTCATCGACCGACTGAATCTGCAGCAGCACTGGGGAGGCGACACCAAGCTGCCCGTCGACGTGGCATTCAAACGCTTGAAAGGGTCACTCGGGGTTCGCCGCTTCCGCGACACGTCGCTGATCGAAATCACCGTCTATGACCACGAAGGCAAGTTGGCGGCCGATATCGCCAACACCGTGGCGGATTACTACCGCGAAGAGCGGATGGAGGTGAAGCGGGAAGACACGCAAAAGGGAATCGACAAGCTGCGCGACGAGGTGGCCCAGCAGTCGGATCGCGTCAAGAAAGCGCAGGAAGACGTCGAGAGGTATCGCAGGGATCTCGGCGTGCCGGTCATCAATCAAACCAAGCTCAACGACCTGACGCTCCAGCAATTGGAGTCGAAGTTGACCGAGGCCCGGAACGACGCGGCCGGGCTTCAGGAGGAACTCACTCAGGTCGAGAAACTGACGCCGCGGCAGCTTCGTGGCGCGGTCACCAAGTTGACCACCGATGGCGTCATCCAGACACTCCTCCAGAACCTGACCGACACGGAGACGCATCTGGAAACCGCCAAGAATGACTACGGTCCGATGCACCCGACGGTGCTCGCACTGATGGCCACCCGCGACAAACTGCTCGATCAGCTCAACGAGCGGCTCGAGGGCATCAAGGCCGGTATCGCCATCGAATACTCGATCGCCAAGGCCCACGTCGATGACCTCCAGAAGCAGCTCGATGACGCCAAGAACGCCGACCTCGTCCTGCAAAGCGAGAAGTACCTGCCCTTCCGAAACGCGGAGCGCGAAGAAGAGTTGGATATGAAACTGTACGAGGGCCTGAAAGCGCGCCTGCAGGAAGCCACCGTGGAAATGGAACTGCCCCGCAGCCCGGTGGAAGTGATTGATCGCGCCGAGCCGCCCCTGTCGAATATGTACGTCAAGCCGAATCTCTGGCTCAACGTGTCCATGGGCGCCGCCGCCGGTTTGGTCATCGGCGTGGCGCTGGCGTTCTTCATCGAGTTCCTCGACACGAGCATCAAGCGAATCGAGGACATCGAGAAGTACCTCGGCCTGCCCGTCCTCGGCGTTGTCGGCCAGCAGGCCGGTCTGCTGCATCGCGGCAACGTCTCCATGTCGCACCTCGAGGCCTACCGCATGTTGCGCACGAACATCGAATTCGCCAAACCCGAGGGCGCGCCGACGTCCTTCTGCGTGCTCAGCGCGGGGGCCGGCGAAGGCAAGTCGTTTACCATCGCCAACCTCGCGTTCGTCTACGCCCAGCACGGGGCCCGAGTTCTGGTTGTTGACAGCGATCTGCGTCGCCCGGCCGTTCATCAGCACCTGGGCGTCGCCAACACGGTCGGCCTTGCGGATTATCTCAGCGGAACCAAGAGCATCCAGGACATTATCCAGCCCACGGAGACCCCCAACCTCTGGCTCATCGCGGCCGGTGGCGGTTCCTCCGCGCGTGCGGCCCTGCATCTGCTGACCTCCCAGCGCATGGCCGAACTCATCCGCCAGGTCGTCCAACAATTTGACGTGGTGATTTACGATACGCCGCCAATCCTCGGGGTCAGCGACGCCGCCGTGATGACCCGCGAAGTCGGCATGTCGGTTCTCGTCGTCCAGCACCGTCGGTACCCGCGTAATATGGCCCGCCGCGCTGTCCAGGTCATCCAGAATGCGGGCGGCAAGCTGCTGGGGTGCGTGGTCAACAACATCCAACTCGGCCACGACGAAACGTACTACTATTACCACGACCACTATCACGACCAACTCGAGTTTGCCCAACACACCCGCGAACTCCGCGAGAAGAAACAGGTCGCGGCCGCCAAACCGTCGGGCGGCGACGAAATCGACCTGTCCGGAAAGTACTGAGAAATGGCGACTGCCGGCGATCCGACCATGTGCCGCCTCGCGGCACGATTGACCCCATGAACCCATCCCTTCGACAGATGTGCCGACTTCTGGGAACAAGCCGCTGGGTAATCGCGGCGCTCGCGCTCGGCTTGTCCGCCGGTTGCAGCACGGTCAGCGACCTGCTTGGCCGGTCGAATCCGCCGAGTGCCAATGCCAAGGCGAACGCGGCCGCCCCGGCTACCACAAGCGACGAAGAGGCTTCCGGCCGGCTCCGTACCGGGGACGAGATCGTCGTCCGCATTGATGCCGGCCCGCCGACCGCCGGGAACACGCCTTCCGATGTGACCATTGACGACCAGGGGAATATTGAGTTGGCGCTCGTGGGGACGATCAAGGCCGCGGGCCTCACCCCGAGTGAGCTTGCCGAACACATTCAATCCAATTATGTGCCCCGTTACTATGTGCGGTGTACGGCCACCGTGCTTGTCGCTCAGAGGTTCTTTTATGTCGGCGGGGAAGTGAAGGCTCCCGGCCGCTTCATCTGGAGCGAGGATACGACCCTCATGAAGGCCATCAACACCGCCGGCGGGTTTACGGATTACGCGAACCGTGGCAAGGTGCAACTCGCGCGGGGAAAAGAGCTGCAGACCTTTGATTGTGATGAACTGCAACGGAACCCGGCCAAGGACGTGCCAATCCGGCCGGGCGACACCATTACAGTGCTCCGCAGCGTGTTCTAGACGACCCTAGATTCGGCCGGTCAACAGGAGGAGCCCTCTTACGGGCACGGCAAACCATCGCCAGGGGAACCGCAATGTCCGCACCGTTCGGACGGGCTCGCAGTCTCCCCTCGGGAGCGGCTGTCAAATCACCGTCGTTGTTCTCAGCCTCTTGATCCTGGCATTTGCCCCGTTGGCGTTCGGGGCTGTTCGTCCCTGGGCTCTTGGTCCGGTCTACCTCGCCGTCGAAATCGCCGGTCTGCTATGGATCGTTCGCATTCTGAATGCTTGGGAGATCCCGGCGGTCCTGTCGGCGATGGGGTCACCGGTGATCGCGTTGGCCGCCTACGGTGTGATCCGCTACGGCCTCAGCCCGGTCGAGCCGGTGGCCGGCGCGCCGGCGATGCTCTGGCTCGCCGCAACGCTCCTGTTCTTTCTCGTGCTCAACAACGTGCGTCGTCGCTGGCATGTCACGGCGGTGGTGTGGGTCTTGGCCGGCACGGGAACGGTCGTCGCCCTGGTCGCGCTGTGGCAGACCCTGACCGGGTCCTCACTCGTGTGGGCGTTTCCCCAGTACGACCAGTATCTCGGCAGCGCCAGCGGTACGTTCATTCGCCCCAGCCATGCCGCGGCGTATCTGCAAATGGTGTTCCCGATCGCCGCCGCCACCTTTTTGTTCTCTCGCCGCGCGGCGGAGGAGAAGGCCGTGATCGGCATCGCGTCTTTGCTCATGGGCACGGCCTTGCTGTTGATCGCCGCCCCGAACGGCTGGCTCGGATGGTTGGCCAGCATGATTGTCCTGCTGGTGTACATCATCAAACGCGGCGGCAAGAGGTCTCGCTGGTTGACCGTCGGCGTGGGGTTGCTGGGATTGTTGCTGCTGGCCGCGCTCGTCGCGATTCTGACCTCCGGCCCGCCGCAACGCGCGTCCTCAGCGATGGAGCCCCCGTATCGGCCGGCGTTATGGCAGGCCGCCTGGCAGATGATGCGGGTCCACTGGCTGCTCGGTGTCGGGCCCGGAATGTTCCCGTGGTTGTACCCTCTCCATCGGACCATGCAGGGGGCGGTGGACACGCCCGAGAGTGAGTACTGGAGCGTGCTCGCCGAATGCGGGCTGATCGGCCTTGCGCTGGTCGCGTGGGTCGTGGTGGCGTTCGTGGTCGCCACCGTCCACATGCTCTCCGCTCGGGCGGCTCGTTATTCCGCGTCCACACCGTCGAACCGCTACGCGTTTGCCGTCGGTGGACTCGCCACGGTTGTCGCCATCGCCGTCGGCTCGCTGTTCGATTCCAGCCTCCACGTGCCCGCCAATTTGTTTACCCTGGCCGTCGTCATGGCCACGACGCTCACCTGCGGCGTTCGCCACACGGGGATGGTTGACGAGGACCCGGTGGCGCCGGGCCGCTACGCGCCGTACAACATCAAGGGGATCAACAAGGTCGCGCTCGCGGTATCGGTTGCGATCCCCGTGCTGCTGCTCGCGTCGCGGTTGCGCCAGAGTTATCCATCCGATTTCTATCTGCGATTGGCCCGACATGCCAGGGACTCACTGGACTGGGACTCGGCGCACGAGCGCTACCTGCAGGCGTGGAAACAGGACCATCGCGACTTCGCAGTTGCGACGGCCGTCGGCGATTCCCTATGTGCGCAGGCCGCATGGAATGCCGCGCAACGGGAAAAGCTGTTGGACGAAGCGCTGACCTGGTATGAGCGCGCGTTCACGGCCAATCCCTACGCCACGGATGTCCAGGTCAAAATCGGCCGCGTCTACGACGCCCTGGGCCAACGCGAACCCGCCGAGGAACGCTATCGTCGCGCCCTTCTGGCCGATCCCCAAAACGCATCCTACCACGCGCAGCTCGGGTTGCACCATCAGCGCTGGGGGGAGACCAATGACGCCGTCGCCAGCTTTGCGCGCGCCTACGAGCTGGGGGGCGATGATCCGCTGCCGGAAATCGAGTTACGCCGGCTGGGCAAGCTGGGTCCATGAGCCTGTCGCCGGACACAATGCGGCGGTTGGCGGGGATCGTCGGCACACCGAACCTCCAGTATTCGCCCGAGGAGCGTATCGCCTACAGTTACGACGCCACGGCCATGCTTGGCCGGCAGCCGGAGGCGATTGTCTTCGTCGAGTCGGCTCAACAGATTTCCGAAGTGCTGAAGCTCGCCAATGCCGATGGGTTCGGGGTCGTTCCCCGCGGCAGCGGCACCAATCTCAGCGGCGGCACGGTCCCCGGCGAAAGCTGCGTCGTCCTCGTGACGGTCAAGATGAACCGGATCCTGGAGATCGATTCGCGCAATCTCACCGCGCTCGTCCAGCCGGGGGTGTTGACGGCGAAAATCGATGAAGAAGCGGCGAAGCACGGGCTGTTCTATCCGCCCGATCCCGGCTCGATGAGAATCTCGACCATCGGCGGCAACGTCGCCGAGAACTCGGGCGGGTTGCGTGGGTTGAAATACGGCGTCACGCGCGATTACGTGCTCGGCCTGGAGGTCGTGCTGCCCACGGGAGAGATCCTGCGTTGCGGCACGAAATGCGTCAAAGACGTGGCTGGCTACTCCGTCAAAGACCTGTTCATCGGCAGCGAAGGCACGCTCGGGGTCGTCACGGAAATCCTGTTGAAACTCGTGCCGCGACCCGTGGCCCGCAAGACCGTGCTCGCGACCTACGACTCAATGACCGACGCCGCTGAAACCGTCAGCGCGATCATCGCGGCGAAGATCATTCCGTGCACGCTCGAATTCCTCGACCGCACGACGATCCGGTGCGTCGAAGAGTACGCAAAGATCGGTCTGCCGCTCGATGCCGAAGCCATTCTGCTGATGGAAACCGACGGCCATGCCGCCGTTGTCGAAGAGGAAGCCGCCCGCATGATCGACCTGGCGAAACGCCATCACGCCCGCAACCTGCGCATCGCCAAAGACCTCGCCGAAGCCGAGCAGCTCACGACGGCCCGGCGCTCCGCGTTCAGCGCGCTCGCCCGTGTGGCGCCCACGACGATTCTCGAAGATGCCACCGTCCCGCGCAGTGAATTGGCGACGATGATCGCGTTCATCCAGCAAGCCGCTGCCAAATACAAACTCAAGATCGGCACGTTTGGTCATTTCGGCGACGGCAATCTGCATCCCACGTTCCTCTGTGATGAACGAAATAAGGAAGAGATCGAGCGCGTCCACGCTGCTTTCCGTGAAATCTTCGAGAAAGCCATTGCCTTGGGCGGCACCATTACCGGCGAACACGGCGTCGGCCTTGCCAAAAAGGAATTCCTGGAACAATTCGCCGGCAAAACCAGCCTCGACCTGATGCGCGCCCTCAAACGCACCCTTGACCCTAATCATGTCCTCAACCCCGGCAAAATCTTCGACTGAGCCGGGGCTGTTGAGACAACTCGACTACTCGGTTCTGCAGCAGTGCATCCACTGCGGCATGTGTTTGCCGACGTGTCCGACCTACGACGTGACGAAGCACGAAACCAGCAGCCCGCGCGGTCGCATCGCCTTGATGCGCGCCGTCGCTGACGGCAAGCTCACGCCGAATTCAGCGCAATTTGCCGACGAGATGTATTTCTGCCTGGGTTGTCTGGCCTGCGAGACGGCTTGTCCGGCCGGGGTCAACTACGCCGAGATGATCGAATTCGCCCGCGCCGAGGTCGAACTCAGTGGCGCGAAGGCCGGCGCAAAGCGGAATCTCATCCGCGCCGTCGCGCTCCGCTGGCTCTTCGCCAAGCCGGGCCGATTGCGGTTTGTCGCGAGACTTATGCGGATGGACCAGAGAACAGGCTTGTCAGCCGCGCTATCTCGATTGTTCCCGAAACGTCTGCGCGATCTGCGCGCGATTCAGCCGAGGATTGCCGGGAAGTTCTCCTTCGATCTGATTCGAGAGACCGAGTCGCCAACGACACCCCGACGCCATCGCGTGGCGCTGCTCACCGGTTGCGTGCAGGACGTGGCGTACGCAAGCGTGAATCGCGATACGGTGGACGTGCTGCTCGCCAACGGCTGCGAAGTTGTTACGCCGCGCGCGCAAGGCTGTTGCGGCTCGTTGATGGGGCACAACGGCGAACTCGAACTGGCAAGAAGACTGGCCCGACAGAACCTCGACGTATTCCCGCTGGAGAACCTCGACGCGATCATCGTCAACAGCGCGGGGTGCGGTTCGTTCATGAAACGGTACGGTCATTTGCTGCCCGACGACCCCCGCGCCAAAGTTTGGGACAAAACGGTCTGCGACATTCACGAATGGCTGGCGAAGATCGGTCCTCAGCCTCTTCGTCCTTCATCCCCCCGCCCTCATCCCTTGAAAGTCACCTATCACGAGGCGTGTCATCTGGTGCATGGACAGAGAATCTCCCAACAGCCCCGCGAGATGTTGCGGGCGATCCCCGGCGTGGAACTCGTCGAGTTGCCGGAAGCGGCGTGGTGCTGCGGTTCGGCGGGAATCTACAACATTACCCAGCCCGAGATGAGCATGGCGCTGCTCGAGCGGAAGATGAAACACATCGCGGCCACGGGCGTTGCTGTCGTGGCCACTGGAAACCCCGGTTGCATCGGACAGATTCGCTGCGGCGCGCAGAAGTTCGGCCTGAAGATCGAGGTCGTGCACCCGGTGACCCTGCTGGCGAAGGCGTATCGAGGAGAGCTGTAGCGAGTAGAATTTCATGGCTGGCGTGCCGAGTCGAAGCTGGCAGCCGATCACACGCTGACAATGCCCGCCTGCGCTACCGCTTCGGCGCGGCAGTCTTCGCTGTCATGAAAGCTGCCAGCGAAGACTGGCGGAGAGGGAGGGATTCGAACCCTCGATGGAGCGTAGCCCCATACTGGTTTTCGAGACCAGCCCGTTCAACCACTCTGGCACCTCTCCGTCAGACAGATGCGGATCGAGCGGACGTCAGCAGGGTAGCTTACCGTCGCCGCTGGCGCAAGCCGTCACTGAGCAAATTGAACGCCAGGACGGTCCAGGTGATGGCCAGGCCGGGGGCGATGCACAGCCACGGCGCGATGCGGAACGTGCCCTGTTCCTCGCGCAACATCATGCCCCACTCAGGGAGATCGGGCTGCCCCGACAGGCCGAGGAACGCCAGCCCCGCCGCTTCGAGGACGGCGCCGCCCAGCGTCAGCGTCGTCAGCACGAGGATCAACCCCGCGCAATTCGGCAAGATTTCCAAGGCCGCGATCCGCCATTGGCCCGCGCCCGTCGCGCGCGCGGCGAGGACGTATTCCTTGGCGCTCTCGGAAACGAAGGCGGCCCG
Organism: Verrucomicrobiia bacterium; assembly: GCA_035541135.1. Taxonomy (GTDB): domain Bacteria; phylum Verrucomicrobiota; class Verrucomicrobiia; order Palsa-1439; family Palsa-1439; genus Palsa-1439. The sequence continues at coordinate 55,105 of DATKNW010000046.1, forward strand.
CACCTGCCGGACAATGGTTGGCAGGCTCGCGATGCCCACGGCAATGGCCACGCTGGTCGGAGACGGGGTCAGGATTGCCAGCGCTACCAGTCCCAGCAAGATCGACGGGAACGCCAGTAGGAAATCCGTCACGTGACTGATGATTGCATCGAACCAACCTCGCCACGTGCCGGCCGCCGCGCCGAGAGCAACCCCACCGATGAGCGCGATCGCCGTCGCCCCGAGCGCGATGCCCAGCGTTGCCCGCGCGCCGAAGAGAATGCGGGTCAGCACGTCGCGTCCGACGTCGTCGACGCCGATCCAGTGCGCCCAGGACGGCGGCGCGAGCGCGAGATCGCGGTAAAGTTGTTCGGTGGGCCCGTGCGGCGAGAGCCATGGGGCGAGAACGGCGGCCATGACGACGACCGACAACATGGTGAAACCACAGAGACACAGAGGGCTCCGAGTTACGACCGGAACGTTCGCGTCACTGCCTTTGTTCTCTCTGCGTTCTCTGCGTCTCTGTGGTGAAATGATGTCAGCTCCTGAGTTTGGGATCGACGACATGGTGCAGAATATCCACGACGAAGTTGACAGTCATCACCATCGCAACGAGCACGAGCAGCGCGCCCTGGATTGCCGGATAATCTCGCGCGAGCACCGCCGTGGCGACATAGCGTCCGATGCCCGGCCACGCGAACACCGTCTCGGTCAGCACTGCGCCGCCGAGCAGATAGGCGAACTCGATGCCAATCATGGTCACAATGGGCACGAGCGCGACACGCAGGGCATGACGGTACAAGACGGCGCGCTCGGTCACGCCCTTGGCCTGAGCGGTGCGAATGAAATCTTTCTTCAGCGCTTCGAGAACCGCGGTGCGCGTGACGCGGGCGACGAATGCCGCCGGAATCGTCGCGAGCACGAGCGACGGCAGGATGAGGTGGTCGAGGCCGCCGCGTTCGCCCGCCGGCAGCCAGCCGAGTTCCAGTGAAAACAACAACATCGCCAGCAATCCGAGCCAGAACACCGGGATGCTGAGGCCGACGAGGCTCGCGGTCGTGCCGAGCCCATCTTTCCATGTGCCCGCGTGGCGCGCGCAGAAGATACCCAGCCACACGCCCGCGAGGGTGGCGATGATCAAGGCGACGACGGCAAGCTCGATCGTGGCCGGCCAGGTCCGCGCCAAGTCTTCTTTCACGTCGCGGCCGGTGACAATCGACTCGCCGAAGCTTCCGTTGCCGAGCGCGTTTCTGAGCCAGAGCCAGTATTGGACGGGGAGCGGTCGGTCGAGCCCGAGCCGGGCGTGAATGGCGGCGATCCGTTCCGGCGTCGGATTTTTCAGCAGCAACCGCGCGGGATCACCCGGCACCGCCCGCACGATCAGGAAGACGGCGACGCTGGCCACAAACAACGCCACGACCAGCGACCCGATCCGCCGCAACAAGAACGCGCGCATGGCTTAGACAATAATTTGTCGTGCTGAGCTTGTCCAAGCATCTCTGCTCGTGGTAATCGTCAGGGGCGATCAGGAAGGAGGCATGCGTCTGAAAGTGTCTTGTTATGAGCCCAGAGGAACGTGACAAGAGGGCCTACCAGCTGGCAAGGCAGTTCCTCCTCGAAGCTCACGGGGAGTTTCTTACGCCTGCGATGTTGGCGGAGTACCTTGAGCCGGAGCATCGGCCAAAAACCCTCGCCGGAGTTTATCGGCATATGCTGGAGTCGGCGCGAAACGCAGACAGGAAGTCTGGAGTTATCCCGGAGCCGATCACGTATTTGAGGGCTAACCTCTGTCGGTTTAACCCCAAGGCGGTCTGTAAGAAATACGCTGGGGATCCGAAGAGGGCTCGGAAGCGCGTGCTAAATGACATCGGCGGGCTCCCCGAACTAAGAGGTAGACCTCGCGGCAAGAGGAGTATCTTGGCTCTGTACTGCCAGACGATCCTTGACGCAGCCAGGTTCCTCCGTCAATTCAGGTCTGCTTCGGAATTCTACCAATGGGTCAAATTCTTCGACGAGGATGAGCGTGCCCGTCCTGCGCTCCCGCTTTTGATTCACACACAGGTCAAAGGTTTAGGATTCGCCTTGGCCAGCGACTTTTTAAAGGAACTCGGTTACACGCGGTTCGCCAAACCGGATCGCCAAATCCGCTACATTTTTGCCAGGCTTGGTCTTTGTGACCGTCCCGAAAGTGATTTCGAGCTTGCAAAGGCGGTCGAAAGAGTCGCACGCAACGCCGGGGCCACCGCTTACAACGCGGACAAAGTGTTCTGGCTTATAGGGAGCGGGTATTTTTACAAGCACAAGCACCTTGGGCACAAGGGAAGGGTCGGAAGCATCAAGGGACCATTTGTCGCACGTGCCAAGAGAGAATTGCGCTAGGCCTCTATCTCACCCTGCGAGCAAGCTGGCCACCTCGACATCCTCGTCCACGAGGGGCCAATGAATGCCGATGCCGTCGCCGATGAGTTCCCATTTCGCCCGTTGTTTGGCCGTGGCGTGCAGCAATCGCGGAAACCACTGCAACGGAGCCGAGACTTCGCGGCCATCGGCGAGGACGACACGGATGGCGTTCTTCGTGAAGCGGATGTCCCGCGCTAGCGGCTCAAACTTCTCGGCCAAAATGGTCGCGCCATTTCCTTTGGATTTCATCTCTGTTCCAGCGGCCGCAGCCAAAGCTCAGCGTATCCGCGCTGTTTCGCAACATGGATGTGGATTGGCTCGCCGGAGCGACGGACGCGCAGGAGCCCCGAAAAGAATTCGGTGTAAACGCGTCCCTCCTGCCCGGCTGAGGCAGACCGTGCGGTCGAGTCAAGCGGCGCGGTCGGGAGACCTGCGCCGAACAACAGTCTTGTCAGTGGTTGTGAGCGCACAGTTATCAAGACGTTGCCCGCACGGGGCTGGTTGCGGTCGCAAGAGGCGGTGGCTATCCCGAGACACGACGGTGCGCGAGGAGGCAAACCGGCGGGAGCCCGAATACCTTCGGGGCAGGCGCAGTGTTATGACCGGATGGATGTTCAATTCGATGAACGGCAACAGGCGGGACGCACCGTTCAACATTCGGCAGCGCGGGCGGGACGTCGCCGGAGGCGACCAAGGCCTGTGCCACGGCCGCAAGCACGGAGGCATGCGCCACCACCCGACACATGGGCGGGGCGAGGCATCACCACCGGCCGAAAAACGAGAAGTTGTCAAGAACGAAAGTATCGCTTGGCGATATTTTGTGCTGGGAGTGGGTTGGTATTTGTGATAGCTTGGGTCAAGCATTGATCTTTGAAATAAGTAAAGATGGTTCGCGGTTGGGGCCGGAGATGGCCGAGGGTTGATGGTTACCAAGGGGAGAGGCCCATATATAGAAAACTACGAAACGAAGCCAAGCTTTTTCAGGGGTTACCGCTTTCCGATACGATTGAAGTGCAATTGGTTACGCTAGCGAGGTGGTCAAAAAACACGTTGGCTTCGTTTGGCTTCGTTCGGGGGTATTTCGGCGTTTTACGGCGTCCGGATGGGTGGGAATGAGGGATTTGGGACCCACTACTGGCGTGGCAACGACCGCAAGCGAGACGTCGCCGTCGGCGACCAGGGCTCGCGCTACCGTCACAACAACGGCCGCAAGCAGGGACGCATGCGCCACCAAGATGCGGCGAGCCGTCCGCCCTGCAATTCGCAACGCTGCTTTGGGGAATCTGATACACCGCCTGCATGCAAGCTTGGTTTGACGGCCTTGGGGCGGATGGTGTATTCTGGCAGTCCCGTTTGTGCTGGAGAGGAATATGAGCAACCCGACACGCTTTACGCTGACACAGTCGGACATCCCGACGCACTGGTACAACGTTTTGTCCGACGTACCCGAGCCGTTGCCGCCGCCGCTGCATCCGGGCACGAAACAGCCCATCACCTTGCAGGACATGACGGCGATCTTCCCCGAGAACCTCGTCCAGCAGGAAATGACGCCCGAGCGATACGTGGAGATCCCCGCGCCGGTCCGCGAGATTTACGCGTTGTGGCGGCCGACGGCGCTGCTGCGGGCGGTGCGTCTGGAGAAAGAGCTGCAGACGCCGGCGCACATCTATTTCAAGTACGAGGGCGACAATCCCTGCGGCAGCCACAAGCCGAATACGGCGGTGGCGCAGGCGTATTACAACAAGATTGCCGGCACGAAGCGCCTGGCAACGGAGACCGGCGCGGGCCAATGGGGCTCGTCGCTGGCGATGGCGTGCAAACTATTCGGCATGGAATGCCGCGTGTACATGGTGAAGGTGAGCTATCACCAGAAACCGTATCGGCGGCTGCTGATGCACACGTGGGGCGCAACGGTCCATGCCAGCCCCAGCGGGTACACGGAGTACGGGAAGAAATTGCTCAAGGAAAACCCGGAGTGCCCGGGCAGCCTCGGCATCGCGATCAGTGAGGCGATCGAGGACACGGTGAAACATCCCGGCACGAAGTATTCGCTGGGGAGCGTGCTCAATCACGTTTGCATGCACCAAACGGTGATCGGCCAGGAAGCCATCAAACAGATGGCGCTGGCCGGCGAGGAGCCGGACGTGGTGATCGGGTGCATCGGCGGCGGCAGCAATTTCTCCGGGATCGCGTTCCCGTTCGTGCGCGGGAAGATCGTCGACAAGAAGAAGACGCGGATCGTGGCGGTCGAGCCGGCGGTGTGCGCGTCGTTGACCAAGGGCGAGCTGCGCTACGATTTCGGCGACACGGCGATGACCACGCCGTTGCTGTGGATGTACACGCTGGGCCACGATTTCATTCCGCCCGAGATTCACGCGGGCGGGCTGCGCTATCACGGCATGGCGCCGACGGTCAGCCATTTGTACAAGCTGGGGCTGATCGAGGCGGTTTCGTACGAGCAGACGAAGGTATTTGAAGCGGCGGTGATGTTTGCCCGCAACGAGGGCATCGTGCCCGCGCCGGAGTCGGCTCACGCGATTCGCGCGGCGATCGACGAAGCGATCCAGGCGCGCGAGGAAGGAAAGAAACGCGTGATCCTGTTCAATTTGTCGGGGCACGGCTTGCTCGACCTCGCGTCGTATGAGGCGTATTTTGCCGGCAAGCTGCATGACTGATGAGAAGAAGACATCGTCGCTGCTGATCGTCCACGTGCACGTGCACGTGAAGCCCGAAAGTGTCGAGGCGTTCCGGCGAGCGAGCCTGGAGAACGCCCGGGAAAGCGTGAAAGAGCCGGGTATCGCGCGGTTCGATGTGCTCCAGCAGGCGGATGATCCCGCGCGGTTCATCCTGGTGGAGGTCTATCGCACGGCGGATGCGCCCGCCAAGCACAAGGAGACGGCGCACTACGCGAAGTGGCGCGACGCAGTCACGCCGATGATGGCCGAGCCGCGCAGCAGCGTGAAGTTTGGCGAAGTGTTCTGGACCGGATAGCCGCCCGCACCACTCCAAAAAATCCTTTACATGCCGATGGGATAGAGTACACTTCGCGCGAACTGAAATAAACAGCGGGGCGCAACGCTGTAGTCGGCCCTCGACTCGCCGAAGATTCGAAGCTCGACTCAAGCAGTGCTCCCCGCCCAATCAAGGATCATGGTGTATTATGCACGCGTCCAATAAGGACCAATCTCTCATTCAGCAACTCATCCAGCAGCATGGCGGCGGCTACGAAAGCGACGATCTCGTCGAGGACATCATCGAGACCGCGCTGCGGCTCGTCGATGACAAGGCGGACCGCCTCGACATGAAGGTCATCACCTCCACGCTGAAGGAACTGCGCTATTCATCGAAAATCTTCGCGCCGTTTCGCGGTCGCCGCAAGGTCACCGTGTTCGGCTCGGCCCGCACCAAGCCCGACCTGGCCGAGTACAAGCAGGCCGAGGCGTTCGGCAAAGCCATCGTCGAGCGCGGGTTCATGGTCATCACCGGCGGCGGTGAAGGCATCATGGGCGCGGCGCAGCGCGGCGCGGGTCGCGACAACAGCTTCGGCCTGAACATCCGTCTGCCGTTCGAGCAGGAACCCAACCTCGAAATCGCGGGTGACCGCAAGCTGATCAACTTCAAGTACTTCTTCACGCGCAAACTCTGCTTCATCAAGGAGAGCGACGCGATCGTGTTGTTCCCCGGCGGATTCGGCACGCACGACGAAGGATTCGAGGCATTGACGCTGATGCAGACGGGCAAAAGCCAGCCCAAGCCGCTGGTGTTCGTCGACCGTCCGCGCGGCAATTACTGGAAGACGTGGTGGCGGTTTGTCGAAGACCAGCTCCTCGACGAGGCGCTGATCAGCAAGGAGGACCTCGCGCTGTTCAAGGTCACCGACGACGTCCAAGAGGCTTGTGACGAGATCACGCAGTTCTACAGCAACTATCACTCCTTCCGTTACGTGAAGGACGCGACCGTCGTGCGCGTGAAGAACCCGGTCACAGAGAACCTGTTGCGCGCGCTGAACACCCGCTTCGCTGACATCTGCGTCAACGGCGGACAATTCCGCGCCTCAGATCCGCTGCCGGAGGAGGAGAACGAACCCGAGTTGAAGGACCTGCACCGAATTGTGTTCCCCTTCAACCGCACCAATTTCGGCCGCCTCCGTTCCCTGATCGATGTGATCAACCATCACTGACGTCGTGCGGCATGGAGCGAGTGGCTGATCGTAGCGGCTGCCTGCCTTCGGACCCAACCCGACAGTGAGCCTACCGCAGCTCTTGGAGGCTCCTGGGGTTGGGGGGCGTCAGCTCGCTCTTGTTGCGGGGCGTCTTGCCCGGCACGAGCCAGTTGTCATAGATCCGGCGTATCTGGCGCGGCGGCACCCGCAACACAAACAGACCTGTCACCCACCAGTTCACCAGCGTGGTCCGCAGGACGCCGTTGGCGTTCCATCGACGCCCGCTCGTGACCAGTCCCGACCGAATAAAGGTGAGCCGGCCCGCGCGACGCAACCGCCGCGCAAACGACACGTCCTCCATGATCGGGATCTCGGGAAACCCGCCCAGCGCCTCGAACACCTGCCGCCAGACGAAGATCCCCTGGTTGCCGTAGGGCAATCGCAGCCAGCGCGATCGGCGGCTCGACACGCGCGCGACGAGTTTGCAAAGCCGGCGGCGCGAATCGATATGCAAATCAAACGCTCCCCCCACCGCACCGTCCCCGATGATCCGCCGTTGAAGTTCTTCCAGCGCGCCGGCCAACAAGAACGTGTCTGCGTGCAGGAACAGCAGGATGTCGCCCGTGGCATGCCGGGCGCCCAGATTCATCTGGCGGGCGCGGTTCGGCAACGTGCGGAACACATACGGCGTGAACCCCTGAGCCACCTGACAGGTCCGGTCGATCGAGCCCCCATCGACGACGATCAACTCGACTTCGGGATGATCGGCGAGTTGACGCAACGTCACCGGGAGGTTGCCCTCCTCGTTCAAAGTCGGAATAATGACGCTGATCAACATGACAACCTCGCCGTGCGTTTTATGCTAGCAAATCCCCGCCCCAAAATCCATTCCAAACATCCACCCGGAGCGCTTTTTATGCCTCGCGCTACACGTTAGATGCCGGTCACGCCGATTTCGTTGCACGTTCCGCTCAATCTTTATCCGTGCCGCGATGCGTAATGCCTTCCAGCTCCAGCGATACCTCAGCGACCACTCCGTAATCCGCCGACTCGCGCGTGATCCCCAACGGCGCGGCCACCAGCAACTCCAGATTCTTCATCGGCCTCCAGATCAACTCGGGCGTGACATAGTACGTGGTCGAGTCGCTGTTCGATTCGCCATTGCCCTCCACAACCACGCACCAGCGTCCCACAGGGTACAAGATGGCGACGTTGTACTCGAAATCGTCCCGCGGTTCATCGCCCGAGTCGGTCACTGCTCGCGTCCACCCGCCATTGAGTTGCACGTTACACGGGCCCAACCACATACCTGCGGTGAAAAACGGCTCCAGCGTCAGCCGTCCCTCGCCCAGGTCGCGCGTCCGATCTCCTGTGGGAATTCCGAATCCGAGACCAGCCGTCAGCGCGAGCGGCTGTTTCCCGATGGGAATCACCCCGTAGCGTACCGCCGCTTCCACGTCGCCGATGCCGTTCGCCCCCGCCTCGTTTTTGGGTTGGAGAAACTCGTACGGCACATCCGCGTCGATCTCCCAGCGGTCCGTCAGCCCGTATTCGAACTCCGCATCGACCGCATACGCTTCCCTCGGCTGCGACCTGGCGTACTGAAAACTGAACGTGCTCTCGAGTTCGTCCGCTTCCTGGATCACCACGGACCGCGTGATCGCCAGTTCTTCGGGGAGAGATTTGTTGTTCGTCGACTCCTGGGCCAGAACACAGGAAGCCGGGGCGGCCACCAACAGCAGCAGAAACGCACGTCTCACCCGAGCGCGGCGAGCACCTCGCCAATGCTGCCACGGATACACGTAAAAATCGGCGTGTCGCGCAGCGTGTATTTGCGGACCTCGTGCTCGCGCATTTCCATGACCAGATCGATGAAATCCTCCGGCTTGTCGCCCTCGAACGCGACGACGAACTCGGGGTCGTCCAGCCCGAACGAATAAATCGTGTTGATCTTGATGCTCGGATAGCGATGCCCCGTTTCGATGTGGACGTTCATCATCCGCTGGCGTTCTTCCTTCGGCAGCAAATACCACTCACTCGTCTTCCAAAACGGGTACACGAAAATGTATTTGGTCTGGCCCGGCACGACGCGTCCGCGCCGGCCTTCGCTGCCTTCGTGCTCGTGATGGTCCACGTACATCGAGCGCTTGGTCATGCCCAGGAAACTGTACGGCGTCTGGCACCATTTCCCCAGGCCCGTGTTGAGCAGCTGCGCGCTCATCGCCGTGAAATCCTCCAGCCGCTCGCTGATCCGCCACAGCAGGAAATCCGTGTCCGCCCGCGTGCCGACCGTGCTGAACGGAATGATCAGCGCCCGGCCCTTCCAGTCTTTCACGACGCCTTCGAATTCGCTCTTGCCCTGGTCCCGTTCCTCGCGACCCAGCCGCCGCCACGCCGCGTCGACCTTGAAAAACAGGTAGTTCACATATTGCCGTTTGATCTCGTCACTCATGGTTGCCCTCACCTCATATAATGCTATAGTAGCCGCGCGATGCAACGGAAAACAGGCGTGCTCATCTTCACCCACGGCTCCCGCCTCAAGGAAGGCAACGAGATCATGGTCAAACTTGTCGACCAGGTCCGCGACCGCCTCGGCTACGACCTGATCGAGCCCTGTTTCATGGAACTGGGCAAACCCCTGATCCCCGTCGCCATCAAGAAGCTCATCGCCCGCGGCGCCAACCACATTTTCGGTTACGCCTTCTTCCTCGTGCCCGGCTCGCATCTGCGTGAGGACATCCCATTCATCTTCGAGCAGACGCTCAAGAAGTTCCCCGGCGTCACCTACGAACTCAGCCCGCCCATGATGTCCGATCCCATGATGATCGATTTCGTCGCCAAACACGTCGAGTCCGCGCTGGCCGAGTCGCACCGCAAGTAGAACGGGCGTCTCGCCGTTCAGTCTCTTTGCCATCGGTGGCGCAGGCGTCCCTGCCTGCGGTCGTTCGGCAGGCCGGACTGGGGCCAGCCCGCGGCTTGTCGATTCCACGAGCCCCACTTTGCGCGTCAAGACCGCTTCCGGACCCACCAAAAACTCCAAAACGAAGCCAAACGAAGCCAATCGATTTTTCGCCCAACCCTTCCACACAACCACTTGCTGATGAAACACATCGGAACCAAACACCCCCGGAAAACCGTTGGCTTCGTTTCGCAGAAATAGGGGGGTAAGTGAACTTCCATACTCTATCCTTGTGGCTCGCTGTCTTTTGAGCACTCAATCGGCTTCGTTTCTGGCTTTGCTGTGGTAACTTTTCCACGCCGGCTTGCTCAGAATTGGGTTCGTTTCGCAGTTTTACCCCTCGTCTCCGCGTTTGTGGCCGTGGACCCCATCTTCTCGGTTCACCCCTCCCTTGCCATGAACGGGAGGGGTTTCCGCCTTCCGCTGTCGTTCTATGTCAAAGAGCTTCCGCGATCATCCCACATATCGGCAGCAATGTCCAGAACATTATCGCCCTAGGATAAAAATCCGTCCAACACCCCTGCCATTCGTTCACAGGTTGTCATCCTGGGCGCAGTCGAAGGACCTCTCCGATCCGCGCTGCCTGCCCGTGTAGGTTGCGCCTCCTGACGTGGATCGATCCGCGCCCTTTGTTCTTGCCCGGGAACTTGCACAGAGCTAACGTCCCCTCATGGACTGGCCCACCAGAAACGGCCAACTTTGGGACGTCCCGTCTTCCGACGTTACGTCGTCAAGTTCGTGTTAGGAGTTGAGAATGACACCCCAGGATGAAGCTGCCCTCGCGGAAACAGTTCTACGCCTGCAGGCTGATTCGACTTTCCAAGCGATTCGGGTGTCGGTCCTAGAATGGGTGCTCGAATCTCTTGTGCGAAAGTCTCCCGATGTAAGCGCCGCGAAAATCCCAGATGACGCTTCTATTCATCAGTTCGTGATGCAGGAGACGCTTGCCCGCGTTCGTGAGAAGATGCGCATTTACGCCGATTCCGATCCGGATATGGCTTCCGCGATTGCGAAGATCGTACAGGACTATGAGCAGGAGTCCTAATTCGGTGGAGTTGGGCACGTAAACGGTCGTGGGCGACGGCCAGACCAAAGGAGCACCTAAATGGACATCTCGTTCAACTGCGACAAGTGCGGGCAGCATATCGTGATTGACCGGGCAGGCGCGGGGCAGGCTGTGAACTGCCCGAAGTGCGGCAAGTCTCTTACCGTGCCAGCCGCGGTAGCCGTGCCGCCTAGAATCCCGCCTATTCCAGCCAACAGTGCAATCCCACACCAATCACCACGGCCACCTGTTGTAGTTACCACCGGAAACGATCTCGCCGGTCACGAGATCACTCAGTACCTTGGAATTGTGCGGGGAATTGTTGTTCGCATCGCCGGACTGAAGAGCGGCTTCTCAGGCGTGCTTACCGGGCTTGGCAAGCTGTCGAGTGGTGGGAACATACCCGAATGGGCTGCGGTTTGTGAAGCGGCCCGGCAGGAGGCCCATTCTCTGATGCTCACTCACGCCTCAGAGCTTGGCGCAGATGCCATCATCGCGGTCCGTTACGATGCCACTAATTTCGGAGAAGGCTCCACGGAAATACTTGCTTACGGGACTGCCGTTAGAACTAAGAAAGTCTAGCCGGCAGCGGGCGACGGCCAGATCAAGGGCGCAAATCATGGACATCAAATTTGACTGCGATGCATTGGAAATGTCGGATTGAGCCAGGGAGTGGAGCAACGCCATGAGTCAGAAGCGGATAGGCTGCTACCTGTGTGGAGATTTGAACCCAAGCACGAAAGATCACATACCGCCGAGGGGGTTCTTTCCAGAACCACGCCCATCGAATCTGATTACAGTGCCATGCTGCGCTTCGTGCAATAATGCTTTCGCAAAGGATGACGAAGCCGTTCGTGCATGGTTCTCCGCATCCCTTGGTGCGACACCAGCCGGAGACTGGATTCTGACAAACAAAGTCGTTCCCGGCACAATGATTCGCAGTCCAGCGTTTCGTGAATCGTTGCTCAACAGCATAGAGGACACGAAGCTCTCGTCCGAGCAGGAAGGGCTGATTGATGTTGCGCAATTTCCAGTGGATCCCGATCGGGTTGAGCGCTTCGTCAGACGAGTCGTTAAAGGGCTATTGTACTTCTACTACCCGGATTACGACTACCGTTTCGATACCTTCAACCCCCGCTATATCCCGACAACCCGCGACAACCTCGACAAGCTGGAAACCTTTAGAAATCTTCTGCAATACGACTTTCGAGGTGACGGGGTTATTCAGTATCGCTTTGGATTGTCTGACACTCGCCGTTCTGGCATGTGGATAATCCTCTTCTATGGCGCCGTTCTATTTCTCGTTACCCACGAGAAGCCGTAACAGGGGTCAGGTCCGCCCTCGTGACCAATCCGACCACGCCACGCACTCGCGCCGTCCGCTCTCGCCCCATAACAACGTGGTGTCGGGTCTGGTTATTTGGCATTTGCCTGTCGCCCCGATTGGGCGAGGTTACCAAACGGGTGTGACTTTAGTCTTTACTTGGTTGG